>CAYMOV010000008.1:0-60152 GCA_964392085.1 uncultured bacterium
GTCAGCGTTGGAATTGTACCGCTCTTGATATCGCTTTCATGCAATTTTTATACCGATTCTGTCGTTTCGTTTACCGATAAACCCCCCGAAACAAATTTTCACCTCTTGATCCGATCCCACTTCACCACCCCAAATGTCAAGAAAAGACCGAAAGGGCACCTGTTTTTTGACAGGCTGGCAGCCCCACCCAAGAGTTGTAAGGAACACCTACCGGGGTGGGAGAGTGCTTCCATACAATAAAGACCATGACGTCTTCCCGATATGGACCCTGGTTGGCCAAATGGACCGAGGAAATCTGGTCCGAACATTCCCATCAATCGGCCCTAAGGGCCATCAGCTTCATGAAGGCTGACGATGCGTCTTTCACAACCAACGACGAAAACCGGTCTTCGCCACTCGTGGGGGGGACGCGGGGGGGGATGCCCCGCGGGAGTCCCCACCGACGGTCCGCGAAACGCTGTCTCGACTTGGGGTGTGGGACGGGGCGGGCCCTGGAAGATTTCCTCCAGGCCGGATGGGACGCGGAAGGCCTCGACGAGTCCCCCGACATGTTGGCCCTCGCCGGGGAACGGTTACGGCGATACCCCGGAACAAAACCGCGCCGGCTCCACGCGGGACGGATGCAAGCGGGACTCCCGAGGGGCCCTTACGGCCTCATCACCGCCTTCTATAACATCTTGAACCACTTGGGCTCGATGGAGGAAATCCGGCGGTTGGCTTTGGAGATCCGTCGTTCCCTCGCGCCTGGGGGATGGTTCTTGGGGGACCTGAATACCTGCCGGGGGTTTGCCTCCTGGCATGAGCGGGAGATCGGTCCGGTCCAAGGCTTGGCCCTGGAAGTCTGGCGCCATTACGACCCCACCAGCGGCCGGGCACTCCTGCGGGTCTCCGGTCACCGGGGCGAAGAGTCCTTCGAGGAAGTCATCGTGAATCAGGCCCATGAGACCCGGGCCGTCGCCGATGCATTCCGTCGGGCCGGGTTCGGTCGGGTGGGGTTCGCCCCGCCCGATTCACCAGCCACCGACCTGTTGGAGCCCGAGTCCCTGGACCGGGTCCTCCTCAAGGCCCAAGTTTAAGGACCGGCGCGCCCGGCAGGTTCCGTCCATACCAACCCTGGGTCCCCACGCAGAACGAACAGACCGAAAGCATGACCGGCACCTCCACCAAAACCCCCACCACCGTCGCCAGGGCCGCCCCCGAGCCGGGTCCGTACAGCGCGATGGCCGTGGCCACCGCCAGCTCGAAGAAGTTCGACGCCCCGATGAGGGCCCCGGGGGCGGCCACGGCGTAGGGAACCTTGAAATAACGCATCAAGCCGTAGGTCAAACCCGAGTTGAAATAGACCTGGACCAGGATCGGCGCGGCGATCAACACGACGTGGAACCACCTCGCCGTCAGGTTCTCGGCCTGGAAGGCGAAGATCAGCGCGAGGGTGGCCAGGAGCGCCAGGATGGTCACTGGTTGGAACCTGGGTAGGAACGACTTCTCGAACCAAGCTTTCCCTTTCGCGCGCAGGAGCCAAGCCCGACTCCCGGCCCCCAACCCCAGGGGGATCACCACGAAGACCAGGACGGACACCAGGAGGACGCCGAAAGGCACGCTCAAGCCCGAGGCGCCCGAAACCAGGAACCGCACGATGGGCGCGAAGGCCACCAGCATGATGAGGTCGTTCACCGTGACCTGCACCAGGGTGTAGGCCGCGTCGCCCCCCGCCAGGTAGGACCAGACGAACACCATGGCGGTGCAGGGCGCCGCCGCCAGGATGATCACGCCGGCCAGGTATTGGTTCGCCATCTCGGGGCCCAACCAGGGAAGGAACAGGTGTTGGAAGAATAGCCAGCCGAAGAACGCCATGGAGAAGGGCTTCACCAGCCAGTTCACGAAGAGGGTCACCATCAAACCCTGAGGGCGCCTCCCCACGCCCTTCAGGGAGGCGAAATCGATTCGGAGCATCATGGGATAGATCATCAGCCAGATCAGGACCGCGATGGGACCGTTGATGTGGGAGCCCGTCCCGATTTCCATTCCCTGGAGCGTCGTCACGAAGCCCGGGAAAGCCTTGCCGAGGCCCACGCCCAGGGCCATGCAGACCGCCACCCAGAGGGTGAGGTACCTCTCAAAGACGTTCATCTTGTTGGAGAGGGTGGACATAGTCAGGGGCCTTTCAGGGCTTCAGGCAGGGTTTCGATGAAGTCGCGGATCTCGTCCCGGACCCGGCGGTAGGGGGCCAGCGCCTCCTCCTCGGTCTGGGCGTTCGGGGCCAGCTGGGGGGGGTCGTCGAAACCCACGTGCACGATCTTCGCCTTCCCGGGGAAGAGCGGGCAATGCTCGTTCGCGTGCCCGCAGACGGTCACCACGTAATCGAAGGGGATCGCCAAGACCTCCTCCACCCGCTTGGAACGGTGGGAGGCGATGTCCACACCGGCCTCGGCCATGGCTTTCACGGCCCGGGCGTTCATGCCATGGGCCTCGATCCCGGCGGAGGTGGCTTCGATGGAATCGGCTTTCAAGTGGCGGGCCCATCCCTCGGCCATCTGGCTCCGGCAGGAATTGCCGGTGCAGAGGAAGAGCACTTTCAGTTTGTTGGATGAATCGGCCACGAGGGTTCTCCGCCATTCCGACATTTGCCAGCATCCATGGAAGGGTAGCGGTCAGCTGTCGGCCGTCGGCGACCCGATCAAATGGTCCTAAAACTTGAAGCTGGCCGCTGACAGCCGACCGCCGAGAGCTTGCTTCAGGGTTTCTTCCCCGTCACCGTCACGCTGACGACGGGCGATCCCTCGCGGGTCCATTTTTCAAGTTCCGGGGACGACAGGTGCTTTTCAAGGACTTCCCGGGGGACCTCCACGACACGTTCCTTCCGGACCTCGATGTGATGGAAACCCTGTTCGGCGATCAGGCCGAGGTAATCCCCCTTCGGGATCGCCCCGGAGACGCAACCGGCGTAAAGGGCCGCGGCCTTCCGGGCCCCCGGGGGAATTTCCCCCCGGGTGACGATGTCGGAGACGCAGAACCTTCCCCCGGCCTTGAGCACCCGGGCCATCTCCGAAAAGGCGGCCCGCTTGTCCGGCACCAGGTTCAGGACGCAATTGCTCACCACCACATCCACGGCATCCCGGTCCACGGGCAAATGCTCGATCTCGCCCAACCGGAACTCGACGTTGGTGAACCCGGCTTTCCGGTTGTTTTCCCGGGCCTTCGTCACCATCTCGGCGGTCATGTCCACGCCCAAAACCCGGCCGGTTTCCCCCACGAAACTCCGGGCCACGAAAGCGTCGTTGCCGGCACCCGCCCCCAGGTCCAGGACGGTTTCTCCCGGCTTCAAGTCCGCGAATTGCGTGGGGATGCCGCAACCCAGCCCCAGGTCGGCCTCGGCCAGGTAACCCGGGAGCTTTTTGTAATCCCCCTCGACGAACGTATAGGAGAACCCGGCCTTCGCGTCGCCGCCGCAACAGGAGGATTTCTCCGGTCCGGGCGTTTCCATCCCGCAACAGGACGTTTCACCGCCTTTTCGGGCGATTTCGCCGTAGGTTTCCCGGACCGCCGCCTTGATCGTTTCAGGCGAAACCTGGGGTGGGGCCGAGAGCCCTTGGGGTTTCTCACCGTCCGAACAACAGTCGGGCCCACAGCAGGATCCCTGGGTTTCGGGGGGTTGGGGTTCAACAGCAGGATTTGGCATTTTTCTTCCCTTTCATCTGGGGCAATTCGCCCAGCAACCCGTGAAACAAACCGGAAAGCTTGGCGACGGCCTGGGGGTTGACGCAGTAACAGACCTTCGGCCCATCCACCTCACCCTGGATGAGCCCGGCTTCTTTGAGAACCTTCAAGTGTTGGGATACGGTGGATTGGGCTAGGGGAAGCACGTCGACGATCTCCCCGCAGACGCACTCCTTCCGCTCCGCCAGGGTCTTGAGGATGGCGATTCGGGCGGGATGGGCCAAGGCGGCGGCGTATTGCGCGAGTTCGGCGTCGATCAATGGGAATTCGGAGGTCTTGGAGGTGGCCATAGCCAATGTATATCGTAGATATACGATCATTGTCAAGACCCGGGATGGGGATAAAAGGCCCCGAAGGATTAGGCTGGGCGGGCTTCCGGGAGGAGGACCGTGAATACGCTCCCCTTGCCTTCCTGGCTTTCGACCTTCACTTCCCCCTCCATGCGCTCGGTCAAATGCTTCACGATGGAAAGGCCCAACCCCGTCCCCCCGGCTTGGCGGTTACGCGAGGCCTCCGCCCGGTAAAAACGCTCGAAGATCCGGGGCAGGTGGGTCGTGGGGATGCCGGACCCTTCGTCCATGACGGAGATCGAAACCCCCCCCCCGACCAACCTTCTTCCCATCAACCTCACCAAGGATTTATCCGGGGAATACTTGACCGCGTTATCCAGGAGGTTCACCAAAATCCGGAGAAGGCCCTCCTCGTGCGCTTGGACTGAAAGCCCCTCCTCAAGGGAGGTCTCGAACCGGGTCCCCCGGGCCTCGGCCTTCGCCCGGACCAGGTCCAGGGCCTGCTCCGCCACGGCTTGGACCTCGACGGGTTGGAGCACCGCCCCATAGCGGCCGCCTTCGATCCGCGACAGTTCCAGGACATCCTCGATGAGGGCGTGGAGCCTTTTCGACTGGTCGGCGATCTTCTGGAGGAACCCGGCCCGGTTCTTCTTGTCGTCGATCCCTCCCGTGAGCAATGTCTCGACATATCCCAGGATCGCGGTCAGCGGGGTCTTCAACTCATGGGACACGTTGGCGACGAAGTCGGTGCGCATCTTCATCAGTCGCTTCAACCCCGTGATGTCGGAGAACACCACGATCTGGCCCAGGACCGACCCGCCGGATTCGCGGACCGCCCCCACGTTCACGCTGAAGGTCCGGTCCTCCTCGCCGGGCACCTCCAATTCGGCGTGGGCCACCTCGCCGACGCTCCCCTGCTTGGATTGGGTGATCAGGTCCGCCAAACCGGCGTGGCGGACCACCTCCAGGTAATGGCGGCCCAGGGCTTTTCCCTCGGGTGTTCCCAGGATCTTCTCGGCGGAAGGGTTGAGGAGGACGATCCGGTCCGCGGCGTTGAGGAGCAAGACCCCCTCATTCATGCTGTTGAAGACCGTCAGGAGCAGGGGATCCTGGGAGTCCAGACGCCCCATGAGCTCGTTGAAATTGCGTCCCGGCACGTACACGGCCCGGGGATCCTCCGGGCCGGGAGCCGAGAAGGGCCGTTGATCCTTTCCGGACGACGCCCGGTCGGCCTGATCCCAGGCCGCTTCCCGTTCAACGGCGCGGGCCATGAACACCGCGGCCACCCACGCCATGAGGGCGCCCGCCACCAGGAGGGCCATGAAGGCCAAGCGGATCCCAAAACGCCAATCGCCGAGCGCGTTGTCCCAGCGGGAAAGGGGAACCGAAAACCGGATCAGGACCGTCCGGGAACCCAGGGTCGCCCGCTTGGCCATGTAGAGGGTCTCAGCGCCGCTGGCCCGGTCGGGCCTTTGGTCGAACCCGGTTCCCCGGGTTTGCGCAGAGCGGACCTCGGGCAACCTCAGGGCATCCCCCTGGAACCCCTCCGCGTCGGAGGGTGCCGCGGCCAACAACGATCCCTGGTCGTCCAACACCCAAAGGTCGCCCCCCACGGACCCGGCCGCGCCTCGGGCCCATTCCGCCAGGGAGGGGGAACCCGAAGGTTTCTTCTGGCCTTTCGCCGGCCGCGGAAATCCCTCCAGGGCCCGGTCGGCCTCCTCGGACAGGACCAATCGGCCTTGGGTGGACACGAGGGATTCGAACTGGCCCGAGAGCATATGGAAGGAAGCGAGCAGTCCAAAAAAAAGGAGGGCGAATGACGGGATGAAGAAGCGGGCCTTCCAACCGAGGCGCAAGGGTCAGTCCCCTTCCTGGAATTGGTAGCCGTACCCCTTCACGGTCTGGACATACTTGGCGAAGGCGCCGAGCTTTTCCCTCAGGCGCCGGACGTGGACGTCCACCGTCCGGGTGGTGCCGAAATAATCATACCCCCAGACGTTGTTCAAAAGGACGTCCCGAGACAGCACCCGACCCGGGTGGGTCAGGAAGTAGTCGAGGAGCTCGAATTCCTTGGCGGTCAGCTCGAGGCCCTTGCCCTTAAGGGTCACCGTGTGGCGGACCCGGTCCAGGGTCAGGTCCTTGAACTTCTGTTGGGGTTCCCCCTCGCCCGCCTTCTCGAACCGGCGGAGGACGGCCTTCACCCGGGCCGCCAGTTCCTTCACCGAGAAGGGCTTGGAGACATAGTCGTCGGCCCCCAGTTCCAGGCCCACCACCTTGTCGGATTCCTCCCCCTTGGCCGTCAACATGACGATGGGGATGTGGGCGGTCTTGGGATTGGCCTTGAGGGTCTTGCAGATCGTCAAGCCGTCGGTCCCGGGGAGCATCAAGTCCAGTAGGACCAGGTCGGGGGACTTCTCGGGGATGCGCTTGAGGGCCTCCGTGCCGTCCAGGGAGGACAGGACGCGGTAGCCTTCCTTCTCGAGGTTATAGGTCAAGAGTTCGACCAGGTCCTTCTCATCCTCGACGATATAGATCTGTTTCATGGGGCCTGGGGCTTTCCGGGAACCGAGGGTGATCCAGCCCGATCATTATAAAAGGACCGGGGGAAAGCGCCGTAACAAAGGTGTTAAACCCCGTTACAAGCCGACGCCACAATTTACAGGCCGTTCACACGGCCGTGATACCCCCGTCCGGGGATCCAGGGCATTCTGGGCGCCGACATGGGACTCGCCGACTGCCACATCCACACCGACTTCTCAGACGGCCTCCACAGCCCCCGGGAGGTGGTCCAAGCCGCCGCCCGCCGCGGCCTGCCCGTGATCGCCGTGACCGACCACGACACCCTGGAAGGCGCGCTCCGGGCCAGGGATTACTCGAAAGCCCGCCCCGACTTGGGGGTCGACGTCATCGTCGGCGAGGAGGTCAGCACCCTCAACGGCCATGTCCTCGGCCTTTTCCTTTCGGATTTCGTCCCTCCCCGCCTCACCGCCCTCCGGACGGTGGAGTTGATCCACCGGCAGGGGGGCTTGGCCGTCCTGGCCCACCCCTTCAACCTTTACGTCGGCAACGCCGAGGGTTTCCCCCGGGCCGTGGACCTGATGGACCGCATCCCCTTCGACGGGTTCGAGGCCGTCAACCATGGGGACGCCTTGTCCTTCATCGCGAACCGGAAAGCCCGGCGCTTGGCGGACGCCCATTCCCTCGCGGCCCTCGGCAACTCCGACGCCCATGACAGCGAGTTCATCGGGATGGCTTGTTCGGAATTTGGGGGTTCCACGGCCACGGACTTCCGGGCCGCCCTGGAAAACCGGACCCTGATCCCCCGGCAGGTCCGAAATTGGAACACACGCTCGGTCCTGAGGCACCTACGCGGTTCGGGAAAGGTCCTCAAGCGTTTTAGGGAATTAGATCCCCTAGGAGGCGCCGTATGAGCCGTGCCTTGAGGTTCCGCAGTTTCTCGCCCTTGAGTTGGCCGAAAGTCCGTTTGGTCGCCCGTCCCCGCGCCTTTCGCCGCACACCGAAATCACGCCGCCCCGCCCGCTGACCTCCCCACCATCACCCCTATAAATTAAAAAGCCCCGGGGGATTCCCCCCGGGGCTTCCCTTCAATCAGTCCAGGTCAATGACCCGCGGCTTGGAAGAGCCACTGGCAGCAGGCCGCGATCAGGGCCGCCGCCGGGATGGTCAAGAACCAGGCCCAAACGATCCGCCCCGCCACGCCCCAGCGCACCGAGGAAAAGGACGTCGTGGATCCCACCCCCACGATGGCCCCCGTGATGGTGTGGGTCGTGGAGACCGGGATGCCGAAGGCCGAGGCCACAAAGATGGAACTGGCCCCGGCGAATTCGGCGCAGAACCCGCCCACGGGCTTGAGCTTGGTGATCTTTTGGCCCATGGTCTTCACGATGCGCCAGCCCCCCATGAGGGTCCCCAAGGCGATGGCGGCCTGGCAACTGAGGATGATCCACCAGGCGATCTGGGTCCCGGGGGTCCCGTCGGGACCGGGACGGAACGCCCAATGGGTGTAATCCCCCGCCACGAGGAGCGCCACGATGATGCCCATGGTTTTCTGGGCGTCGTTCAGGCCGTGGGACAGCGAATAAATCGCCGCCGAAAAGAGCTGCATCACCCGGAACAGGCTGTCCACCGAGGCCGGGGTGAACCTCCGGAAGATCCAAAGCACCGCCACCATGAAGATGTACCCCAGGATAAGGCCCAAGATCGGGGCCACGAAGATGAAGATGATGGTCTTCTGGAAGCCGGACCAGATGAGGGCCTTCGTCCCGGCGTGCACCAGGGCCGCGCCGCCGAAGCCGCCGATCAAGGCGTGCGAGGACGAGGTCGGCAGGCCCACCCACCAGGTCAGGAGGTCCCACACGATGGCCCCGACCAGGGCCGAGAGGATCACCCACACCGTGATCATGGAGGTTTCCACCATGCCCTTGCCGATGGTGTTGGCCACGTGGGTGCCGAAGCCGAAGGCCGCCACGAAATTGAAGAAGGCGGCCCAGATCACGGCCTTTCCCGGGCTCAGGACCCGGGTGGACACCACCGTGGCGATGGAGTTCGCCGCGTCGTGGAACCCGTTGATGAAATCGAAGATGAGGGCCGACAGGATGATGCCGGCGATGAGGGTGAAGGGGACCGGGGTCATGGTTATCCCTCAGGCGTTCTCGAGGACGACGCCCTCGATCACGTTGGCCACGTCCTCGCACCTGTCGATGGCGGTCTCAATGGACTCGTAGATCTCCTTCCAGACCAGGACCTCGATGGCGTCCGTTGAGTTCTTGAACAGGTCGGCCACCGCGGCGTCCCGGAGGGCGTCCCCGTCGTTCTCGAGCTTGTTGATCTCTATGCAGGCCGCCATGATGTCCTTGGCGTGCTTCATGTTGCGCAGGCCGGTCACGGCCTTTTGGACCTGCTTCGTGGAGGCCAGGAGCACCCGGGCCAGGCCGACCAGGTCCTTGCGGGGGGACTTGATGCCGTACAGCAGCATCCGGCGGCTGGCGCCGTCCATCAGGTCCACCACGTCGTCCAGGCTGGAGACCAAGTTGTGGATCTGCTCCCGGTCGATCGGGGTGATGAAGGTCTTGTGGAGCATCTCCATGGCCCGATGGGTGACCTCATCGGCCTGGTGCTCCACGTTTTGGATCCGGGACACCTTCGCGGGGGCATCCTCAAAATTTTCCAATAGTTCAACCAACAACTGGGCGGCCTCGATATTCAACTTGGCGTGCTCGTCGAAAACGTCGAAAAAACCCATTTCTTTCGGGATGAAGAAGTCGAACAAGGGGGTCCTCCAGGGGAAAAGTGGGCCTGTGGGGGGCATGTCGCGGGGAGGTTACAGACCGCGGGAAGGATGACAGATGGCGCCAAAACCGTCAACCCGTAAAAAACCGGGGCGCCCCCGGACTGTCGGGAGAACGGCCTAGGGCGGGCCGAGGGTGAAGCGTATATGGAGCAGGTAGTCCCCCAGGTCCACCATGGTGGGCCCCGGAACCGTCCATTCATTCTTGGTCAAAAAATAGATCCGCCCCCCCCGAACCGCCCGGAGGGACCCCCATTTTTTCCAAAGCTTTTCATAGGCCCGCACGGCCCCGGGCCCGTTTTCATCCGGCGTCACCGTTTGGAAGATCACGTCGGGGTCGAGGCGCAACAGTTCCTCCCGGGAAAACGGCAGGAAAGGCTGGGAACTGTCGGCCAGGATATTCCGGTATCCGGTCCGCTCCAGGATTTCATTCAGGTAGGATCCCCCGCCCGCGGCCACCATTTGGGATAGGGTCCCGGTCTCGGTTCCCGCCAGGAACAGGGCGGTGGGTTGCGGGCCCGGGGGCGGCTTCAACGCCTGGAGCCTTTTCTCGAAACGCCGCTTGGCCTGTTGGGCCTCCTTTTCCATTCCCAGCGCCTTCCCGATATCGTCGTAGGCCGTCAAAAGGTCGGAGATTTTGGAGTTATCGCGCACCATGACGTTGAGTCCCTGGCGCCTCAGGATTGAAAGGACCGGGCCGAAAAAAGGCAACGCCAAAACCAGGTCGGGTTTCAGGCGGACGATCGTTTCCACGCTGGGATTCAGGAAGCCCCCCACCTTGGGCTTCAAGCGGGCCTCGGGGGGATAACGGCAGAAATCAGTGACCCCCACCAACCGGTCCCCGGCCCCGATGTCGAAGACGACTTGGGTGAAATGGGGGGAAAGCGAAACCACACGGAGGGCCGGCGGGACCGCGAGGACGGGAGTCCAAGCCGCGAAAAGGAAGGCGAAGGTGGGCGCCCAGGAACGAAAGGGCCTCATGGGGCCTTCGACGGGATCGGATGCAGCCTGAGCCAATCCAGCAGGTCCCCATCCGAGGGGATATCCACGGGGCTATGGCCCACGTATTTATAAACGATCCTTCGGTTCGGGGCGACGATGATGACCGCCGGTTTGGAGATGTCCTTCCCCTCATGGCCCTGGGGCTGGACGGCGCCGTAGGCGCCGATGACGTCGAGGTTGCTGTCGCGCAAAAGCGGGAAAGGGAATTTCCAGGACGCCGTGAAATCCGCGCTGTCCTGCTGGCTGTCCACGCTGATGCCGGCGATCGTGGCCTTCAGGGCCAGGAACTGGGGATAGTCCCTTTTCAAGTTGAGGAGTTGGTTCATGCAGGCGCTGCACCACTGGCCCCGGTAAAGGATCTGGATGAGGTACCAACCGGGCTGGATGTCCGTGAGTTTCAACGTTCGCCCGGAGGAATCCGGAAGGGACCAAACATAAGCCTCATCCCCCACCGCTAAGCCTCCCGGTTTGGAAGGCGCGGGGGGTTGGCAGGCGCAAAGGCCCAGGGCCAATGCCAGGAGGAGATAAACAGGGGCTCGAAGGGTTTTCATGGCCCGATTTTAACGGAGCCCGCCTCGGATGCCAACCCGCATGGGAGGATTGCCTCCAAACGCCGAAAGGGGTCTAATCCCACCATGCGGATCCTCCTCGCCCCGGACAAATTCAAGGGAACGTTCTCCGCCCGCCAGGTTTGCGACGGGTTGGGACAGGCCCTGGCGAAGTTTCATCCCCGGGTCCTGCTGGAGACTTGTCCCCTCGCCGATGGCGGTGAGGGCACCCTGGACGCTTTCCAAGACGCCGGGGTGGTGATCGAGACCCTGGATACCCAGGACGCATTGGGCCGCCCCAGGACCGCTCGCCTGGGACGCCTGAACATCGGCGGTCGAACCCTCCGGGTGGCGGAGAGCGCCGAATGCCTGGGTCTTTCACTCATCCTTCCCTCCCAGCGTGCCCCGCTTCAATCGTCCTCCTTCGGTTTGGGGCGACTCCTTCGGTCTTCCGATCCACAAGTCCCGCAAAACTGGATCGTCGGCCTCGGGGGGACCGCCACCCTGGACGGCGGGCTGGGTTTTCTCCAAGCCCTCGGCGCCCAATTCGAAACTTCCCTGGGAAGATTGGATGCCCCGGCTACGGCCGTTGCCCTGGGATCCATCCGGGGGGCGGATCTATCGCGAGCGAAGCGGCTCTTTTCCCCCGGGAACCTCACAGCCTGGTGCGACGTCCTTTCGCCCTTGCTGGGCCCCACGGGCGCCGTGGGGCTTTACGGACGCCAAAAGGGTTTGAAGCCCTCCGAATCCGAGGGGATGGAAAAGGCCCTGGGATCCTTCGCGGGCGTCCTGGAAAGGGCCTGTGGGCGGTCCCTCCGGGTCCTTCCCGGCTCCGGGGCGGCTGGGGGGTTGGGGATGGCCCTCGCGGCCTTGGGCGGGGATTTGGTCTCCGGATTCTGGGGTTTGGCGGGAGTCTTGGACCTGGAACTGAAGATCCGCGGTTGCGACGTCGTCTTAACCGGCGAGGGGCGTTTGGACCGCTCCACCCGGGAAGGCAAGGCCCCCTGGGGAGTCCTTCAGATGGCTCGTCGGCTCCGGAAGCCCTGTTTCATCTTGGTCGGCTCCCTCGAGGGTCCCGACCCCGCTTGGGACGGTGTCCTGAAACTCCAGGCCGGGGACGGCCAACCCGATTGGGAGTCGGCTGCCCGTGATTTTTTTAAGTCGGTCCAATCCCTTCCGGGCCATCCCCGGGCATAAAAAAAGGGCGGACCCTTCCGGGTCCGCCCTGACCGCGTAAACGACCGTTTACTTCTTGTCGTCATCCGCCTTCTTGACCACGCCCTCGATATCCAGCTCCAGTTTCACCCGGTCGGACACCACGGCGCCGCCGTTATCCAGCACCTTGTTGAATTTCACGCCGAAGTCCTGGCGGTTGATCTCCGTGGTGGCCGTGAAGGCCACGCGCTGTCCCATCATCTTGTCCGTCACCGCGCCGGAGTATTCCACGTCGAGCACCACGGGCTTGGTGACGCCGTGGAGGGTCAGGTTCCCCGTCAGTTGGAACTTCCCGTCCTTCATGGCCGAGGCTTTCTTGGCCGTGAACTTGGCCGTCGGGTACTTGTCGACCTCGAAGAAATCAGCGCTCTTGAGGTGGGTATCCCGCCGGTCATTCTGGGTGTCCACGCTGGTGGTGTCGATCGACACATCCACCTGGTCGCCTTTGGGGTTCTTCTCGTCGAAGCTGAAATTCCCCTCGAACTTGTCGAACTTGCCCATCACCGTGCTGATGCCCAGGTGCTTCACCTTGAAAAGGATGTTGCTGTGGACTGGGTCGATCTGGTATTCCGCCGCCCGCCCGCGACCCGTCGTCCCCAACGCCAAGACCAGTCCCAAGGCCAAAACCGCCGTCTTACGCATGACCACCTCCGTAAAATTTGATGAATGGAAGGGTTAAGTTAGGACCATTCCCCCTGGATTTAAAGTACCCCGCCGACGGGGCCTTGGTTCCCGCCGGGAGCCCCTTTAATGGGTTTTGGGGGGGCCGAATCAAAAAGGCCTTCCGGTTACCCGGAAGGCCTTTTAATCAGGTCCTTTTCAGGCCTTGGGGGCGCCCTTGACCCGGAAGGCCACCGAGGCCAAGACCAGCGCGTCCAGGACCACGAAAGCGATCATGTATTTGGTCCCGCCGACCGAGAAGCCGTAGCTGTGCAGGCCCGCCCCCAGGACGAAATTGACCCCGTACCAGGCCATGAGCACGCCCAGGAAGGCCGTCACCACCCCTACGATGAACCCGAAATCCCGGAGCCACCCCGAGAGGCGGCCGTGGAGCACCGCGATGTAGCCCAGGAGGGCGATGAGGGCCCAGGTCTCCTTCGGGTCCCAGCCCCAGAAGCGGCCCCAGGAGTAGTTGGCCCAAACGCCCCCCAGGATGGTCCCGGCGGCCAGCAGAACGACCCCCACCTGCACGGCGCGGTAGGCCCAAAGCGTGGATTTCTTGACGCGGTCGATGTCGCGGCGGTCCGTCGCGAAGATCCACATGGCCCCGTGCGCCAGCATCCAGGACAGGAGGAAAGCCGCGTAGCCGAGGGTGATGGTCAGGACGTGGATGGTCAACCAGTAGTTGCTCCGGAGCACCGGTTCCAGGGGATGGATCCCGGGGTCCAGGACGCCGGTGGTGGCGTCCGCCACGATGAAGCCGATCACCCCGATGATGGCGCCCGCCAGGGCGAAGGTCCGGTTCTTGTAGACCGCCTCGAAGACGATCGCGAACACCGCCGCGCCGAAGATCACCCAGATCAGGGACTCGTACATGTTGGTGACCGGTGGCCGTCCCGAGATGAGGCCGCGCAAGACGAACCCGTAGATCGCCAACCCCAGCCCGCCCAAGTAAAACGCCCAACCCCCGAGGTACGCCCAACGGGCGCCGGATACCGCCGATATCCCGATCAAGAGCGCGGCCAGGAGGAAAAGGATCCAGGTGTTCTGGAAGGGTTGGAGGTGGTTGTAATGGACTTCCAGGTCGATCTTTTTCTGGTCGGGGTAATTCTTCCCGCCGATCTGGGCCAAGAGGTCCTTCAGGCGCCGGGTGGCTCCCGCGTAACCCGGCAGGTTCCCCTGCATATAGCTTTGGAGCGTGTCGCTCAAGGCGCTCATGACCTGGCGCGGCAGGGCGGGAGCCTCCCCCGCTTTCGGTTCCGGCGAGGGGAACAGCTGGAGGTCCCCCAGGGAAATCCACCCGCCGTTCTCGCCGTGGGGAATCGCCACCATGACCAAGGCCGCGCCGGACTTGATATCCCTGTACATTTGGACCCGATCCACGACCTGGAGGGCTTCCTTTTGGGCGTCGTTCAAGTCCTTCTTTTCCTGCTGTTTCTTATAGGCGTCCTCGGCGTAGGGCATGAAGCCCTCATGCTTCAACAGCCAATTCGCGGAAACGTAACGGTCCCCCGGGGGGACCCCCAGGAGGGTCCGGAGGGAGGGCTCCCCGATCACGATCATTTTTTCATCGTCATGCTTGTCCGGGTAGGCCATCCAATCCACCAGGGTCTCGAGGGCCCTACGCTTGCCCCAGGTCTCGCGGCCCGTGATGAACCTCACGGATTCGCGCGCGAAGGTGTCGAGGGGCTTGAGGCGTCCCGCGGCCTGGATGGGGATGGATTCCAGGGCCGTTTGGTCGAAGGTTTGGGTGAAGCCCGGCAAGGCCACCGCCAGCAGGAACAGGGTGAGTCCAAAACGTTTCATGTCGTCTCCCTCAAAAGGTGTTGGCCATTGTTGGTTCGGCCAGGCTTCCAAATCAAGCCCGGCCCCCGGATGTATCGAAGGGGCCCAAAACGATTGGGTTCGGGATCAACTTCGACGAGGGGTCTCATCTTGCGTCTCAGCCTCGCCCCGCAGGCTGGGCTGGGGTCGTCGCCGTTTGGGTAGGCTTCGCCGAAGGCGTCTTCACCCGTCCCCTTGGGACGGGCGCCCAACTGCTCAGCCTCGCCCCGTAGGCTCGGCTGGGGTCGCAACGGTCTGCATTTGCTTCACCGAAGGCGACTTCCTCCAGGTGTACATCAGGAGGATGCCCAGGATGAGCACGATGGACCCGCCGTATTTCAGGATGATCCCGGGGTCCCTCGCCACCGAGAAAACCGAGACGAAGGTGCCGTCCCCGTTCGGCGAGTAGCTGGCCTGGTAGATGGTGAAGCCCCGGTGCTGGAGGGGCTCGTTCATGCTGATGGTCACGTCCCGGTCCACGTTCTTTTCCGGGTCCACCAGTTTCACGTCACTGGCGTAGGAGGCGGCCTTCTGCGTTCCCGGGTCGAAACCCATCTTGAATTTCTTGAGGCGGAGGGCGAAGGGGAGGTGCAACTGCTCGGGGCCGTAGGCCAAGACGAAGGGTTTGCCGTCGAGGACCAGGTTGGACTGCCCCTGCCAGGGGATCCAGCCTTCCAGCGATTCGGGGGGGCGGTCGAGCTTGTAGCGGACCGCCGGGACCGGATCCTGGCCCCGGGCGAAGGCCAGGGGCCGGTAATCCTCCGAGGGGACCGCGGCGGGCTTGGACTCCAACACCGTGAGGTCCATGTCGATCCAACCGGTCGGATAGGGCACCCCGGGCTTCTCGACCTTCTGGAGGGGCTGAAGTTCGCCCTTGAACTTGGTTTGGAACCTCAGCGATCCGTCCTTGGCGCGGCCGAGGACCAACCCGTTGCGTTCCACGGCTTGGAGGATGCGGTTGAAATTTTGGTCCTCCACGAAATAAAGCTGGGCGGGACCCAGGTCGAGGCGCGAATGCTCGGGGTTGCCCAGGAACAGCCAGGTGTCCTGGTCCACGAAGGAACTCTTCAGGCGCACATGGACCGCGGGCCAGGAGTCCCCACCGGCCTTGGCCGGAGCCGCCGAAAGGACCTTCTCGGAGTTCTCCAGGTAACCGTCGAAGGAAAGGAAACCGCCCCCATCGAGGTGGATCAACACCGGATGGTCGGGCGAAGGGTTCCGGAAACGGAATTGGGCCGGTACTTTCTCCTCGGGTCCATGGGCCCATTGGTAATAAAGGAAGGGTTTGTTTTCCTGGACCGTAGCCCCCACTTCCCCCTCGGCCAAGGCCATTTGTCCGTCCAAACCCGTGGTCTGGGTGATGAGGCTCCCCAAGAGGATGAGGATGATCCCGGCATGGGTGGTGACGAACCCTGTGTGGTATTTCTTCCAGGGCCACCGCGACAGGGCGGAGGCCATGACGTTCAGCACCAGGAAAAGGAGGATGATCGAAAACCAGCCGGTCCCATAGACGTAACGCTTGGCCACCGCGGCCGTGTATCGGGACTCCACAATGGTCCCGGTGGCCAAGACCAGGGCCAGGACCACGATCAGGAAAACGGCCAATTTAAGGGAAGACAGGAAACGGAATAGGGGGTTGTTTTTGAAGGTCAAGTTAGGCTCCACGAGGGGATGGGGCACATCTTAAAGTGCCTGAAGGGCGGAAGCAAGGCGGCATGTGGTTTCCATTCCCCTCCCGACTCCCCATCATTTGACCGGGGTTTCGGGCGTCGGTTCCTGGATTCATCGCAAAGTCCCCGGCCCGCCGGAAAGGGCGGGCAAAGTCACTCGCCCAAGTAGGCCGCCTTGACCCTTGGATCCTTCCGGACGGAGGCCGCCTCCCCTTCAAGGATGATTCTCCCTGTTTCCAACACATAGGCCCAATGGGCGGTCTCCAGGGCGAGGTGCGCGTTCTGCTCCACCAGGAGGACGGTGGTGCCTTCCCGATTGATTTGTTTGACGATTTCAAACAGCGCCTCCACGACCTGGGGGGCCAAACCGAGCGACGGCTCATCCAGGAGAAGGAGTTCGGGGCGGGCCATGAGGGCGCGCCCCATGGCCAACATCTGTTGTTCACCGCCCGAAAGGGTGCCGGCGGCCTGGCGGCTCCGGTCGGAAAGACGGGGGAAGAGCTCATGGACCCGGGTTAGGTCCCGCCGGATCCCCGCCCGATCGTCCCGGGTGTAGGCCCCCAACCTCAGGTTTTCCTCGACCGTCATATTGGGGAAAACACCCCGTCCCTCGGGGCTTTGGGCTAGCCCTAAGCGTACGATCAAGTGCGGGGCCAAACCCCTCAAGTCGACGCCTTTGAACCGGAGCGTCCCCCGGTCCGGCTTCACCAAACCCGAGACCGCCCTGAGGACCGTGCTTTTCCCCGCGCCATTGGCGCCGATCAGGGTCACGATGGACCCTGGGGGGACCCGAAAGGACACGCCGTGCAGCGCCTGGATGGCGCCGTAGCTCACGGCCAGATCGTCGATTTCAAGCAGGGGTTTTTCCAAGCCGAAACACTCCCGACCTATTTCTTGGACCCTAAGTAAGCCTCGATCACCCGGTCATCCGCCTGGACCTCGGCGGGCGTCCCCTCGGCGATCTTGACGCCATGCACCATGACCGCCACCCGCTCGCAAAGCCCCATGACCACTTTCATGTCGTGCTCGATCAGGAGGACGGAAAGGCTGAACTCGTCCCGGATGCGCCGGATGGTCCCCATGAGCCACTGGGATTCCTGGGGGTTCATCCCGGCCGCGGGTTCGTCCAACAGGAGGATCTTGGCCCCGGTGGCCACCGCCCGGGCGATCTCGAGTTTCTTCTGGTCGCCATAGGACAACCCCCCCGCCAAGGCTCCCCGCCGCCCTTTGAGTTCCAGGAGGCCGATCAACCGTTCCAATTCCTCATCAAACGACTCCTCGTTCTCCCGCCATCTCGCGGTCCGGAAAAGGGCGTCCAACGGCCCGTCGGTGGCCCGGTGGTGGAACGCCACGCGGATGTTGTCCTCAAGAGTCAGGCCCTTGAACAGCCGGATGTTTTGGAAGGTCCTCACCAGGCCCTGGGCGGTGATCTCGTCGGGCTTCAGTCCGTCCAGCGGCCGGTTGAAGGCCCGGACCGACCCGGATTGGGGCCGGTACAGGCCCGAGAGGAGGTTGAAGACGGTGGTTTTCCCCGCGCCGTTGGGGCCGATCAAACCCGCCAATTCCCCCTGCCTAAGGACCATCGAGAAATCATCGACCGCGACCAACCCCCCAAAAGCCAGGGTGAGGTTTTCAACGTCCAGGACCACGGGTCGGGGATCGGCCATCAGGAACGCCTCATGACGGGGTCCCGGGCTTCGGGTTTTTCTTCCCGAACATTTGCCAGAGTTCCCTTCGGCCGAACAAGCCGCCGGGACGGATCAGCATCATGCCGATGAGGACGAGGGAATAAATCACCATGCGCAAGTCGATGCCGGTTAATTCCTGGAGGGGGCGGAGCGCTTCCGGAAGGAGGGTCAGCAGGAAGGCCGCCACCACGGACCCCGAGATGGACCCCAGGCCCCCCAGGACCACCATGATGACCAGCTCCACCGATTTCATGAACCCGAACTCGGAGGGATTGAGGTAGGAAAGGTCGTGGGCGAACAATCCACCCGCCCACCCCGCCAAGGCCGCCGAAACCACGAAGGCCTTCACCTTATACCCGGTCACGTCCACTCCCAGGCAGGAGGCCGCGATCTCGTCCTCCCGGATCGAAAGGACCGCGCGGCCTTGGTGGGACAGCACCCACCGGTGGATCGCCAGCACCGCGGAGACCAAGGAAAGGAACACCAGGAAGGCCGTGGTGGTTTGGGGGATGCCAATCATGCCCCGGGCCCCCCCCACCTCGGGGATGTTGAGGAGGACAACCCGGATGATCTCACCGAACCCCAGGGTCACGATGGCCAGGTAGTCCCCCCGCAGTCGGAGGGAAGGCAGGCCCACCAGGAAACCCACGAAGGCCGCGGCCAAGGCCCCGACCGCGAGGGAGACCAGGAGAGCCCCTTGCTGGGACCCGGTCGACCCCTGCCAGGAAGACAGGAGGAACGTGTTCACTGAGGCCGCCGTGTAGCCCCCCACCGCCATGAAGCCGGCGTGGCCCAGGGAGAACTGCCCCGAGAGGCCATTGACGATGTTGAGGGAAACCGCCATGAGGGCGTTGATGCCCATCAGGAGGAGGAGCGTCGAGGCATAGGGCGGCAGGATCCATGCCAAACCTTGGCAGAGGGCCGCCACCGCTACGATCCATCCCAGGGTTTTGAGGTTTTGGCTCACCCGTCGCGCCTTCCTGCAAGACCGTCATTTAGAAATCCGAAATGAGGGGCGCGGAATTTTGGATTGAGGCTGCTTGGGGCGTATCCATTCCACATTCCGAATTCCTCATTGCTCATTTTCGATCAAACCTTCTCCGGTTCGTACTTGCCGAACAACCCGGCCGGCTTGAACACCAGGATCACGATGAGGATGCCGAAGGCGAGGGCGTCGCGGTAAGTCGAGGAGAAGTAACCCACCACCAGGGCCTCGGAGATGCCCATGATCAGGCTTCCCACCACGGCCCCCCGGATTGACCCGACCCCCCCCAAAACCGCCGCCACGAATGCCTTGATCCCCGGCATGATGCCCATCAAGGGATCGACCCGGGGATAGGAGATGCCCACCAAAATGCCGGCGGCGGCCGCCAGGGCCGACCCGATCACGAAGGTGAGGGCGATGATTTGGTCCGTGGGGATGCCCACCAGGGAAGCCGTCTCATGCGAGTGGGCGACGGCCCGCATGGCCATCCCCAGCTTGGTCTTCTGGACGATCCACTCCAGGATCAGCATGAGTCCCAAGGAGACCGCCAGCACCACGACCTGTTGGTTGTTGACCTCGACTGTGTCGATCGAGAACATCACCCGTTGGGGCATGATGGTTGGGAAAAACCGGGGATCGGACCCCCAAACCACCTGGCCCAGGTTCTCCAATAGGAGGGATACCCCCACGGCGGTCATGAGGAGGTTGATCCGGGGCCGTCCCCTCAAGGGTCGGTAAGCGAACCGCTCGATCACAAAACCCAGGGCCCCTGCGGCGGCCATGGCGGCGGCCAAGACGAGCAGGAACTGAACCACGGAGGGGTGTTGCGCGGTCCCTAGGGCGGTGGCGGCGAAGAGCCCAGCAAAGGCCCCCACCATGAAGATGTCACCATGGGCGAAATTGATGAGGCGCAGGATGCCATAGACGAGGGTATAGCCCAGGGCGATCAGGGCGTAGATCGACCCGAGGGCGGTGCCGTTTAGTAAGTGTTGTAAAAACGTATCCATAATTTTCTCGCCCGAAGGGCGTTCAATGCCCTTCATGTTTTTCATCCCCGCCGCCTTAGGCAAGGGGAATGGAGGGTTTCCATGGTCGATTTGGATTCTAGCGGAACCCCATGCTTCCCCCAACAAAAAAGCCCCCGCCCTTTTGGGGCGGGGGCTTTTTGTTTTCAGGTCAACTCAGCTTTCATGCCGTGAAATCCAGTTGGGCCGTCCCTGTGTTAAAAAGCCTTGGTCGTTTAGGGTTTGACGGTGGCCACATAGACGGCCTTGCCACCGGTGATCTTCAGGACCACCGCGGACTTGACCGCATTTCGGTCGGGGCCCAGGGTGATGGTGCCGGTCACCCCCGGGAAGTCCTTGGTCTGGGCGATGGCATCCTTGAGGTCGGGCCCGTCCAGGCTCTTGGCCCGCTTGGCGGCCTCCACGAAGGCCCAGCCCGCGTCGTAGCCCAACCCCGCCAACGAATCGGGTTCATGGCCCCAACGCGCCTTGTACTTATCCAGGAAGGCCACGGCCTTGGGCTCCTTCGTGTCGGTGGCGTAGTGGTTGGAGAAATAACAGCCCTCGAGGGCCTTGCCGCCGATCTCGAAGAGTTTGGAGGACGTCCAGCCGTCCCCGCCGAGCAGGGGGACGTTCAGGCCCAACTCACGGGATTGCCGGGCGATCAGGCCCACTTCGGTGTAATAACCAGGCGCGAAGACCACCGCCGGTTTCTTGTCCCGGATCGAGGTGAGCTGGTTTTTGAAGTCGATGTCGCCCGAGGCGAAGCTTTGGTCGATCACCACCTGGCCGCCGCGCTCGGTGAACCGCTGGATGAAGGCGTCCGCCAAGCCCATGGAATAGTCGCTCTTCTGGTCCCGGAAGATGGCCGCGGTCTTGGCCTTGAGGGTATCCATCGCGAAGTCCGCCATGACCTTGCCCTGGAACGGGTCGATGAAGCACATGCGGAAGATGTAGTCCCCCACCTCGGTGACCTTGGGGTTGGTGGAGGAAGGCGTGATCATGGGCACCTTGTTCTTCTGGCAGATCGGCGCGGCGGCCAGCGACCGCGAGGACGCCACCTCCCCGATGACCACATGGACCTGGTCCTGGTTGATGATCTTGGTGACCCCCACCACGGCCTCCTCGGGCTTGCCGGCGTCGTCCACGGTCAGGACCTGGATCTTCTTGCCGTTCACCCCGCCCGCCGCGTTGGCCTCCTCGATGGCCAGGACCAGCCCCTCGTGGTTGGAATTGCCGAAGGTGGCCTCGGAACCGGTCAGGGAGCCGTACTCCCCGATTCGGACCGTGGAATCATCCCGCTTCTTGGCGCAGGAAACGGCCGCGAGGGCCGCCAGGACCAGGGCTGTATATAGGAGGGACTTACGCATGGATCGCCTCGGGCATGGGTTTGGAAACGGGGTTATCGTATGGAACCGGCCAGGAGGTGTCAAGCAAGGGCCCGGCCCATGCATCGGGACCTCCCTCAGGGGGCTTCCCGCCAAAGGCAAGAAGGGCAAACCCATCCGGAATGATCCACGACAGGTTGAGTCCGTGAAGGCGAACCTATAATGCCGTCCGGGTCGTAAGACTTCTGGTGTTTCGGCTCTCATCAACGGAATCCGGCTGGGTTCCTCGAATCAGCAAAAACCTATTCGCGGGGGGGCTATGACAGGCTTCAAGAAGTTGAGTCGCATGGGGGCGTTTTGGGTTTTATTGGCGGTTGGCGCCCTTCCGAGCCTCAAAGCGGAGGAACTGTCCGCCAAGGCCGAATACGCCTCCGGTTACGCCCTCGCCCAGGCTAAAAATTTCGTTCAGGCCCTCCCCCATTTCCAAGCCGCCACAAACATCGATCCGGGGTATGTGGCCGCCTGGGTCGCCATGGGCAATTGCCAATACAACCTGGGCCAAAAGGTGGAATCCCTGGCCTCTTTTGAAAAGGCACAGGGGATGGGGCCGCCGGATGAAGCCCTGAACCGGTTCGTCCTATCGCTCAAGTCCCAAGTCGGTCTCCCGACCGGCACTCCAACGCCCATTCCAAACCCCGCGTCCCCGATCCCCACCGTGAGTTCACCCGGGATCCGACCGGACAGCCTAAGCGCACTTCCCGCCCGAAATGGCGTTCCCTTGAAAAAAGTGGGGTTCCGGTTGGTGTCGGCGTACGGCTGGATCCGGCCCGGGGATCTGGGCGGGTATGCGGAGGCGTTGCAAGCGGCCATCCGGTCCCATCAATTTTACGATCCGACCGCCACGGGAAGCGCGAAAATCCCGGGCGGCTTCCCCCAATGCGGACTTGAAATATTCAGCCCCCTGGGCCCACGGCTGGAGGTCGGCCTGTCCGCCGTCCTGCTTCCGGCCGGGAACGTCGAATACAGCGCCGGGAACAGCTCCTATTTTGACAGCGGCGCCTTCAAGACCAGCGGCTTCTCGGTGGGATTGGATGGCCGATACCGTTTCGGCCGCGGACGGATCCAGCCCTTCGTGGGGGCCGGTTTTTTCGCGGCGCCGCTCAGCCTGACTTGGACCGAGACCGACTACAGGTACGGTTTCCTCACGAGGGACCTCACCTCCTCGACGCATTCCACGGCCTTGGGCCTCCAATTGCGGGCCGGGACGGCGATTAAACTGGGGCCGTTTTTCGTCCTTTCCCCCGCCTTGGCGTACCGGGTGGCCAAAGCCGACGGCTTCAAGGGTCACCTCCAGGGCACGACCCCGACCGGGAACTTCTCGGACGATGGTTCGTTCCGGGTTTACCATCGGGATGGATTCGGGACCTATCCATACTTCAAACCGTACAGTTCCACCTATTCCTATCCTGGGGAACGCGACCTGGAGGTTGACCTGGGAGGCTGGATGGCTGAAATCGCCTTGAGCGCCTCGTTCTGACGGTGATGGGGGCGGTTCCGACGGGATGGGGCGATCCATGCCGGGATCGGACGGATCCGTCCGCGGGCCTTCGCCTTACCGTCGTTTCCAATACAACCTGAGGGAATTGGCCACCACGGTCACCGAGGATAGGCTCATCGTGAGGGCCGCCAGGGCGGGCGGCACCTGGGTGAAGACCGCCAAGGGCACCATGACCAGGTTGTAGCCGAACGCCCAGAAAAGGTTTTGCTTTATCACCGCCAGGACATCCCGCGAGAGGCCCAGGGCCTCCGCCACCTTGGCCAACTCGGGCTTCACCAATACGATGTCGCCGGCTTCCTTCGCCACGTCGGTGCCGGTCCCCATGGCGATCCCCAGGTCGGCCTTCATCAGGGCCGGGGCGTCGTTGTAACCGTCCCCCACCACCACGACCCTCTGGCCCTTCGCCTGAAGGGCCGCCACGTAGGCCAACTTGTCCGCGGGGGTGGCGCCGGACCGGAAGACATCGGCCCCCACCCGTTGGGCCACGCGCTCGGCAATCACGGGTCCGTCCCCGGTCAACAAGTGGATCTCCAGCCCCAATTTCTTGAGGGCCTGGACCGCGCCCATCGAATCGGCCCGGATGGGGTCTTCCATGGCGAAGATGGCGGCCATTTTCTTGTCGAGGGCCAGGAAGGAGATGGTCTGGCCTCCCTGGCGGAAAGCCTCCGCGTGGGCCCGAACCTGGTCCGAGGGCGCCTCCTCCAACAGGGCCTCCACGAAGGGTTTCGTCCCGATGGCCACCTCATGACCCTCCACCCGTCCGGTGATCCCTCCCCCGGGGGTTTCATGGACGTCTTCGGCGTGGGGCAGGTCCACCCGCAATACCATGACTTCCTTCATCAGGGCCTTCGCCAAGGGATGGTTGGTGCGGGCCTCCAAGGCCCCGGCGTACCGGAGGATCTTTTCCTCGGTCAAATCCTCGGCGCGGTAAAGGTCCACCAACCTCGGCTTTCCCTCGGTGAGGGTGCCCGTCTTATCGAACACCACGGCATCGAGTCGGCTGGCCTGTTCCAGCACCTCGGCCCGGCGGATGAGGATGCCCCTCCGCGCGGCGATCCCCGTGCCCACCAAGAGGGCCGTGGGGGTCGCGAGCCCCAGGGCGCAAGGACAGGCGACCACCAACACCGCCACCGCCCGGGCCATGGCCGCGGACCAGAGGACCCCCACCCCAAGCCACCAACCCAGGAAAGTCGCCAGGGCCACCCCCAACACCACCGGGACGAAAATGGATGAAACCCTGTCCGCAAGGCGCTGGATGGGGGCGCGGGTGCCTTGGGCCTCCTCCACCAGGTGGATGATCCCGGAGAGGATGGTCTTGTCCCCCACGGCCACGGCCCGGATCGAGAGGGTGCCCTCCCCGTTCAGGGTGCCGCCGAAGACCTGGACCCCGGGCGCCTTCTCCACCGGAAGGGGCTCACCGGTCAGGAGGGACTCATCGGCCAGGCTCCGCCCTTCGGTCACCTCGCCGTCCACCGGGAAGGATTCGCCGGGCCGCACCAAGAGGATGTCGCCCGGTCCCACGGTCTCCACCGGCACGTCCATCAGTTTGGTGGCTTTCACCACATGGGCCGTTCGGGGTTGGAGGTCCATCAAAAGTTCCAGGGCCCGGCCCGTCCGCCGTTTGGCGGACACCTCGAGCCACCGGCCCAGCAGGATGAACGTGATGATCAGGGCCGAGGCGTCCAGGTAGGATCCCTCCCCGCCTTGGACCAGGATGGGGATCGACGCGAAAAACGCCGTGGCGGTCCCCAGGGACACCAGGGTGTCCATGTTGGCGCTGAAGTGCCGAAGGTTTTGGAGGGCGCGTTGGTGGAAGGGCCAGCCCGAGATGAAGAAGACCGGGGCCGCCAGTGCGAACTGGATCCAGGGGGAAAGGTGGTGGTGGTCGCCGGGGGCGAGGTGAAAGACGAGGAAAGGGGCCGAGAAGACCAGGGCCAGCAGGAGCCGCCAAAGGGTTCGGTTGCGCTCCTGGTCGTAGAGGCCCGAGGGGCGCCGGATGGACCGGCCCTCCGACAACCGTCCCTCATACCCCGCTTCATGAACGGCGGTCTCGAGGGCCTTTACTTCGGTGCCGGGCCCCGCTTCCAAGTAGGCCCGGTGTGTGGCGAAATTGACGTGGGCCCGCAGGACCCCCGCGACATTCCCCAAGGCGCGTTCCACCCGGTTGGCGCAGGAGGCGCAGGTCATCCCCTCGATCTCCAGGACCATGGGGCGTGTTTCAGGCGGGGGCACGGGCATGGGGTCGCTCAGGCCGGCCGGGCCTTGTAACCCGCCGATTCGACGGCCCGGACCAGGGTCGACGCGTCCAAGGACCCTTCGCCGCTGACAAGGGCTTCGGCCTTTTCCAGGCTCACTTGGGCGTCCTGGACACCTATGACGGCCTTCAGGGCCTTGGTCACGTGCATGACGCAATGGCCGCAGGTCATGCCTTCTACTTTTAAGGTGGTTTTGGACATGGGTTCCCTCTTTCACCGGGTGTCCCAATCATCATAGGACGAAAGAACCGAAATGCCACCCTGGTTTCAAACCCCGGACTTTGCTGTACTGGGGCCATGAGATGGAAGCGGCACAAACTAATCCAAGGATTGTTCCGGGAGCGGTTACACCGGTTTGGCGCGACGGTGAGCGTCGATGGGCGGGACGCCTATTGCTCGGTCACCAACTCAGGTCGGCTCAGGGAACTGTTGTTCCCAGGCAACCAGTTGGCCCTTCGGGATCACGGAACCGGCTTGACCGCCGCCGGGACGAAACGCAAGACCCGTTATTCCATCCACCTGGCCAAGTTCAAGGGCGCCTGGGTGTCCATCGAGGCCAACCTGGCCCCGAAACTCCTCCAGGAAGCCTGGGAGAAAGGCCGGGTTCCCGAGCTCAAACGTTATGACATCCTGAAGGCCGAGGTGCCATTGGGTCCTAGGACAAGGTTCGACTTCCAGGCGCGGAACAGCCGGACGGGGGAAGTCGCCTGGATCGAGGTGAAGTGCTGCACCTTGGTGGGGCCCGATGGGGTGGGCCGCTTCCCCGACGCGCCCTCGGAAAGGGCCTCCAAGCACTTGCGGGAACTGATGCATCTTTTGAAACAGGAAAAGACGAAGTCTTTCGCGGTCTTCATCCTGCAGAACCCGCTCGGGAACGCAGTGGCGCCCAAGGATGACACCGATCCCGTCTTCGGCCAAACGCTCCGAAAGGCCGCGAAGGAGGGGGTGACCCTCCTGGCCTGGCGTGCGAAAGTCACCCTCTCCGGCGCCGAGCTCGACCGCCCAGTCCCGGTTCTACTGGCCCAAAAACCCCGGGAATAAAAAAAGGCCGGCCCCAAGCGGGACTGGCCTTTCGAACCCGGCTTACTTCTTACTTGGTCGGCGTCGCGGCGTCCATCTTCATGTCCTTCATATCCTTCGAGTCGGACTTCATCTTGCCGTCCTTGTCCATCTGGCCCGAGAGATAGGGGCACTTGGAGGCGGTCTTCCCGCCCTTCATGCCCTTGGCGTCCATGTTGCAGTACATCTTCTGGAGCTTCATCTTGCAGTTCGGGCAGTCGCCCGGCTTGCTGGAGGCGTAGTCCTTCATCGGGCAGACGTACATGGCCATGGAGTCCTTGCTCGTGGCCTTGTCGCTCATCGGGCAATCCTTCAGGGTTTTCGCGTCCATCGTGCAGACCTTGTCCTTGCCCTTGGCGCCCATGGGGCAACACTTAGGCTTGTCGTCGGCCTTGACCGCGGCCACCGAAATCACCGCCATGAACGCAACGGCCGCCAGGCCGGTCCAGATTCGCTTCATCATTGGAAGTCCTCCTTGAAGTGTGTGGCGATCCATATTACGTCTAGATCCGCCGACGGGTTACACCGGTTCCGTGTTTTTCGCCCTCTCAATAGAAAAAAGCCGCGTATTTTCGGGGATCCTTGTCGATCGTTTTCCGGCAGGAAGGGCAACAAAGGGTGATCTTCTTACCGTCGGCCATGGTGTAGATGTAGGGTTTCCCCATGTCCCCCCCGATCTTGTCGCCCGAGACCGGGCAGATCTTGGCCTGGGCGCCCATCCCGAGGCTTCCCACCTCGAGGGGCTTCTCGGCCTGGGCGGCCGGGGCCGCCGCCTTCTTCTCTCCGCATCCGGCGAAGGCCAAGACCCCCGCCAGGACCGCCATCCCAACCCACAGGTGCTTTTTCATCGTTTCCCTCCGCGTAGTTGTGACACCTTATGAAATCCACCGTTCTTTTCCAAGCCCAGGACTCCGTCCCCTCAAAGGGCCCCCGTCACCCCCGCGGATTGGACCAGAACCGGCCTGAAATGTTGCCTCGGGGTATATAGGGGCAGAGCCCCTATAAGGACGACCCTATAAAGAGTTGCACAACTCCTCCCCGGCGGGCGGGATCGACTTCCCCTCCCGCATCACGAATTTCCACTTCCAGAGGTGGAAGATCACCGGGTACACCAGCAGTTCCAGGATGAAGCTGGTGGCCAGGCCCCCGATCATGGGGGCCGCGATGCGCCGCATGACGTCCCCACCGGTGCCGGTGGACCACATGATGGGCAGGAGCCCCATGAAGGCCGCCATCACCGTCATCATCTTGGGACGGATGCGCTTCACTGCGCCCTGCAGGATGGCCTCCGTCAGGTCCCCGTCGGTCCGCATCTTTCCGGCCTTGACGGCGTCCTCGTAGGCGTGGTCCAGGTACATCAGCATGAAGACGCCCGTCTCGGCGTCCAGGCCCATCAGGGCGATCATGCCCACCCCCACCGCGATGGAGTAGTTGTACCCGAGCGCCCAAAGGAACCAGACGCTCCCCACCAGGGAGAAGGGCACCGCCAGCATCACGATGGACGCCTTCACCACCGATTTCGTGTTCATGTACAGCAGGAGCGCGATCAGGAACAGTGTCAGGGGGACGATCTTCCACATGCGTTCATTCACCAGGATCATGTTCTCGTATTGGCCGCTCCACTGGAGGCTGTAACCCGTGGGGACCTGGACCTTGGCCTCCACCGCCTTCTTCGCCTCCTCCACATAGCCGCCGATATCCCTGCCCGTCATGTCCACGTAGACGTACCCGGCCAGGAGGCCGTTCTCGTCCCGGATCATGGCGGGGCCCTCCACCATCCGGATGTCGGCCAGTTGGGCGATGGGGATCTGGGCCCCCGAGGGCGTGGGCACCAGCACCCGCTTGAGCGAGTTCAGGTCGTCCCGGAAGTCCCGGGCGTACCTCACGTTGATGGGATACCGTTCCCGCCCCTCGATGGTGTAGGAGATGTTCTCGCCCCCGACCGCCGAGGCGATGATCATCTGGGCGTCCGCCACTGAGATCCCGTACCGGGCCAGTTCCTGCCGGTTCAGGACGAAGTCCAGGTAGTACCCGCCCGCCGCGCGCTCCGCGTAGGCGTTCCGCGTCCCCTTCACGTCCTTCAGGACCGACTCGATCTGTTCGCCGATCCCTTGGATGACCTTCAGGTCGTCGCCGAGCACCTTGATCCCGATGGGGGTGCGGATGCCGGTTGAGAGCATGTCGATTCGGTTCTTGATGGGCATGGTCCAGATGTTGGGGATTCCGGCCAACCGTAGCCGCGCGTCCATGGCGTCCTGGAGCTCCTCGAAAGTCCGGTGGGGCGGTTTCGTCCAGGAGACCAACGGGTACAGGAAACGCGGCAGGAACGAATACCACCGCTTCACCTCCGGCCAGTCCTCCACGGGCTTCAGCACCACGGTGGTCTCCACCATCGAGAAGGGAGCGGGGTCCGTCGGGGTGTCCGCCCGGCCGGCCTTGCCGAACACCGTGGCCACCTCGCCGAAATCCTTGATGACCTTGTCCTGGATCTGGAGGATCCGCGAGGACTCGGTCACCGACATGCCCGGGAACGCCGTGGGCATGTAAAGGTAGGCGCCCTCGTTGAGGGGGGGCATGAACTCGCTTCCCATGTGGAGGAAGACCGGGAGGGTGGTCAGTACGGCCAAAAACGCCGTCAGGAGCGTCGCCTTCCAATGCTTGAGGACGAAATGCACGGCCGGTTCATAGACCCTGAAAAGGACCCGGCTGATCGGGTGTTTTTCCTCGGGGTAATAGCGGCCGACCAGGACCCGGTTGCCCAGCCAAACGGAGGCCTGGTGGGCCTTGTCGAACATCCCCCGGGATTTCCCCAAAAGGCGGGACCCCCACCCGTTCAATTCCAAAGGGGCGAACCTGAAGTAATCCATCCGGGTGAACATCATCCGCATGGCCGGGTCGATGGTGACGGCCAGAAAGGCCGCCAGCGCCATGGCCATGGTCTTCGAGATGGCCAGGGGCTTGAACAGCCGCCCCGCCTGGTCCACCAGGGTGAAGACCGGCAGGAAGGACACGGCGATCACCAAGAGGGAGAAGAACACCGAGGGACCCACCTGTTTGAGGGCGTTCAGCCTCACTTCGTGGAAATCACCTTTTCGGCCCCCCGTGTTCCATTCCTCCAGCTTCTTGTAGGCGTTCTCCACCTCCACGATGGCGCCGTCCACCAGGATCCCGATCGAGATGGCGATCCCCGCCAGGGACATGATGTTGGTGGTCATCCCCAGGAGGTACATGGGGATGAAGGCCAGGAAAACGGAGATGGGGATGGTCAGGATGGGCACGATCGCCGAGGGGATGTGCCAGAGGAAGAGCAGGATCACCAGGCTGACGATGATCACTTCAATCTTCAATTCATGCTTCAGGGTGTCGATGGCCCGTTCGATCAGGCCCGACCGGTCGTACACGGGCACGAGCCGCACGCCCGCCGGGAGGCTGGGCGTGATTTCCCCGATCCTGGCCTTGACCCGGTTGATGACGTTGAGCGCGTTCTCCCCCTGCCGCATGATCACGATGCCGCCGACGGAGTCGCCCAAACCGTTGAATTCCGCCACACCCCGCCTCATGTCGGGGCCCAGCTCCACCCGGCCCAGGTGTTTCACGAGGATGGGGACGCCGGTCTTGGGGTCATTGGCCACGACGATCTGCTCGATGTCCTCCTTGTTCTTGACGTAACCCCGGCCCCTCACCATGTACTCGGTGCCGGCGAACTCCAGCACCCGGCCGCCGGTGTCGGTGTTGCCGTTCCGGACCGCAGCCACCACCTGGGCCAGGCTCAGGCGGTAGGCCATCAACCGGTTGGGATCGACGTTGATCTGGTACTGCTTGGTGAACCCGCCGATCGAGGCCACCTCCGCCACGCCCGGGACCGATTGGAGGTGGAACTTCAGTTGCCAATCCTGGAGGCTGCGCAGTTCCGCCAGGTTCAGGTGGTGGGTCTCGTCCACCAGGGCGTACTGGTAAACCCAACCCACGCTGGTGGCGTCGGGGCCGATCTCGGTCTTCACGTCGGGGGGCAGTTTGGGCAGGATCTTGCTGAGGTATTCCACCACCCGGCTGCGGGCCCAATAGAGGTCGGTCCCATCCTCGAACACGACGTAGACGTAGGAATAGCCGAAATCCGAGAAACCCCGGATGGCCTTGACCTTGGGGGCCCCCAAGAGGGCGGTCACGATGGGATAGGTCACCTGGTCCTCCAGGATGTCCGGGGACCGGTCCCACTTCGAGTAGATGATGACCTGGGTGTCGGACAGGTCCGGGATGGCGTCAAGCGGCATCCGTTTTACGACCGTGGCCGCGATCGCCAACGCCACGCCGGTCAGGACGAACACCAGGAGCTTATTGTGGGCGCTCCAACCGATCAGTCGTTCGATCATTTCCGGGCCTTCTTTCCGGGGACCGGGACGGGCGGAGCCGGGGCGACCCCGCGGAGGACCCCCCGGAGGCGCGATTCGGAGTCGATCAGGAAATTGGCGGCCGTCACCACGGTCTCACCCTCGCTGAGGCCCGACAGGACCTCGTAGTCGTCCTCGGTCTGGGCTCCGGTCCGGATGGCCCTCGGTTCGAACCGCCCCTCGTCCTTCACCACGAAGACGAAGCTGTCGTCCCCCGAATGGAGGACCGAGTCCTCCGGCACCGACAGGTGCTTCCCCAGGTCGATCCGGATCTTCACGTTGACGTAGGTGTCCGGCCTCAGGAGCCCCTCCGGGTCCGGCACGGAGGCCCGGACCCGCACGGTCCTCGTGGGCGAGTCCACGACCGGGCTGATGCTCGATACCCGGCCCGTGAAGACCTTGCCCGGCAGGGACGGGACCTCGACCTCCACCTGGAGGCCAGGCTTGATCCCCGCCAACTCGTACTCGAAGATCTCGGCGTAGACCCAGACCCGGCCGCTGGGCAGCAGCAGGTTCATGGGATCGCTGTCCTTGGAGGCCAGGTCGGCGATCTGGGCGTCCGAGATCCCCATCAGCTTGAGCTTGGTCCTCGAGGACCGGATAAGGTCGTTGGACTGCTCCCGCATCCCCGGGTCCGTCATCTGGGACCTTGAGAAGACCGCCTGGCGGTATTCCTCAATGGCGGTGTAGAGGTCCGGGTCGAACGCCACCCGGCCGCTGGCGCGGACGGCATAGGACAACGGTTGGAAAGCCACCCGCGCCATCGTCACCCCGATCAACTGTTGGCGGTCCTGGGAAAGCGAGAAGGAGGCGTGGCCCGGGATGGGGTTCGCCTCGGCCACGCCTCCCGCCTCGTCCGAGTAAACGGGTACGTAGTCCATCCCCATCCCGTCCTTGGCGGGCACCGGGGACGTGACCTTGGGGTCCATGGGGTTGCGGTAAAAGAGGATTTTCATACCGTCACCCTGCGCCGTTCCCGGCGTGGCGGGGACCCCTCCATCGTCCACCAACTGCAATTTCATGTGGCAGATCGGACAGTCACCCGGTTTATCCGAGGTCACCTGCGGGTGCATGGAACAGCGGTAAAGTGGCTTTCGCTGGCCCGTCGACCCGGTGATTGGGTCCGGGCCTTTCCGGCAGGAGGTCACCAGCAAAGCCGTGCCCGCCAAGGCCGCCATCGCCAGGATGAGGACGGTTATTTTCCGGATCATCGGTCGGTTTCTCATGGCTTCTCCCCCAGCGGTTTGCCCAAGAGCGCCTCAAAAACGGCGATCCGGGTCTCGTAATTGACCAACGCCTCGTTGTAGTTGAACTCCATCTGGATCCGGTTCTGAAGGAGGCTGGTGAAGGTGGCGAAGTCGATCTGGCCGGTCAGGTAAGCCGACTTCCCCGAAAGTTCCGCCTGGCGGACCAGGGGCAAAAGCCCGCCCTCGTAGAGTTCCAGACGCCGGGAGGATTCCACGAATTCCGAGTACATCACGTGGACCTCATGGGAGAGGTGGTTCTTCTCCTCCTCCAGGCTTGAGGCCGCCCCCGACTTCCCGGCCTCGGCGGCCTTGACATCGCCCGATTGCTTCCAGGCGCCCCACAAGGGGATGGAGACCTCCACGCCGCCCGAGACGGTCCGGGAATCCTCGCCGACCAGGGCGGGCCGGTTCGTCCGGGAAACCATGAACTCGAAGTCCGGTAGCCACCCTTCCTTCGCGTAGGCCAGCCTTTGGTTGGCGGCCTCCAGGTCGAAGAGGACGGATTTCAGGCTCGGGTTCGATTGGAACGCCCGGTGGTTGAGTTCCTCCTCGGAGATTTTCGACATGTCGAAGGGCGTCTTCTGGAGATCCTCGGGGCGCGGCAGGGGCCCATAACTGCTCCTTCCCACCAGGTAGTTCAGGTCGCCCGCCTTCACCGTGATTTCCTTGTCGGCCACCAGGATCTGGTCCCGGAAATCCCCCTCCTGGACCTGGAGCCCCAGGAGCTCCGCCTGGGGCATTTTGCTCAAGGCGTACCGGCTCCGGGCCACGCCCAGGACCTGGTGGAGGAGCGCCATCTGGTCGTTGAGGATGTCCCGTTTCTTATGGGCGAGGAACAACTCGTAATAGGCGGTCTTCACGTCCCGGATCAGCTCAAGCTGCTTCACCGTGAAGGTTTCCGCCTTGGAACCGTATTCGAACCGCGCGGCCTTCTTTTGGTGGGTGAGCTTCCCGGGGAAAGGGACCATTTGGGACAGGCTGATTTCGTTGGCGGACATGTCCGTGGGCCGGAGGCTTCCGGGCGCGACGTCCATTCCCTTGAACCCCACCTTGGGGTTCTCGTAGGATCCCGATGGCCCGACCATGGCCTTCTGGGCCAAGGCGTCATAACGCGCCGCCTGCAGTTCCGGGCGGTTCCGAAGGGCTTCCTCCAAAAGGGGCTGAAGCTTGAGGACTCCCGCGGGGGGCGGGGCCTGATCGGCCTCGTCCGCCGCGCGTAACGCGCCGAACGGAAGCGTTAGGAGGAGGCCCAGGAGGGCCTTGCGGATTCGGTTGGATTGCATCGGGAAAGTCTCCTTTTCCAAAGACGGGTCAAGACAAGTATGACCTTACAAGGGCGACCCAAAGGATCACCCAGGAGGAAAAGGCGGTTTAAATGCGGAGGATGGAAACGGAGGAAGGTGGACTGGCGGAATACAGGACCGGCGAGGTGGTTTGAGGCGGTATCAGATTGATCGAAGAAATGGAGGGAAAGGACATCGAGACTTGGACCGCAGGCGGCGCTACCCGGGCGGCTTCGGGAGCCGTCACGGCGTTCTGGCCCATCCCTCCATGGAGAGAGGCCGTCTTCTTCTGGCAGCAACCGCCCCCCATGCCACAATGGTTGGCCTGCGCCAAACCCGTTTTTGCCAGGGCGTCACAGGCGCAAGGCGTGGTGACCGTCACCACCCCCACGAGGAGCAGGAGCGCCAGGATGTTCCGGACGATGCGTTTCATGGCTTTTATTCTACCCTTATTCGGGGATACATCTCTAGCCGCCCTGTATTACGGGCAAACCCGTTTAGGAGTTACAAGAAGCCAGTTGTTGATTTGGGCTATTTGCAGGGCTTTGGAGCCTGTTGGATGGCGCGCTTTAGCTGAATGAGTTTAAGCTAACGGCTAGCGGCCAAGGGCTGACGACCAAGGCTTTACGCCCCCCCATCCACCAGCTCCATATGCGGCTCGCCGATCCCGGTCTCATCGGTGTAGACCTGCAGCCACATCTGGGCCGGGCTGGGGTCGCCCTCGCTCACCCTTTGGCAGAACTGGTGGAAATTCTCGTCCCCGTGCTTTTCTTCCTTGAAGCGTTCCATCAGGCTCCGGAGCACCGAGCCGAGCCGAACCGCGCGGCAGGCCCCCACTTCCCGCCCAATGCGCATGCCGGCGGGGTTCTTGCCGCCCCCCATGAGGATCTTGTAGCCCGTTTCCTTCATGGCTCCCTCGCCCCAGGAAGCGCCGATCAGGGCCAGGCTTCCCAGTTCGGGGTTGCCGCACTTGTTGGGGCAGGACGAGACCTTGATGGCGCCCGCCAACTCGCCCGGGTCGAGACCCAGGTCGCCGAGGGCGAAGAACTGGGCCAGGGCCTCGTGCGCCGAGATGTCCTGGGCGTTGTCGCAGGCCTTCGGGCCCGGGCAGCAGCTCAGGTCCGAGATATACCCGGCGCCGGCCAACCCCAGGCCGAACTGGTTGAGGTCGTAATGCACCCATTGGAGGTTGGACTCGTGGATCATCGGGATCATGATGTTCTGGCTTTGGGTGAGTCGCAGTTCGCCGTTGGAGAAGTCGCGGGACACCTTGGCCAGGACCTCCCATTGGGCCGCCGTGACCCACCCGAAGGGGACCCGCACCACCGCCACCAGGTGCTCGCCGTCCTTCTGGGTGAAGACGTTGGTGTCGAGGAACTTCCGGTATTCCTCCCCCGTGGTCATGGGGATCCCATCCTCCGACGGATCGGAATACTTGGGGGCCGTCGCCTCAACCTTCGGGAAATCGGTCACCTTGAACTTGGCCGCCTCGGCCAGGAAAGCCTCAACCCCGATCTCCTCCAGGATGTAGCCCAACCGGGCCCTCGCGTTCCCCTTCGCGAGCTTCTTGGCGGCCTCCACGATGGAACCCAGGAAGGGCCCCGCCGCGGTCTCGGACACGAAGGCCTTTAACAGGAACGCGGGGCGGGGCTCCTCGCCCAAACGACCGCCGCCCATCACCTGGTAACCCTTCTCGCCCTTCTCGTTCTCGGTGGCCACCAGGCCCACATCATGTCCCCCGGCGTAGGCGCAATCGTTCCCGCAGGCCGAGAAGGCCACCTTGAACTTGGCGGGGTAGCCCTTGCCATGTTCCCCCAGCCAGGTTTCCAGGGCGTTCAAAAGCGGTCGCGGATCGAGTTTGGAGTTTTCGCAGTAAGCCCCCTTCTCGCAAAGGGAGGAGGTGCTCATCCCGGCCCCGGGATGCCGCCAGGTGGAAAGGCCGAAGGAGGCCAAGTCGGCCATGGCCAAGGGGAGCTTTTCGGCCGCGAAGTCGAAGACCTGGATGTTTTGGCGGGGCGTGATGCGGGCCCGGGCCTCGGCGACCCATTTACGGAGGAAGCCCGCCAAGCCCTCGGCCTGTTCGGGGCTCATCTGACCGCCCGGGAAACGGAACTTCAGGATCCACCCGCCGTCCCGGGTCACATGGAGACCCCAACAAGCCTTAAAAAGGTTGGCCTCGTTTTCGGACATGAGTCCGGAGGTATATCGGTCCCAATCCTTCTGGAATTCTTCAATTCGCGGTTGCTCGATCATGGGTTCCCTCCCCGAGATGACGAATTCATAGTAGTCCCCAAACCCGCGACATTACCATGACCCGAGTCACATGGGCTGATCATTGTCCTCAATGGAAACCCGCCATTTGGGCCGGGGTGGAGGCGTTCCAATCCAACCTAGGCCAGGGTGGCATATACCAAAGGCCAATGGGCCTCAGGTTCCGGGTTGAGCCAAGATGGGGGCGCCTTTCGGGGAAGGGGCGAACCAAGCGCTGGCGGGCGCCGGATCCCCCTGGGAAACCCTAAAACAAAAGTCCTCAAAGGATTCCTCGGGAGGGGATTCCCTCTGGAAATGGGTGAAAACCTCCAAAACCGCGTCCTCGATCTTATCCGCGGGCCAGGTCCCCACGAACCGCGCCAGTCGCCATCCCGACCCATCGCGTCCGCCGCCCATCCAGATCTGGATCGAAAGGGGTTCATGGCCGGAAGGGTGGGCGGGTTCCAAGGCGAAGCCCAAGGCCGCCGTCCCGTGCCGGCCACAGGCATGGGCGCAACCCGAGAGCCGGACCGCGCCGGTCCAACGCCTTGAGTCGAATGCCCGTCCGGACTGGGACAGCCATTTGCGGAGCGCCGCCGCGGCGTCGAAGCCCGCCCCGCCGCGGCAATAGGCGGCCCCGGGGCAAGCCGAGGGATCCTCCGGGGAACCCGCACCGGATTCGACCAACCCGGCGGGCAAAAGCAGTTCCAGGGCCTTCACCGCGCTGGAAGAACGGAGGTGGGTCAGGAGGACGTTCTGTCCCTGGGTCAACCGAAGTTCCCCGCCCCCGCATTGTCCCGCCACATGGGCCAGAAGGGTCCATTGGTGCTCGGTCATCCAGCCCCCCGCCACCCGGACGCGAAGGACATTCATCCCTTCCTCCCGGTGGGGGCCCAAAATCGACGAGGCCAAGGACGCCGTCTCGGTTTCCCCTGGTTTTCCCGGATGGGGCAAGGGGCCGGTTCCGGCCTCTCCTTCCCCCAACACGGCGGCCCCCGTCGGGGGAAGGACCTTTTCCATGGCCGCCCGGAAGGACGCGACCCCATCGCGGCCGATCCAACCCTTAAGGCCGAAACGATCCTTGGGGGATCCTTTTTCCTGGAAGGTCTTGAGGGCCCAGGCGAGAAAGTTGGGGGCTTCCCGGAATGGGACGAACGGGTCCAATTCGGTGGCGAGTTGGGGTTGGCGCCCCAGTCCGCCCCCGGCCCAAACCCGGAAACCCAGTTGGTCGTTCGGCCCTTCCGCGCCGGTGAGCCCCAAGGCATGGGTTTGGGCGGAGGCGCAATCCCGGTGGCAACCCGAGACGGCCATCTTCACGCGGGCCGGGTAATGGGGGTCGGAGGACCCCAAGTATTCCTCCAGGGCCTTCACCACGGGACGGGGGTCGGAAACCTGGTGGGGGCAGAGGCCCGCGCCTTCGCAAGTGGTGATGTTCCGGACCACCGCCCCTCCCGTCCGAAGGGAGGTCAGGCCCAGGGCCTCCAAATACTCCAACGCTTGGGGAAGGTCCTCCAGGTGAAGTCCATAGGCCTGGAGGCATTGGCGGGGAGTGAGGAAAGTCTTGCGGTCGGGGATCCAACGCTGGAGGAAGGCGGCGACGTCGGCGGCTTGGCGGGTGGTGATCCGTCCCCCGGGGAACTTGATCCGGACCGAGAAGGTTCCGTCGCTGGACCGGTGGAAACCCACCGGTGCCCGGAATCGGGCGAACTCCTCTTCCGTAATCAGGCCTTCCATGAATCGTTGCCAGGCCGACCGGAATTCCGCTACCAAATTGGATTCGCCCATGGTTGCCGCCTGAGTTCCGGGATGGTTTCGACGGGGGAAGATTCCCCCGGGATCAGGTTAGGCCGACCGTGGGTGGAGCTGGCATGACGGCGCTCAATTCGGCTAGGGGAAGTGACGAACGGAAATCAGGGGTTAAACGAAGGAAAATAATGGTTAAGCCTCCCAGGGCTTCCCGTTCGGGTTAATCGCCCTTTTTCTTGGACCCAACACCCCCGACCCATGCGCCCACCAGGGAGGCCGCCAGGGTGCAGTTGAGGAGGATCCATAACCGGGAAGTCTCGTTCCAGGTCGTTGGGTTGAGGCTCACCTGGAGGCCCCGGCCCATGAGGGCCCCCACGAGACCGGCGGCCAAGGTAAAGAGGGTCAATCGGGCCAAATCGCCAAGCCCCAACTCCGGCCTGCGGGTTCCCCAGAGGGGCGCCAGCCAGGCGATATAAAGGAAGAGGAACAGGATAGCCGGCACCACCGCGCGGTGGGCCCAAACCCCCAGCAGGTCCAACCGACCGAACGACCAGAAAAGGTAGCCCACCCAAACGTAGGCCGAGACCAGCAAGCCGACCCAAAGCAGGATCCCCACGGGGAACAGGATGAGCTTCACCAACCCGGGCACCCCCGCGAACTTCCAAAAGGCGAAGAAGGGGTAGGCCGCCAGGAAGAAGACCGCGTTGTACGTGAAGGGGAGGCTGTAAGGGTCCTGGGCCGGGGCGGTCTGGAGCAGGTGAAACAGGCCGTAGGCCGCCGCCGCCTCCCAGAAAATCACCCGTCCCACCGGCTTTTGTTTCTCTTTCTCCGCCATACCCCACCCCTTCTATTCTTAAGTTGATCCGCCCCTACGGTTGGTTTAAAAGGTTTTTTTCGTTCTAGCCAGCGGCCAACGGCTAACGGCCAGCGGCGTCCTTCGTAGTTTTCAGCTTCTCCATTTCCCTCCCGCACTTCAGGCAAAGATACGTGACCACGAGGCCCCCCCACTCCGGGGCGGGCCTTTCCCCGCGGATCTCCAGGGACTTCCCCCAGGCCCCGCACCAGGAGCAGGTGACCTTTTGCCACCGGGGCCGGGTCATCGCCCAAGCGAGGGCCAGGGGCATCCCCAGGAACAACCCGGCCATCCACCTAGCCCAAGCCGCGCCGAAACCCTGGTGGAGCCAAACCAGGCTCCCACCCATCAAAAGGCCCAGTCCCCAGAGGAGGAAAAACCTCCCCCAAGGGAACGGGTATTCAGGTTGGATTTTCGCTTGGCCCATGCCCAGCATCATAAACCCTAAACAAAGTTAAAACACTGACGGCAACAGTTTTGAACCACCAAGTTCACCAAGAACACCAATTTGGAATAATAAGCATCAACACTTCTCTCCGCAACTTGGTGATCTTGTCCTATTTGACGCAAGGGTTTATGAAGAAACGATTGACACCAAACCCGAGGTCACCAAGTCGGTTGTTTTCTTTCATTCAGTTACCTTAGTGACCTTGGTGGTTCAAATAAGTATTCGTCGTGGCCGTTAACTTATTTTCGGTTTTTCGAACGACGACGGCCCGCCGTCGGGTTTCGGCCCCTGGGCGTCGAGCGAGGAGGCTTTCTCCAGCTTGTGGAAGCCGTAGCGCCTCTTGACGGTATCGGCCGCCTTGAGGAGCGCGTCCTTCTTGGTGGTGTCCATGGCCTGGAAGAGCCAGCCCGCCTCCTCCCCCGCCGCCTCGAACTTCGACAGGGTGACCCCCAGCAACCGGATCTTCCGGCGGGAGGAGTAGGCCTCCCGGAACAGGTCTCCGGCGACCTTCGACACCACCGCGTCATCGTTGGTCGGTTCCACGGCCTTGGCGCGGGTCAGGGTCTCGAAATTCTCGTAGCGGAGCTTGAGGGTGACCGTCCGCGCCTTCTTGCCGATCCGCCTCAACCGATAACAGGACTTCTCCGAGAGCCAGGACAATGTGCGGGCGACTTCCGCCGGTTCCGAGGTGTCCCGGTCGAAGGTGGTCTCATTGCCGACGCTCTTGGCCTCGTGGGTTTCCACCACCTCGGCGTCGTCCAGGCTCCGGCAGGCGTCGTGGAACCATTCACCCCCCGACTTGCCGAAGGCGCGGGTCAGTTGGGTCGGGCTGAGGCGCCGCAGGTCCCCGATGGTCTCGATGCCCAGGGCCTTCACCTTCGGCAGGGTTTTCTCCCCCAAACCATGGAGCCTTTCGATGGACAGCGGTGCCAGGAACGCCTCCTCCTGGCCAGGGTCCACCACGATGGTTCCCGGCGAAAACCCAGGGAGCGGTTTGGAATCCGGTTTGACGGTTTTCCCCGCGATCTTGGCGGTGTACTTGTTGCCCGCCACCGCCACCGTGCATTGGAGTTTGGTTCGGTCGAAGACGGCCTGGCGGATCTTGCCCGCCATGGCCCGTAGGTCGTTGTCGTACATGGCCTCGCACCCGGATAGGTCGAGGAAAAACTCGTCAATGGAGGCGTATTCCACGATGGGGGAAAGACGCCGGAGCAGGGCGTAGACCTTGCGGGAATACTTGGAGTAAAGCTTGTGTCGTCCCGGCACGAAGAGGGCCTGGGGGCAGAGTTTCTCCGCGGTGCGGAGCGGCATGCCGGACCGGACGCCGAAAGCCCGGGCCTCATAAGAGGCCGAACAGGCGACGCCCCGTTCGCCCTTGCGCCCCCCAACCACGACGGGCTTGCCCACGAGGGTGGGGTCGACCAGCCGTTCGCAGGAGACGAAGAAGGAATTCATGTCGAGATGGGCGATGACTCGGCTCATGGCCCTAAGATACACCGTTTCCGAGAAAGCATACAGGGGTATACCTGGCCCCATTCCCATAAAAAAAGGCCGGGCCCTGACGGGCCCGGCCTTGGATCAAACCAAATTTCTTTTAGAACGCCAACCAGGCCAGGATGCCCAGGGTGTTCTCGTTCGACAGGGGCACCTTGTCGGTCGACCCATCGATCTTGTTGAACTTGCTGTACTGGGCGCTGAACCGGGTGTTGCGCCAGGGCACGTAGACCAACTCGTAGATCGCGCCGATGCTGTCGGGCCGGAAGTCCGCGAACGTGGAATAGACCGTCCCGTCCTGGGTGCCCTTCATCTCCGAATAGGACGCCACCAAACCGATGGTCCGCCGGAAATAATAGGACGCCGTGACCTTGGTCTGCTTCAGGTAGGTGGAAGGCAGGTCCACCGAGCCGGTGCCGCCCGCGTACTCGGCGTTCCAGGCCGTGTCCTCGCGCAGCCAAGAAGCCTGCAGGGAAGCCTGGTGGTCGTCCGTGATGAACTGGTACTGGGCGTCGAAGGCCTTGTCCCTCATGGAGTCGCGGGGCTGTTCGGCCGCCGAGTCGGCCAACTGGGCCTGGTACATGCCGTAGGTGCCCACCTCGATGGAGTGGTTGCCGCGTTCTTGGATCAAGGCCACCCGGTAGTAGGGGGCCACGCCCCAGATATTGGTGCCGGTCGGTAAGCCCTGGGGGGAGGACCGATAACCGGACATTTCGACATAGGCCCAATTATCCAGGTAGGCGTAGACGCCCAACCCGCCCACATTCCCTCCCTCACTCGCGATGAACGGGGAGGTTGAGGGAGAGGCCTGGAAGGGGCTGGCCGCGTAGGGATATCCCCAGGCCGGCGTGCTGTGCCAGGCGTCCTGCACCGTGGGGTTGTTGTTGAGTGTGGCGCCCACGAACAAGTCGTTGTCGTGGATCGTGGCCACCTTGCGGGCGTAGCGCAGTTCCATGTTGTCGCCGTGGAACACGCCGGACCCGTCGTCATAGGTGATCTGGATGAAGCTCCCCAGGTTCGGCGAGATCTTCCCGGCCAGGAACAGGCTGATCTGGGCCGGAAGGTCCAGGGCACCCCGCTTGTCGCGGGAGGTCACCGACGTGGTGGTGGTGTTCGAGAAGGCGTCCGTGATCAGGACCATGGCGGACAAAGGCAGGGTCTTGGGCAGGTCCAAGACGGTGCGCTCCTTCACCTTTTCAACCAGCGTATCCGCGTCCCCCGAGGTGTAGCCGGTCAGCTTGAACCAACGGCCATAAGGGGTCAGCTCCGGGTAGACGGTGTGGCAGGACGAGCAGGACTTCCCGGTTTGGCGCGAAAAGCTCGGCACCGCACCGGCCGGCATGGCGGAAAGCAATATTACCGTGGAAATCGCCGCGAGACACGCCGATTTCCATTTCCCTGGGGTTTGAGCCATTTCCTTCTCCCGATGCGTAATGCCCTGAAAACGACCCTCCCGATGGAAGGAACTCGGCGACATTGAGCGCCTTCATCCGACGTCGGGGGAATCATCCGGGGTTCCCGTAGTCATAACATGTTCTCAAATGGATGAAAATATAAAACACCAAGGACTCAATATGGGTCATTTTCTCTTTCAGGTCCCCTTCAGCATGGGTAAAGGAGCGACCCGACGGCTTTAAAGTGAAAACAGGCCCTCCAATTCGGTTTGGACCTCGGGCTTGATGAGGACTCGGGCAGGGAGCCCTCGCGAGGTCCAATCCCGGATCCAAATCGAATGCTGTTCCATTAAAGGACGGACGTCGAGCTCGGAGAAGACCGCCTGGAGCTTGAGCCTCAGTTTGTCCTCGGGGGGGCGGTTGGCTCCGGTCAGGAGGCGCGCCGCGCCGTCCTGGCAGGCGGCCGTCAGGAGGAAGGTCCCATCCCCCAAGAAGGAGTAAAGTTCCAGGTTCGTCACCACCTGTTTGAACCCGCCTTTCCCCTCCACCCAATTGACCCAGAGCATCACGGTCATCCCATCGGGCGAGAGGAACGCGCGGGCGAAGAAGAAGGTCATGGAGGTGTAGGACCAGTCCCCCAACATGACCCAACCCTCGGCCGCGACTTTCGGGGTCAGCTCCGCCTCCCATTTAGGGGTCAGGCTCAGGGACATCTCGAGGGGGGCTTTTTCCAGGTGGATCCGGGAAAGGCCCGGTTCGGGGGCCTCCGGGAGGGCCACCGGTTTCTTCCACCCATAACCCCGGGCCCGCGCGTAGAGGGCAAGCGCCACCGCCAGGACGACCAGGTAGAACCAACCGCCCATACCCACAAGGCCTCCTTGTTTTTGACCGCCACCGGAATATGATACCCCAGCCCAAATTACAAGCCGGTCGAATCGGAAGTTCCCCTGGGATCGGGGAATCCCGCCGTTCGGTCGGTCCAAAGGCCCGGTCTTGGCCAAGAAATTTCCCCGAATGCTTTATGCCGACCATAAGGGCGAGTTCTTCGACGCCCCGGGCCTGGCCATGGCCGGGATGTCGGGGGGCCACCCGGTGCGCCTCGCCTGGGCCGACCTGATCCCCCTTCCTCCCGGGAGCGACCTGTTCTTCCTGCCTGGCCGCTCACCCTTGGGCTTCGACGAGACCACCGGCACCTTCGAGGAACTGGACGACCTCCACACCGTCTCGGCCTTCGTGGCCCCCGCCTACACCCTCCGGTCGCACGTGGCCTTCCGCGCGCGACCCGGCGCCGAGGCCATCCCCTTGAACGCCTACGCCCCCGTGGGTTTCCTCGATGGCCGCTATTACGTTCCGGCCTTCCGCGTGGACCCGGATCCCCGGCAGGACTGCGAGTGGATCGACCCCCAGGCCATGGAGAAGAACCGGGAGGAGGACGCAGCCGCCTTCGGGGCCAACCGGGCCCTCACCCAGATGAACAAGTGCGCCTTTGTGGATGGTTGTCCCGCGGCCCGCAACTATTTCCACCGCCGTTGGGAGGCCCCCATGCCCACCTCCATGGGCTGCAACTCCCGGTGCGTGGGCTGCCTTTCCTTCCAACCCGAGGGGGTGCCCCCCTCCCCCATGAACCGCCTGAGGGCCGTGCCCCTGTCCGAGGAGATCGCGGCCCTCATGGTCCCCCACCTCGAGAAGGCCGAGCGGGCCGTGGCGTCCTTCGGCCAGGGCTGCGAGGGCGAGCCCCTCACCCAGGTGAAGGTCCTCACCGAGACGATCCGAATCCTTCGATCGAAGACGAAGCGGGGCACGATCAACCTCAACACCAACGCCAGCCGCCCGAAGTCCGTCGAGGAGCTCTGCCTGGCCGGGCTCGATTCCATGCGGGTGTCCCTCAACAGCGCCCGGAAATCCCTCTACGACGCCTACTACCGGCCCACGGACTACACCTTCGAGGACGTGAAGGAAAGCATCAAGGTCGCAAGGCGTCACAAGGTCTTCGTCTCCCTGAACTACTTCGTGTTCCCCGGCGTCACCGACCAGGAGGAGGAGATCCTGTCGCTCCTGGACCTGCTGGAGGCCACCCGCCCGAACTACATCCAGATGCGGAACCTGAACATGGACCCGGACGTCTATCTGGGGGTCGTGGGCAAACCCTCCCGGCCCGGGGTGGGGATCGACCGGGTGATGGAGATGGTCCATGCCCGATTCCCCTCGGTCCGGTTCGGCTACTTCAACCCCCCGAAGGAATGGTGGGGCAAGGCCGGGACGGTCCCGCCGGAGCACCGGAAGCTGTCGGTGAGCCACGAGGAGAAGCGGAAGGCCCCCGGCGAAGGGGCCGCCGCGTTCCACGACAGCGGGGAATAGCAAAGACTGCAGATGGCGGTTAGCGGATGGCAGATGGCCAAACATCCAAAACCATGAAAACGACCATCGGTAAACAACGCCCGAAAGGGGCCCATTTGTCGGGTAATCCCCACCCAATCCTCGACTAGTCGTCTTTTGACCCCAAAAGGGGTACAATCAAAAAACCGCGTCGTTCTTGAAAGGAAGAATCGTCATGGGGAATCTCGGTTGGGGCGAAATGATGGTCATCGCCATCTTCGCGTTGTTGCTGTTCGGACCCAAGAAACTGCCGGAAATGGGCAAGTCCCTGGGAACCGCCATCCAGGAATTCAAGAAGGCCTTGAACGGCACCCCGGAAGCCAAGCCCGAGGATAAACCCGTCGCGAAGGCCGCCGAAACCACGGAGCCCGAAAAGAAAGCCTGATCCGCGGCTTCAACCAAACAAAACGAAAAAGGCCGCCCTTTCGGGCGGCCTTTTTTTATTTCCCCACGACCGCCGTTCTAATTGGAACAGGGACAACAGCGTTGCCGTTTTTCGATGAATGAAATCACGCCTTCCCTGTGATCTCTGGGTCCCCGTGGTGAAATCATCGTTTTTGGGCGTTAATTGAAGTCCACCTTGGGGGCGTCCTGGGCCGCGTCCTTGGCCTTGAAGTAGTCCTCGTTCGGCGCGAACCCGAACATTCCGGCGATGAGGTTCCCGGGGAATTGCCTGCATTGGACGTTGTAGGCCTGGATCGCCTCGTTGTACCTCATCCGCTCCACGGCGATACGGTTCTCCGTGCCCGCCAGTTCGTCTTGGAGCTTCAGGAACCCCTCGTTGGCCTTCAATTGGGGGTAGTTTTCCATGACCACCATGAGTCGTGAGAGCGCCCCCTCCAAACCCTGGGACGCCTGGATCTTCTGTCCCGGGCCCTGGGCGCCCGCCCATTGGGTCCGGTACTTGGCGATGTCCTCCAGGGTCGACTGCTCGTGCTTGGCGTAGCCCTTCACGGTGGCCACCAAGTTCGGGATCAGGTCGTAGCGGCGTTGGAGAACGTTCTCCACCTGGGACCAGGACTGCTTGATCTGCTCCCGGTTCGTCACCAGGCTGTTGTAGACCCCGGCGCCCCAGGTCAGCATCACCAGGGCCACCGACAGCAAGACCGCGGCGATCCCGCCCAAAACGATCCACTTCTTCATCGCTTGCTCCTTGAGGTTTTTCTTTTGCCGGACCCACCCGTTTTCCCGTCGATCCGCCGGACAACATCTTCCAACGCAGCCAGGTACATCGTGAACATCGACTTCGCCTCGACCCTCGGGGCGCCCTCGGTCCGGGCGCGGTCCAAGGCCCGGAAGATCTCGTCATTGAACTCAAACTTGGCCCTTAAGATCGTCAGGGCCTCCGCCTTTTTCAAGGGCGGTTTGTCCCCGTAAAGCCGCACCATGGCTTTCATCAGGACCAGGAAGGTCGAGACGGACTGGAGCATGAGTTCCCGGATCCGGCGGTCCTTCCCCGCCGCCGCCAAGTAGCCGGCCCTGAGACGGAGGATCTTGCCCCGGAATTCCCTCTCCAGTTCCGCCCGGAGGTTGGACTTCGACAGGGTCATGGCGCGGAAGACGTCGTGGCCGTGGATGACCTTCCGGGCGTCCACGAGATCGGCGTACTCGATGGGAAAGACGTCCGCCGAGTCCCGTATCTCATCCCGGGTGAAGAGCACGGGTGAGGGCTGTCCGGACTTCACCCAGCGGCGGACCGGTTCCGAGGCGAGGTCCAAGTCCCTGGAACTCAGGTTCTCGGTCACCACCAGCAGGTTGGTGTCGGACCAAGCGCCCGCGTGGTCTCCCGTGGCCGAGGAACCGTAAAGGACGACCGAAACCAGGTTGGCGCCGAGGGTTGTTTTCAATTCCTCGACGAAGCCTTCCAGCGTCATTTTTGCCATGTACCGACTCCCCACCCAAAGTGGAAGACTTTACCAGCCCCCGGAAGCCCCGCCCCCGCCCGACCCACCGCCCCCAAAACCCCCGAAGCCACCCCCACCGCCACCGCCGAATCCTCCCCCACCGCCCCATCCCCCGCCCATGCCACCCCAAAACCCACCCCAGAATCCCCGGCGGGGTCTGCTGAGCAATGAAATGACATTCAGCAGGAGGAAGAGCAGAATGAAGATCGCCCAATAACCGCCCGGAATGTAGGAACGGTCGGAATCGTCTGTATTTTGGTCCGGCAACCCCGTCAGGGTCACCCCCGCGTCGGCGGCGATCCGACCCGCGACGGCCCCGGCGGCCGAGACGAGGCCCCCGCCGTAATCCCCCGCGCGGAAGGCCGGCCCCAATTGGTCCCGGATGATCGAGCCCGCCGCGCCATCGGGAACCACCCCCTCCAGCCCATAACCGACCTCGATCCGGGCCTTCCGGTCGGCGATCGAGACCAGGATCAGGACGCCGTTGTCCTTGCCCTTCTTGCCGATGCCCCAGGCTTTGAACAGGTCCACCGCGGTGGACTCGATGTCCCGCCCCCCCAGGTCCTTCAGGGTGACCACCGCCACCTCGGCGCCGGTCTTTTGCTCCAGTTCCTGGAGGAGGGCCTCGAGGGCTTGTCGGTGGGAGGCGTCCACCACCCCCGCCCGGTCCGTGACGAAGCCGTCGGGAACGCCCCAGTTGTTGGAGGCGGCCCGGGTAAAACCCAGGGGGGCGGCGAGCAGGAGAAGAAGGAATAGGCGTTTCATCATGGGACATACACCACGGTGAAGTCGGCTTTATCCAGGCGATGGCCCAAAATCGCCCTCCGGAAAATCCCCGGGTCGCCGCCCCCCCGCAATTTCAGGGAACAGTTCAAGGCGTAGATCCGGAAACGGTACTTGCCCTTGTCCATCGCCCCACAAGGGCCCTGGTAGCCCGGTAGGCCGAAATCATTGCTGCATTGGCGGAGCAGGTCGACCGTCACGGCCGTGGGGGCCACGGAACCATAGATCCGCCTCAGGTCCGGGGGAAGGTTGTACAGGATCCAATAGACCTTGGCCGCGCCATGGGAAGGGACCCTTTCCAGGACCAGTGCCAAGCTTTGGGTACCGGCCGGGGGTTTGCTCCAGGCCAAGGGGGGCGATCCACCATCCCCGCAGGTGAATTGGATTGGGAGCTTCCCGCCCCGCCGAAGGACCGAACTGGTCAAGGTCCAATGGCGGGATTTGGCGGGGGAATCGTTCGGCGGGGTTTGGGCCAGGGCGGGCCTGAACGCCGACGCCAGGGCCAAGAGGGTCGAAAGGACAAGTCGTTTCAAGGAAGGAGCCGTTTCTGGTAGACGCCCACCAAGGTCGATTGGGCCAGGACATGACCCCGGATCGCCTTCAACACCTGGGGTTCTTCGAGGCCCGCCTGCAGGTCCAAAACCGCGTCCAGCGCGAACAACTTAAAGTAATAGCGGTGGATGCCCGAGGGCGGGCAAGGACCGCCCCATCCGATGCCGCCGAAATCGTTGGTACCCTGTCGAAGACCGTTCGACAAAACCGGCGTCGGGCCCAGGCTTTCGGGGAGTTCGCCGATTCCCGGCGGGATGTTGTAGAGCACCCAATGGACCCAAGTTTTTTCCGGGGCGTCCGGATCCTCCACCAGCAGGACCAGGCTCTCGGTGGCGGGGGGTTCCTTGTCCCAAGCCAGGGCAGGCGAAATGTTTTGGCCTTGGCAAGTGTATTTCGCCGGAATGGCGCCGAGGCCCGCGAAAGCGGCGCTGTGGAGGTTCATCTTGAATCGGACGGTTTTGGCGGATTTTGTGGCGGGTGGGGCGGCGGCCCCGAGGGTCCAGGCGAGCCCCAACAGGAGTCCCAGCGTGGTTTTCAGGTGCCCGGTCAAGCGCATGACGCGATCCTTGGGCCCAGGTTCAAAGGGCCGAGGGGCAGTTTACAGCAATCCCTCAGGATTTGGGCTTGAGTCGGGCCACATAGACGCCCAGGCAACGGTCGGACACTACCTTCATCCCGGCGGCCTCCAGTTTCGCCTCGGCCTCGGGGTGGGTGATGCCGGATTGGAGCCATACCGTCTTGGGCCGTTTCTCGGCTGGAAGGGCCAGGACCTCGTCCGCCAGGGCCGGGATGAACTCGGGGCGGCGGAAGACGTCGAGGATGTCGGGCACGACCGGCAGGTCCTCGAGCTTCGCGAAGGCCTTCTCCCCCAGGGAGGACTGGATCTTGGGGTTCACGGGGTAGATCTTGTAGCCGCGGGATTGGACCACCTGGGGGATCCGGTAGGCCGCCGTCTCGGCGTGGGTCTCGTCGCGCATGCCGTAAACCGCCACGGTCTTCGCGCCCAAGACGATCTGTTCGATCTCGACTTCGGTCATGGTTTCTTTAGCCGTTTCTTGAAAAAATTCCTCACCCTAGCAAGAAAGGTGGCGAGGGCATCCGTTAATTCTTCGCCTTTTTCCTGACCCTCTCCCTTGACGGGAGAGGGACAAAGAGACCACACCAAATCCACCTTCAAGGCGCATAAACCGGCGTATAAATGTGAAAGAGCATCACGTAGATCACCACTCCCGTGATGGAAACATACATCCAGATCGGGAAGGCCCACTTCGCCGCCTTCTTGTGCTTGTCGAATTTTCCCCCAAAGGCCATGATCAACAGGTACACCGCAAAGGCCGGTACCGCGGCCGCCAGGAAGGTATGGGTGATCAACAGGGTGAAATAGGCCCCCCGCACCCACCCTTGGCCCCCGAACTTCACCACGCCCACGAGCGCGTGGTAGGTCAGGTAGCAGGCTAGGAACAGGATTGAGGACGCCAGGGCCGAGAGCATGTAACGCTTGTGCAGGGTCCGGTCCCCCCGTTTGATGGCGCGGAAACCCAGCACCAGCAGGATCGCGCTCAAGGTGTTCAACACCGCGTTGAGGGCCGGCATCCAGGCGAGGGTCATGGCTTTTCCTTCAGGACCGTCTTGAGGTCCGACTCGAGCTTGACGAACTGCTCTTCCTCCGTCCCGTCGTAGAAACCCCGGACGAAGCCCTTGCGGTCCACCAGGATGAAACGGGTGGAATGCATGACCTCATTGCCCGGCTCGGGATCGGCGTTATCCTGGGCGGCGAGTTTGAACCCGTTATTGGCCAGGTCGAAGATCGCCTTCTTGTCGCCGGTCAGGAATAACCAGTTTTCCCCCGCCCCGGCTTCCTTCGCGTAGTCCCTCAGGTGCGCCGGGGTGTCGCGTTTCGGGTCCACGGTAATGGACCAGAAATGGACTCCCTTCCCATCCCACTTCTTCTGGAGGCGGCCCATCTGGCCCGTCATCACCGGGCAGGACCCCGCGCAATGGGTGAAGATGAAGTCCACCACGGTGACGGAACCCAAGAGGTCCCGTTTCGTCATGGGGGTCCCGGCGCGTTCCGTGAGCTGGAAATCCGGCAATTCCCGGACCTTCGGCGGCGGGACCGAACAACCCGCGAGGAGGACCGCCATTCCGGCCAAAAGTCCGATCCATCGGTTGTTCGTCATGGCCGCTCCTCCCTAAAGGAATAAATCGAAGCCCAACCTAATGAATCACGGAGAAAGCGGAGGTCACGGAGGGATCCTATCCGGGTGATGCCATTCAAAAGATGTCCTCCGTGCGCTCCGTGCCCCCCGTGGTGAACCTTGCCATCTTGTCTGGATCTCAGACCTTATTCAACGCGAAAGCCCCCAGTAAAACCAAGAGGTAAACGATCGAATAGCGGAAAAGGGCCTTGGCCGAGGCCAGGTCCCGCTTTTTCATCAGTTGCAGGGCCAGGTAAAGGAAGACGGAACCCAGCACGACCGCGAGACCGGAGGCCACCTGCCCGGTGATCCCCAGCCAGGTCGGCGCTAGGCTGGCCGGGATCAGGAGGGCCGAGTATCCCACGGCCTCCCGACCGGTCTTGGTCCCGTCGGGGTCCACCACCGAGGTCATGGGAAACCCCGCGGCAGCGTAGTCGTCCTTGAAGATCCAGCCGATCGCGAGGAAGTGCGGCATCTGCCAAAGGAACAGGAAGGCGAAGAGGGCCCAACCCCCGGCGTCCAAGGTCCCCCGGGCCGCGGCCCAACCCATGGCGGGCGGCAGGGCGCCCGGGATGGCCCCGAGGAGCGTGCAGATCGGCGTCAGGCGTTTGAGCGGGGTGTAGAGGAAAAGGTAGGTGACGGCCGTGGCGAAACCCAAAAGCGCCGAGAGGGGGTTCACGAACCGGAGGAGGAACAGGACCCCCGCGGCGGACAAAGCCGTCCCGAACAAAAAGGCCTGTCCCCCGGTCAACCGCCCGGCCGGGAGGGGCCGCTGGTGGGTGCGTTTCATCAGTCGGTCCTGGTCCACTTCCAGCCATTGGTTCAGGGCGCCGCAGCCCCCCGCCACCAGGGCCGCGCCGATGAGGGTCAACCCCAAACGGCCCAGGTCCACGGGACCCTGGGACGCCAGCTGGAACCCCGCGGCCGTTGTCAGCCAGGCCACCAGGTTGAGCCGGGGTTTGGTGAGGGTCACGAAATCCTTCCACCCGCCCATTCCAGATTCCTGTTTCGACCCGTTGGGCTTGAGGTTGGTTCTAGTCTTCAATTCGATTGCCGACCGCTGACAGCCGACCGCTGACCGCCGCCGCTCCCCCATGCTTGTCTCGCCGCGACCGCCAGGTAGACCGCCGTTCCCCAAAGCGCGGCCCCCGTGGCCAGGTGGGTGCTGGTGACCCAGGCGTTCTTCCGGGTGACGATCACCAGGATGCCCAGGGTGAACTGGATCGACAAAAGGCCTCCCAACAGGGTCACGGCCCGGAGGATCACCGGGGGAACCTTCTCCGCCCCCATGACCTGCCAAACCGTATAGAGGATGAGACCCACGCAGGCGTACGCCCCCAGCCGGTGGAGGAAGTGCACCACCACGAGGGGATCATCGAGGGGCGGGATCACGCGGCCCAGGTTGAGGGGAAAATCCGGGATGGCGAGCCCCGCGCCCAAATGGCGGGTCAAGGCGCCCAGGAGGATCTGCAGGTAAAGCAGGCAGGCCACGGCCAAGGTGGCCCGGCGCAGTTTGGCTTCCCGGGGCCCGGGGACCCCGGAACCCGGCCCGAGGTTTTCCCAGGTGGGAGAGGTCACGAGGAAGAGGGTGACCGTCAGGGCGAAGAACAGTTCCGCCAACCCGGCGTGGGAAATGGAGACCGCCGGAGGCAGGTGCATCAACACCGTCACGCCCCCCAGAACCGCCTGGAGGATGATCGCCCCGAAGGCCGCCCAACCTAACCGCCGCACCCAGGTCCGGGGTTCGGTTTTCTGGAGGAAGACCGCGAAACCCAGGGTCATGAGGGAAACGGCGCCGGCGATGAGGCGGTGGCCGTGCTCATAAAAGACTCCGCCGGTCATCTTGGGGAAGAGCGTGCCGAAGGACAGGGGCCAGTCGGGGACCGAGAGGCTGGAACCCGTACTGGTCACCAGGGCTCCCGCGAAAAGGAGGAACAGCGTGGAGGACATCAAGATGACCGCGAAACGGTGGGCGGAGAGGGAGGACTGGGTCACGGACGACACCTCGGCCGGCCGGGACGACCCGGGTTCCCTCGAACCGGATCCACCCGACCAAAATTTTAAATGGACCACCCAACAGGGCGCTGAAAAAGTTTATTTTTCATCCTGCCGTCAGGCGGCCTAGCCGCCTGACAACCCCGTCAAAAACGGGCTTTCGCACCCTGTCAGCCCTTCGAGGCGCTACGCGCGCCTCAGGGCCCCGAGGCTCTCGAAGGGCAGCCACGCGGTTCGAGCGAATCGCTGTAAATCCCCCGGGGTTTTTAGGGGGATGATTCGCGGGTACAACACGAAAATGTCCCTTCAGTCCGATTTTTCATCATCCCGCTAAACAAAAAAGCCATCCCTCTCGGGGATGGCTTTTGGGGGATGCTTTTTATTGCCCGAAAGTCACGTCCTGGGTCTTGGTTTCCCCGTCCTTCACCTCGATCTGGAAGGTCTGGGTGCCGAATTTCTCGTGCCAAGCCTCGACGGTGTACTTACCCGCCGGGAGCTTGTCGAGCTTGAAGGTGCCGTCGTCGCCGGTCACGGCGTAGAACGGGTTGGTCAAGACGCCCCCATAGCAGTTCATCCAGCCGTGGACGTCGCACTTGAATTTCACCATGATTTCGGATTTCTTGAACACCTTCTCGCTCACCATGCCTTGGGTAGGCTGTCCCACGTTGAATCCGTCGTTGGTGACGGGCATGGCGTGGATGTTGTGCAGGGTCGGGTCGGCGTTCTTGATCTGGAGGGTTTGGCCCACCATGATCCCGAAGACGTGCGGGTGGTACATGCAGCCCTGTTGGACAAGGCTCACGGGGTCCTTAGAGGCCGCGTAGGTCCCGGCTCCTTCCTTCACGTAAACGAAGGCGTTCTGCAGGGTGCCGTTCTTGTTGACGATCACGGCCGGATCCGAGACCGCCGTGGCGTGCTGGGCCTTGCAGGTGGCGTCCCCGCCCATCTGGATGACGGGCTCAACGGGGGCCTTGCCCTTGAAGACGACCTTGCCGGTCACGACCGCCGTGCCGAGCTTGGCCGCGACCGCGGGGACGGCGCTGTCGTCATCGTCATCGCCGCCGCCGAGGCAACCGGAGGTCCCGGCCACGATCGCCAAAGCCAAGGTCCACATCGCCCATTTACGCCAAGCCATGCCGTCCTCCGTTGTCGCCGTTGTGGGGCCCAGTTTCCAACAGGGTTCCCCGCGAATCAAGGCCGAATCCCCTCCCGGGGAGTCCGGTTAAAGGTGAAACAAGAAGTCCCTCAGGGCCGTCCGCTGTTTCAGCGAGTCGGCGTGGAAATACTTGGGGGCCGGGTTGGACTCGGTCCAGAACCCTGGCATCCGGGTCCCGGGCATGAGGGCCTCGGGGTTGTTCAGCCATTGCACGACCCAGTCGGGCTTCAGGCGGCTCTTGACCTTCAACAGGTCCGGCGCGGCGGAATTCAGGTCGGCCGGCATTTGGCTCCCGAGCATGTGGCACTTCTGGCATTGGAGCTTCCCGAAGAGCGCCTGGGCCTGGGCGTGGTCCGCCGGGGACAGGCGCGGCGCGTCCACCGTCTCCCAGGGGAACACCTGGTCTTCCTTCAGGTTGAAGTACGTGATCAGGTCGCCTTCCATGGAACCATCCCAATGGAAACTGGGCATCCGGATCTTCAGCCAGGGACGGATCGGCTGGACGTCCAGGAAGAAGTTGTGCATCCAGTCGATTTGGACTTTCGCGCCTTCCTTGCGCAGGTTCGGGGGGGCCAGGGAGAAGTCCTCGCCCAGTTGGGTGTAGTAGGTCCGGATCTTGGCGCCCTGGTCCTCGATCAGGTGGCAACCCCGGCAGTTCAGCCCGTTGAGGACCCGGCGCCCCTTTTCCAGCAGGGGCCCGTTGCCCGTCAACCCGGCCTGCATCTCCTCGGGAACGGTGGGATGCTCCAAGCCCAGCACCGCGGTGGCCAAGGACGCCCGGTCCTCCTCGGACAGGTTGAAGTTCGGCATCTTCAGGAGGTCCTTGAAGTCCTTCACCACGCCGTCGTCGAAACGGCGCGGGTTGGCCAGCTTGGCCTCGAGGAACGAGGTGTGGGCGTGTTCCAGGCCGGTCAGGCCGAAGTCGAGCTGGGACACCTGCTTGGTGCCCCACTCGGATAATTCGGTGCCGATACCCGGGGTGTTCTCGTATCCCTGGATCGTGTGGCAGCCGAAACAACCGTACTTGGTCAGGCTCTTGCGTCCCAGGAAATCCGCCCGCTGGTCCTCGGTCATGCCGGCCAACTTCTTCAGGGCCCCCTGGTCGCCCTCCATGGGCTTCAGGTAGTCCGCGATAAGGGCGTCCCGCGCCGCGGGGTCCGCCTTCGGGCCCTCTTCCTTCTCGAAAGCCGGGTTCTTGAGGCTCGAGAGGTAGGCCGTCAGGTCCGCGGCTTCCCGGACGGAAAGGCGCAGGGAGGGCATGCGGGTCGTGGGGTTGAAGTGACGGGGGTTCCGGATCCAACTGTAGATGAAGGACGGCGACAACTTGCTGCCCACCGTGGACAGGTCGGGGGCGAAGATGGCGTGGTAAGGCAGGGCGCCCTTGATCCCGTGGCAGGCCAGGCAGCCCACCTGGGAAAACAGTTCCTTTCCCTTAGAGACGCTTCCACCGGGATAGGCCTCGGGGACATGGTAATCATCCGAGTGGTTCCAAAGGTAGGTCACGATGGAATCCAACTCGGCCTTGGTGTTGGCCAGGTCCGCCGGCGTGGAGTTGTTGGATTGTTGGAAGTAGCTGGGCATCTTGGCATGGTCGTTGAAGGATGTGGGCGCCCAGACCCACTTCATCACGAAGTCGCGCTTGAGCTTTCCACGGACGCGTAGGAGGCTCGGCCCCGCCTTGGGAAGGTTCTCGAGGCCCACCACCTTGTGGCAACCCACGCAGCCCCGGACCACCATGAGTTCCCGGCCTCGATTGAGCTTGTCCGCGTGGTTCACGTATTCCTGGCTCTTGTGGCAGTTCAGGCAGGCCCCCTCGACGTACTTCAGGGGTTTCATGGGGGATTGGGTGGTTTCCACGGGCTCCCAGCCGTATTTCTTGCGCCAAAGCTTGGCCTGGTCCTCGTCGTTCGGGGTGTGGGCGGCCTGGGTGAAGTCGACGGATTGGCCCACGCCGCCGTGGCAGATGGTGCAGCCGATCTTCTCCAGGGGGTGCGGGCTCTTGTCGCCCAGGTAGAGTTCGAGGTTCGGGTGGGTCCGGAACGGCTCGGGCGCGTCCTCCCAGCCCTTCTTATCGATGGCCAGGTGGCAGGTGGTGCAGCGGTCCACCCGCATGGTCTTGGCGTAGTACAGGTCCTCCGGAAGGTCGTCCAGGGCGACCTGCTGGATCTTGACCGTCGGCGACATGAAGTCCAGGAAGGGGGCGTTGCGGAACTCGAACAGCCAGTCGGTCTTGAGGGTCTTGGCCTTTTTCGCCAGGAGGCCGTACTTGAGGGTCAGGGAATCGACCTTGCCTTGGGCCTCCTTTTGTTTCGCGTAGAGGTCCTTCAGTTGGTCTTGGTAGCCCTGTTGCTGTTGCTTCAGGTCAAACAGCTTGGCGGCCAAGTCGTCGGTCTTGGCCAGGGACTTGTCGAGGCGCTCCTGCCCCTTGGGGTCGGGCTTCCCCTTCCGGACGACGCCCTCCTCATAGGAATACTTCAGGGAGTCCGACTCGGCCTTCTGGAACTGGGATACCTGGGTGGCCTTGTAGATCTTGCCGTCGAGGGCCGAGGACTTGTCCTCAAGTTCGCGGATGGCCGCCTGGTGGGCGTCCACTTCCTGTTGGGCGGCCTGGAGATCCGCCTCCGCCTTCTGGTAATCCGCCGTGTCCATCACTTCCTTGGCCTCGGCCTCCGCGGCGCGGTTCATCACCCGCTCCATCTTGATGAACTTGACCTGGATATGCTTCCAGGGCCGGTCGTAGTCGTGGACCACCATCAGTACCACGAAGAATAGGAGCGCGAGCGAGGCCCCCAGGAAGACCTTTGTGAGGGTCTCGGGGTTATAAGCGCGATCGTCCTTGAAGATGGCCACGGGCGTTCCTTGCTAGATGTTGAAGAAGAACTCGGGGATCGACACGATGTACTTCAGGTTGAACAGCCACCGCAGGAGCATCTTCATCGGTAGGCTCGCCATGAGCAGGGCCAGGTTCAGGAGGATGCCGTAACGGATGAACCCCATTTTCTTGAGCAGGTCCTGGAGGAAGGCCACCCGCATCGTGAGGAGGGGCGGCAGGACCCCCAGGTAAAAGCCGATCATCAGGAACCCCGGCAGTTCCCGGAGGAGCCAGAAGTGGGGCAACCCCATGCCGAGGAGCTTGACCCAAAAATACTCGGAGATGTTGACGTTGTTCAAAACCACCACTTTGTGGGGATCCCAGAACTCGAAGGGCCCGAAAAAGTTCCAGTTCGGGCCCCGCAGGAAGGTGCCCATGAAGACCAGGGAAACCCAGAGGATCAGGAAACCAAAAAGGAAGGGCGTGATGGCGAGCTTGCGGTCGTTGTAGGTGTAGTACCCATTGCCCTTGGGGTTGCGGTCGATGAAGGGGATGGCGATCAGGCCCATGACGATGGTTCCGGGGAACACCACACCGGCCAGCCAGGGGTCGAAATAGACCAGCATTTCCTGCAGGCCCAGGAAGTACCAGGGCGCCTTGGCCGGGTTCGGGGACCAGGTGGGGGTGGCGGGCATCTCGAGCGGAGCGTGGTACTTGAGGGACCAGAGGATCAGGAAGGCCCCCCCGATGATGGTGGCGATGAACTCAATGAACACCAAGTCGGGCCAAACATACACCTTCTGGTCGCTGGTTTCCTTCTCGACGGGGGGCTGGCCCGTGGAGATCCGGCGGTCGTTGACCACGGCCTGCCGGAAGGACAGCCAGAGGAAGAACCCCACGCAGTACACCATGAGGAAAATCGGGATGTTATCCGGGGTGCCGGCGATCTCCCGGAAGTGGTCGTTGAAGAGGGACAGCCCCAGGACGCCCGTCAGCCCCACCAAGAGCCTCAACGCGTTCTTGGGTTCCGTCCATTGTTCCCGGTACCGGATCATGGCCCAGAAGGCCACGACGGACCCGGCGAAGTAGAACTGTGGCTGGAAGAGCCCGTCGATGAAATCTAGGATCGGTTGCATGTCCCCCGCCGAAGTCGTTCTTGGTTCGTCATCCAAGTCACTAACTAAACATCTTTAGCCGACGGCTTGCCATGCCGAGGCCACCAGCCGAGGCATTGGCTAGGCAAGTGCCGCGCCGCGGGCGCGGTGCCAACCGCCAACCACCGGTTTAAAGCGGTCCCGAGATCCCGCCGTCCTTACGAACCCGCCAGAAGTGGATCGCCATCAGGGTGGCCGCCCCCAGGGGGATGGCCACACAATGGAGCACGTAGAACCGCAGGAGCGTGGGCGCCCCCACGAACTTGCCGCCCAAGAGGGCGAATCGGATGTCGCTTCCTTGGGTCACCAGCTTCACGCCCCCCACCTGCAGGAGCGCCGCTCCGGGGCCCTGGTTTCCGATGAAGGGATGGGCCCGCGCCATGTTGGACCCGACGGTGACGGCCCACATCGCCAGCTGGTCCCAAGGCAGGAGGTAACCCGTGAAGGACAGCAGCAGGGTGAGGACCAGCAGGATGACGCCGATGACCCAGTTGAACTCCCGCGGCGGCTTGTAGGACCCCGTCATGAACACGCGGAACATATGGAGCCAGACCGTGATCACCATGGCGTGGGCGCCCCAGCGGTGAAGCTCCCGCATGATCCCCAGGGGCACGTGCTCCCGGAGGGCCACGATGTCGTAAAAGGCGTACTCGGCTGTGGGGCGGTAGTAGAACATCAACAGGACGCCCGAGATGGTGAGGACCAGGAAAAGGAAGAAGGACAGCCCCCCCATGCACCAGGTGTAGCTCATCTTCACGCCCGACCGGCGCACCTTGACGGGATGCAGGTGGAGGAAAACGTTCGACAGGACCGCCATGATCCGGTTGCGGGGCGTGTCCGGGTAGCCGTGGCGGATGACGGACTTCCAGAGTTGGGTGGAAGCCACCTCGTTCTTGACCTTCTCAAGGCTGGGCTTGTTGGTCCGCCAAGCTTCCAGCCGTTTCTTGACTTCATCCAGGATGTTCATGTCTTCCCCTTAACCCCGCCAGGGCAAAAACGCCCCGGGGAGGTTCCATTGGCCCAGCTCTTGCCTGAAGACGACGCTCTTGTCGACCTGGATCTGGCCGTCCTCGGCCCAGGCCACCTGATAACGCTCCAAGGGACGGGGCGCGGGCCCCTCGAAGTTGACGCCCGAGATGTAGTACCCGCTTCCGTGGCAGGGGCACTTGAACTTCTGCTCGGATTCCAGCCAGTTCGGGGTGCAGCCCAGGTGGGTGCAGACGGTGGAAAGGCAGTAGAACCCCTCCTCGGCCCGGACGACCCAAACGGAGAATTTGGACTTGAAGTCGTTGTTGACGCCGATTGAATAGGTATTGGGCATCCCCACGACGAAAACCGGGGGCGGCTCGAAGATGACGTTGGGGAAGAAGAACCGCAGGACGGTCGTGAGGGCCCCCAGGGTGGCGGCCGTGAAGGCCAACCAGGCCCAACCCAGGAGCGAGAGGAAGGAGCGGCGGGTGATCGCGCCCTCCGCGGCCGCCTCCGGCTCGGGGGGCGGCGGGGGTTCCATCGGGCTGACCCGGGCCACCATGAAGAGGCGGACCGTCAAGGCCAGCATGACGAGGGTCAAAAACGCGAGCGCCCACCTGGCTTTGCGCATGAAAGGCGGCATCACGGCTTGGGCCTCAAGTTCCTTTGAGGCGAAAGCCGCGCTCGCCATGAACAGGGTGAGAAGCGCGAACCCGTAAGAACGGTAACGGCCCATCGGATCTCCCGGAATCCCCCGGCTCAAGTCCGGGGAACGGTTTGGTTCCTATTGGACAAATAAAAACATGCCCGGCGCGTGTCGCGAGGGGTTCTTAGCTTTGGGATGCTTGGAAAGCAGGCGTATTCTAATGAGGGGGTCAAAGAGGGTCAAGGGCTGCCGAACTTTTCCCCGGGCGCCAATTTTTTGTTGCCCGCTTCAGGATGGGTAATGACGGCCGTCAGGTTTGGGCCTCCCCCCCCCTTCATGGGGTCACACCAAGTTTTGGGCCTCATTCGACAAGTCCAGAGATAGGCGGGGACCGATAATATTTTGTAGCTAGGGTCCGGGGATTCATTCCCGGGGATCTCCCAAACCCACCATGTTTCCCCGACTATTTCCGTTGGCGGGATCTTCCTGATCCAGCCCATGGCGATGGGATTCAGGTCCGAATCGAATACAGGCGCGATTTGGAGGAAGGACGCATTGACCGCGTAAACCCGTCCCGCCTGGGGGGCCGCCAAATCTTTTTCGGTCCAATAGGTCCAACGCATCCCGTAGGCTCCCGGATCCAAGCCTACAAATTGGGCCAGATGAACCGTTGGCCACCCACGCTTCTTCGCCACCTCGGCTAATCGGGCCGAATCTTGGCCCCAATCAAAATTGGAATCGGCGAGGTACTTCAGTTTGTTTTCGTTTCTGACCCAATCGCTTTGATACGCAATCCAATCGGGCCAATGGACCATGCTCGTGAGGACCATCCAAAGCGCCAATCCGACCGCGGCAAGTCGGTAGGGACGTCGACCCGCCCACAACCGGTTCCAAACCACGGAGGATCCCAACAGGATGAACGGCAAACAAGGCAAAAGGTATCGGATGCCGACGTTTTGCATTGGAACGGTCATGAGGAAATGACCGAGGGGAGCCGCCCAAATCCACGCGCGGCCGTTGAAATCCTTCCGGAATTCTTTGAACCCCGATAAGGCGGCCAAGATCAAGAGCGGCGGACTCATCTTCACGGCCAACACCATGAAATAATACCCCAGATGATTCGTCCGGGAGGCGTAACCCAAGTAATAGTTGGGGTGCCTGAGATCCATGACTCCCAAAGCCGCCCGAATCCCCCGGGAAACTTCCAATAGGGCATCCCAGGGCGTACCTCGGGTGACAAGCCAAAACGCCGGAAGTAAACCAATGGAAAAACCAAGCATCCAAACCGAAAGATCCCTCCACAAGGGTTTACCCAAGCCCCTTGCCCCGCGCAAACGGCGTGATGCCTCGAGGGCCAACAGGATGGGCCCCAGGGTGAGCGCCGTGTACTTGCAGGCGGTGGCCGCCCCGGCGAAGATCCCGGACAAGAGCCCACATCGGGTCCCGAGACCGTCGTCCGATCCGGAAATCGCCCGCGAATAGAGATAGACCGACAGGAAATAAAACAACGTCATGGGAACGTCCGATGACGCCACGACGGCATGTGCCCCCAAATTGGGTTCAAACACCCAAAAAAGCAGGCAGGCCCCAGCGGTCATCGGGCTCTCTCGGGTCGAGGCATACAAGAGGGCCCCCAAAAGGATCGCGACGAAGGCCGTCACCGCCCTCGAGAACAGCAGCATCCGCTTCCACCGGCTCAAGTTCTCGACGAAATAAAACCTGAATCCTCGCATATAAGCGTTCGAGTCCACGGGCTTCCCCGCCTCGACCCCCATGAAAAAAAGCGGGATCGCCTGCAACTCCGTGGCGAGGGGCGCGTGTTGGACAATCGGCGATGGATATCCAAGCCATGAATAATACCCGTCGGTGGTCTCCCAGAACTCATCCCCCACGGGGGAATTCCAAATCATCCTGGGTATCGCCAACGCGAGGAATACCGACGCGGCCAAAAGAAACCACAACCATGATGGTTTAGGACGGGTCACGATTATCCTCTGGGGCGCTTGGGGGCATTCCCGTCGGTCCGAAGGTTGTTAGAAGGAAACCCCAACGGGATTTTATCAAATCGAACCGATTCACGCGGGAAATCCAGGGGTTCCTGCGCTCCCTTCGGGATTTCTGGGGGCGGACTAAGTGGTCCCTCAACCAAAAGGGCTCGAGTCGGGCCCCCAGGGGATCAACGGCCCGATCCCGAGGTGGTTCGGTTTAAAAGAATCCCAGGGGAGCCGGCCATTCCTTGGGCCGCAATCCTTTGAACCTGACGGATCCGGGAACTGATCGGATCCGCCTCCCGGAATCGGGCCCGGGGTCGCCCGGGATCACCCAGACCCACCAAGAATCCCCCACCCGCTCGGTGGGGGGGATTTGGGTGATCCAACTTTGGGCGAGGGGCG
>CAYMOV010000009.1:0-44770 GCA_964392085.1 uncultured bacterium
ATCTGCTCCTTAACTTGGCGCCGCCCACGGGGCCCGCCACGGCCTCGACGGTGTTCTCATCGATCACCCGGGCCTTCAACGTCAATTTCGAGTCGAGGTTCAGGACACGGATCACCGAACCGGCTTTGCCGTCATCCTGGGCCTTGACTTGCGCCTCCAGGATGACATTTCCCCGCTTCACCCGACAAACCACTTCCTGCCCGCGGCGGATCACCGGAGGATCCACCAGGTCCGACAACCGGACCACATCATCCGTCGCCAGGTTCCGGGAGGCGACGCGCCCCACCGCCGATTCAACGTTCGTCAAGGGGTCTTGTCCCGACTGGGCCTGGGTCACCCGGCGAACCGTGAGGTCATCCCGGTCCAGCTTTTGTCCCCGTTCCACCCGGCGAACCACCACCACGGCCGGCCTTTCGACCTTCACATTGCAACGAAGGGGAACCGTGCGGAAGGGTCTCCCGTCCACGGACAGAACCGCCGTGAACAGGACCGTCCCGTCATAGCGTCCCGTCGTGGGCCTTATTTCCGAGAGGACCTGCCCTTTCGGCAGAGTCACCGAACGGCTGAATCCCTCCGAAGGCTCCAACACCACGTTGGCCGCATCTTCCCCCGTGTCCTGGGCCACCCGGGACAGGATTTTCGGCAACAACCCCTTCAAGGGATAAACTTGGCTCTCCGTCGTCACCTGCTCGGTCCCTTCCAGGACCACGAACTCCGATGGTTCGAAGCCGGCCTTTCTCAAGGCCACCCGCAGCGACAGGGCGTTGAGGGTGTAGGGCCTGTCGGTTGTGGGCGCCCGTCCGTAGGCCACCCGACGAACCCGATCGACCTTCACCCCATCGTCTCCCTCAACCACCGCCACATCCCCCACCGATAAGAGGGGCCCAACAACCGAAACCTTCTCCGGAAGCCTCAAGGTGACGGGCCGTCCTGGGCCGGCCCAAGCGGCGAAGCCGCCCAACCCTACGAGACCCAGGAAACCGAACCCGGCGGCCTGTAAAAGCCGGAACCCGACCGCGCTTCCCCTCAAATTCAGGAATCCCCTTTTCGTCAACGCTTCATCGTCGAAGCGGCGCTCAACATGTCATCGGAGGTTTGGACGGCGCGGGAATTCAACTCATAGGACCTTTGGGCCACGATCATCTTGACCATCTCGTCCACGACGTCGACGTTTGAGGTCTCCAAGGCGCCTTGTTGGATGGGCGGATAGCCGTCCACTCCGGGTTGTCCGTCGATCGGGTCCCCGGAAGCCACGGTTGCCCTGAAAACATTGTGACCCAGGGCCTCCAAACCGGCCGGATTGACGAAGTGGGAAACCTCCAGCTGGCCCAAATCCACCGGGGTATTCGGGTTGGTCGCCAGGGCGGCCTGGATATGGCCGTCGGCGGTCACCGTGATGGTTTGGGTATCCGGCGGGATCTGGATTTGGGGATCCAACATATAACCGTCGGCGGTCACCACGTTCCCTTGGCCGTCCTGGCGGAAGGACCCGTCCTTGGTGTAGACCGTCTCGCCGTCGGCCCGGGTCACCTTGAAGAAGTAACCGGCTCCGTTGGAATCCTCAATCATGAGGTCCAGGGGATTATTCGTGGTCTGGACGGGGCCCTGGGTGAAAATACGGGTCGTGGAGACCGGCTTCACACCCTCACCCACCTGGATCCCGACGGGAACCGTCGTGTCCCTTGTGGCCGGGGCGCCCGCGGGCTTGACGTTGAGGTACAAAAGGTCCTGGAAATCGACCCTCTGCTTCTTGAACCCGTTCGTGTTGACGTTGGCCAGGTTGTTGGAAATAACGTCAATATTCATCTGTTGTGCGAGCATCCCCGTCGCGGCGGTGTACAACGACTGCATAAAGCCTCCTTGCGTGTCCGGGGCGCCCCTGCAGAGGCAGCCCAAACCCCGCATCGTGTCCCCCGCCTCGGTCATTCGGCGGTGGAAACGGCCCCTGCATCGCAGTCCGGCCGTTGTGAAACGATCCCGGGGCCGAGTCACGGCCACCAGGACCAGGTTCAAGAATCAAAACAACGCGTCAAGCGGTCTCACCCGATTAACTGGTGAAACCCGTACCCTCGTTCATGCTCCCCACGCTCGTCGCGGCTTTCGTCATCACCTCATCCATGGTCGTGATGATTTTGGCGTTGAGGTCGTAGGCCCTGGCCACGTCGATCATGTCCACCATCTCACGGACGCCGTTCACGTTGGACTGTTCCACGAAACCCTGCTGGACCTGCACCGAATCGGGCTCAAAATTAACCTTGACCCCCTCCGGCACCGAATAAAGCGAGTGTCCGGCCTTTTGAAGCGCGGCCTCGTCGGGAACCGTCACCAACCGAAGCTGGTCCTGCGCCTTGCCGTCGACGGAAAGGTTGCCTTCCTCATCCACGGTGACTTGGGACCCGTCGATGAAGATTTCGCTGGCTCGACCCTGGACCGGGTACCCATCCTGGGTCACCAACCGGCCATCCCCATCCAGGCTGAAATTTCCGGCCCGGGTCAAGAGCGTCTGGCCGTGGGGCCCCTTCACCGCGAAAAAACCCGGGCCCGTCAGGGCGAAATCGAGGGGGTTCTTCGTCTCCACCCGGGGGCCTTGGGAATAATCCGTCGCCACTTCCTGCGGGACCACGCCGCCGCCCATGAACCCGATAGTCGGGCGGAGCTCAGCGGTCCCGTCCAAAAGCTTCATGTGCTGGTCCTGGATCCGCGCGAAAAGGTGCGTCGGGAAGGCCAAATCGACCGATCGGTTCTGCTTGAACCCAACCGTGGTCAAGTTCGCCATGTTGTTCGCGATCACGTTCTGGCGATTGAGGGCGGCGTCCATCCCCGAGGCCGCGATGTAAAGTCCGCCTGGCATTCCGTCCTCTTTCCGCCCCAAAGGGCCCTTCGCGCTTCACCCGTCGGCCCTCAGGGGCCGGGGCACCGGCAACCTGAATTACTGTTTCAAGGCCGGTTTGGCGCCTTGCGCGTTCGTGGCTTTTTTAGCGTCCGCGGGATCCGTGCCCGCACCCGCCGTGGCCGTCGACAGGGCGTTGTAAGGCAACGCCACCGCCGGAACCTCAGCCGAAAGACGGCTTTCGGACCCATCCAGACCCACGGAGCTGTATTTAAAGAAGTATTTTTGCCCCACCTTCAACTTGCGGACCAGGTAGGACGGGACGTTTGAAAGGGCTTGGGCGTTCACCTTCTCGAAGCGTCCGCCGGAAACCTCGGACGAGTAGACATTGTAACCCCGAAGTTTCAGGGCGGCCGGATCGCCAAAACCGCCCATGTTGGCGATTCGAGCGGCGTCCACGACCCCTTCCTTCTGCAATTGGGACTCCACCACAATCGGCGCCCCGGGGGCCGCCGTTGTGATCGCCACCGCTTCCCTCGAATATTGGCTTTCCACGGAGGGCCGGGTATTGGTGACAGAGGTCACCACGAAGTAGTACCGGGTGTTCTTTTCCAGGCCCTTGACGGCGTAGTAGTTGGACTTGACCGGCCGTTGGTTGATCCGGACATATTCCCCGCCGCTGGTTTTGCTGAAATAAACGTTATAGCCGTCGAGATCCAGGGTCCTCGATCCGCTCCAACGAAGGGTGATGATGTCCCCCTCGACGTAAACATTCACGCCTTCCGGCACGAAACTCTTGGCCTTGCCGAAGAAGGACTTACCAAATCTCCAAGTCCCCGAGATCCGGTGGGAGGAACCGAGGTACTGGGGATGCCCGATGAAGGCATAGTCAATGCCCCAGGTCCGGGAGCGGTAGCTGATGCCGGCCGTGAATACACCCGCCAAGGTCTGGAAACCCGAATACCCCGTCCTCAAGCCCAGACGGTCCTCGAAGAACCACCCCTCAATACCCGTGTGCAGGACCGTGTGCTTACTGGTCGACGTGTTGGGGTCATTGAAGGAATCCAACTCGAAAGCCGCCAAAAGGTCGTCGGTAAACTCGTAGGAGAACCCACCGCGAACCCGGGTCGGCAGTTTGGTCGTGGCCCCGATTTTCTCGTTGATCGTGGTGTCGAGGTCTTCCACGGACAAGCCGAGGTTGATCTGCTTCCCAAATCGGAAATAGAGGGGTAAGTGGTACAAAAAGCCCAAGTCAACGCCTAGTCCGCTGGCGGATGCCTCGGGAAGGATCGAGGACGACACGGAGAAGTATTTGATGTTGAGCCCGACGGAGATCGACTTGTCCACCGAGAGGGGGGCGGCGAAACTTCCGTAATAGATGCGTTCCTTGAATTTCGCGCCTTCGGTATGGAAAAGTTGCTGGGTGGAAAGGCCCCAAACCAATGAGTCGGAAAAGGGTTGGACGTATCCCAAGTCGGCCAGGAACTGTTTCCCGTTCAAGAGGGCGGCGCCCATCCCGGAAATCTCGGGCCTCAAAACCTGGACCAATCCCGCGGGGTTATAAAAAACGGCCTCGGAGTCGTCGGCCACTGTGCAAAAAGCGCCGCCCATCCCTAAGGCCCTGGCCCCGACGCCCGAAACCCCGCCCTTGTCGAAATATCCGGCCCTGACTGGGACGCTGAAGGCCAAAAGCAGCGATAGGGCTGCAATTGATTTAAGGAAAATGGATTGTTTAGAGCGCATTGGGCTTCACGGTCTCCCCATTGATCCGGACCTCGGAAAGTCCGATCAACTGTTCACGAGTGATGCGGCCGTTCGAGTAGTTCGCCGCGGCGCCGGAGGGCGTCCGAAGGCTCAACTCATTCTTGCCGTAAAACACCTTCGTTTCGATTTCCGGCACTCCGGTGCCCACCGTCCGGACGGTGGTCTTCATCACTTCGGCCGCCTCTTGGTAGATGAACGGCACGTACGTCAAATTCGAGCGGTAAGTCACCGCCACTACACGCTCGTTCCGATCGTTGGTGTCGAAATGGGCGTTGAGGAGCTGATCCGCCGCCAAGTTCCGCAATCCGAGGAGTGGTACGGTCCCCGCCTCAGGCACGGTTGTATTACCCGTGGCGTCAAGGGAGGTGGCCGGACCCGTCGGGGCCGTCGCATTGACCGTATTGGAGCCGCCCTCCGGCGGCGCCAACAGTTTTTTCAGGGCGTCTCGGGCCGTTGAAGCCAAACGCTGGCTTTCTTGGGCCAAAAGAGCCGCCTGTTGTTGTCGCAGATTATACAATTTGCGGGGGTCCTTCGCAACTTCGGGTGATCCCACGCTCAGGATTTCGACGGTTTGGACCTCCGTCGACCCTACATGCCCTAGGTTATCCCTCACCTGGAAGGCCCAGGTATAGACCCCGGAAGGCAGGGGCTCATAACTGTCTTGTTCCCCAGCCCAAACCACGCGGGTGGGGGGGGTTCCACGGCCCTTGAGCCCCCGGACCAACTTGTTGTTTTTGTCGTAAATCAACAGGCTCCAACGGTCCACCGTGACGTCCTCGCTGGTATCCAGGAGGAATTCGGCCTTTTCACCCCGGGATGGGGCAAACGCGGCAGGGGCCACCTTCGCTGAGACTGTTGGGGGAGGGGGTTCCGGTTCACCCCCGAATCGGTAGGTCAGGCCTATGTGGAACTTTTCGAAGTTGATGCCTTGGTCGGAATAGGTGCCGATCGCGGATCCCGACTGGAGATCCGACGATCCACTGACGGGCTGGAGCAAGGCCAAATCGGTCTGGAGGTTCCCGGAAAGGGCCCTGACGCTCAACCCGAGGCTCATGGTGCCGGGACGGGACATCGGAGTGGAATACCCTCCCCGGATCCCCAAAATGTCATGCATAAACCAGAATTCCGTCCCGAAACGGATGATCTTGTTCTCATCGGATCCGAATCGCGGATCGGAGATTTGGTCGAAATCCAGGGCCGTGATGTTACGGACCTTGAACAGGATGTTGTTCTTGTAGGCCAAGCCCAGCGTGATTTCGGGGGGGATTTGGCTTTCATAACCCGGGCCAAGGTCGTAAGAAACGCCGGAAGGGCTGGTAAGTTGGAGACCATCCAGAAACTGGACCCGGGACACCAAGTCCTTCAGGCTCAATCCAATCCGCAATTCCTGGGAATATTTCGTGATGGGAATACGGTACAGGAATCCCAAGCCAACCCCGAATCCGCTGACACGGATCGGGTTGGATAAGGCCGCTTCCAGCGGTCCCATGGGCGTGGTTTGTTGCCCGAAATACCGGATGAAATACCGGTCATTGGTGATCCGCTCGACGTTGACGCCCATCGAAAAGTTTCGGGCCGCCGAAAACCGGGCGGAATAAGTGAAAACCATCTCGTCCTGTTGGAACGTGGGGTTCAACAGGTAACTGCCTTCCTTCCGAAGGTCCGAGGAGAGGACCGCGTCCCCCGCGAAAAAATCCCTTTGGGGATGGAAGGGCCTGAAAAGCGAGAAACCGAGCGTGTTTTCTTTGGCGATCGGGAATATGAACTGCATGGACGCGTAGTAGGGTGGGCCGAAGGCGAGGTTGTCCTGGGCATGCCTTTGGAAGTAAACCGGTGCGCTGGAAAGCGCCAATGTATAGGTGGGGATTTGGACCAGTCCCGCGGGGTTCCAATAAACAGCCGACGCGTCGTCCGCGACGGCCACAAAGGCTCCGCCCATACCCATGGCCCGGGGACCGATGCCGAAGGTTTCTTTTCGCCCAAAAATCAGGTCTTGGGTCTGGGCTTGGGTCCCTTCGACCCAAACCATGCCCAGGGCGAAGGCCGCTAGGCACAGGGCCCAACGGAGCCGTGAATTTCGAAGTCCGTTCTTCGGTTCGTGGTTCACCTTGTCGGTCCTTTCACCCTCCCGTCGGGAGGATGTTCATTGATCACCCGGTCCCTAGGGGGGACGGGCCGAGGGTCTCCGCTACTTCAAGTTCGACTTTTGCCGTTCCGCCCGATGGACCGCCACCAGGATTTCAGCCACCACCTGGTACAGTTCAGCGGGAACATCCTGCCCGACATCGATGACCTCAAGCGCCTCGACCAAAAACCGGTCCTCACGGATTGGAACACCGTGCGTCCTGGCCAAACCCAGGATCTTTTCAGCCAGTAAGCCCTTTCCCTTGGCGGTGACCCGGGGGGCCCGCATCTGCCCCTTCTCGTAACGCAAGGCCACGGCCTTCAAACGTCCCTTTTCCGGCTCCTCCGCTGGTCGCCTACCTGGAAGGGCCATTTTAACCCCTCACGCTCATGCTGTAACCGGACGGCGGCCGAAGCGGTTTGGCCATCCACTGAACCGGGTGGACCCACTCAAATCCACCGGCGGTGAGGCGCCCGACGACCTGGGACACAAGGTCTTTTTGGGCCGCCCCCGGGGCGCCGCCCTCCACGTAAAGCTGGATGGCCAAGCGTTTCCCCTGAAGGTGGATTCCCCACTGGAATCGGCCCACCTGATCCGTTACGGTTTCCACCAGGAAGTAAACCGGCCGGGAAGTCCCGGGCGTCCGATCTTTCTTCCCCCAAAAGGCCTCCACCCTCAGCAGGCCGCCCTCTCCCCCGAAGGCGAGGGGCACGAACGCCGACAGATAGCCCCCATCCCCGGGGGAAGCGGGAAGGGGCTCCTGGGGATCCTCCTGGGATCCGGAAGCCTTTTCCCACGTCACTCGAACCCGATCGCCCTTCCCCAAACCTTCGGCACCCTTGACCTCCAGGGCCCCCCCCTCCACCGAGACCCGGTACCGACCCGGCCCCAGGATCGCCTCGACCCGCCCTAGTCCCAACCCCTCGGCGGAAGGCAAACGGCCCTCCTTCACTAAACCCAACGCCGTCACGGGGACCGGCGGCTCCATCAATTGGGTGTCGTAAATCGGTTCCCCCGGAGGTTCAGGATGAGCTGAACTTCCCCGCGGGTCAAATGGGTTTTCCGGGCGATTTCCGTGACATTGAGTTCCTTATCCGCCAAACGGTAAATCTCCTTCACCGCGTTCGTGGAGAAACCCACCGCGTTCGGCGATTCAGGCCCCTCCTCGGCGAATTCCATTTCCTCTTCAGCCGTCAAGAGCGAATCGGGTTCCACCGGGTTTCCCGAAGGCTTCGACGTCTTCTTCCGGGCCGCCTTGAGGGCTTGGGCCTTGGACTCCAGGTGTTCTTTTTCCGCGAGAACGACCGCCGCGGTCTTCTCAAGGCTTTCGAGGTTTTTACCCAACTCTTCAAGCTGCTTCCCGATCCTCACCCCGGCGGCTTCCGCCTCGCGGACCTTCCCCTGTAGCTCTCCGGAAACCTCCCCCCCCACTTGGCGGAGGGTCACCAGGAGTTCCTGGAGTCCCGAACGCAGCTCCTGGGCCTCCAGGTTCTTAAGGACCGCCTCGTCCTCCCGTCGGTTTTGGACCTTTTGCGACGCGTAATGGAAAAGGAACAAGAAACCGAACAAAAGCGCGGCGTCCAAAAGCACTTGCAGGACCAAGAAAACCGTCATGCTTAAATCCTCACATCGAGCCGTTCGCCCAATCCCGGCGTGGGGGGCGATTCGCCGTCGACGTCTTTAGAGTGTTCGCTTCCCGAATCCCCCCGGGAACCGAACGGTTGTTTGGAGGTTCCCGCGTCCCGCGGGCCGATCCCCAGCGGCCCTTCCTCTTGGCCCTGGGAACGGTTCAAAACCTCGACTTCCTCGTGTAAACGCCGCAATGCCTCATCGGACGCGGCTTGAGCCCGTAGCTGTTGGGCCTGGACTTCCGCTTGGAGTCCCACCTGCATCCGAACCGTCGAGTCGCCCTGCATCTTGAGGTAATTCCCGTCGAGGCCCTGCATGTCGGGATCCCCCCCCTTCTGCTAAGCGGTCACTTAAAAGGCCCGACCTTTACTTCGCCGTCTGATTCGGTCAAGGTGCAGTACTTCAGTTCCTCGTTGACCTGGCGGGAAGCCTTGTTCACGGTGAGCTTCACCCCCGTATGGATGATCCCCAAACAACTGATTTTGGCGTGGCGTTTACGGTCCGCAGTCCCTTCGGCGTCCTGACGGTCCAAGTCCTGCTTCTTCTCGCCCAAACCCTTCACGTCGGCCATGAGCTTGAATTGGGCCCGGGTCAGTTTGGTAAGTAGTTCCTTCTTCTCGGGGGGTAGATTCCCCCCCATCTTGGTCTGGAGGTCCTTGAGGAACGCCAAACCCTTCTTGGTCTTTTCGAGGTTCTCGGAAGCTGCCTTGATTTCGTTCTCCAGCCTTTGGGCCTCGTCCCGGACGCCCACCAACTCACCCACGATCACCTCGGTGGGGGTCGCGAAGTTTGAGCCCATGGAGGCCGCGTTGATCTCCTCGCCGGCGATCACTTGGCCTCCCACAATTACGCCCTTCTTCCCGGCCACGGTGATTTTTTTGCCCACCACGACCTTGCTGTGCATGATCGCCTGCCCCACGGTGAGGCTCCCGCCGATTTCCACCCGGGCGTTCCGGATGTACTTGATGGTGGCGTCCCCGGACGCGGTGACCACAGCGCGGTCCGAACCCGAGACCCCTCCGCCGATCGTGAGTTTTCCACCGGCCTTGAGTTCCGCCGCCTCGACCACCCCCTGGATGATCAAGTCCTCGCCCGCGTGCACCTTGAATCCGTCCTTGACGTCCCCCCGGATGGTGACGGTCCCGACGAAGTCGATGTTTCCGGTGGAGAAATCCACGTCCCCCGCGACCTCGTAGATCGACATGACCGAGATGCGTGTGTCCTTGACGATCACTTGGCCGTCGGCGTCCGCCAATACCTCGTCTTTGTTCTCGGGGTTAAAGGCCGCGCCTTTGCCGCAAATGATCTCGAGATCCTTGCCGTCTTTCGCCTCAATCGCCCGACCAGTCACTGTTTTCCCCGGGACACCCTTCGTGGCGTGGATTTTCCGCGCCAACACGGTCCCCTTCGCGATGTTCTCGATCTGGTGGAGGGCGCGGTAGTCGATCCGTCCGTCCTCGGACTCCTCAAAAACGGCCTCTGGTTTCTTCTCCTCGGCCTTTTCCTCATTTTGCTTGTAAATCAAGTCAATCCGGGCGTCTTCGCCGTGCTGGACGGGCGTCCCAAAGGCCACCTCGACCTCAACCGGTTCCGGCTCAGCCTGGTTGGAGGCCATGGCCTGGAGTCGGGTTTGCAATTCCGCGAGCCTGGATTCGTCCACGCCGTGGTCGATGTTGTACTTCGCGAGGGCCTTCCGGATATCCTCAAGGGTCGCAAATTTGTTGTCGTCCGGGGGGATGACCGTGATTTTCGCGGACATCTCATCCGGAGAAAGTTCAACGAACACCGAACCGACTTGTTGCACTGTCTTCGCCGAGGCGATCTTTTGGGGTTTCCCCAGGGCCTGGTGGACCATTTGGTTCAAGACCATTTCGTTCTCGGCCTTGACGTTGTATTTTGCGAGTTCACGCCGCACATCCTCCAACGAAGCCCGACGTCCCTTGCCGTGGGGCGGAAAAACGGTGAGGAATACGCCGTCATTCTGCTTGGCGATGGTCGTGTAGCCGTCCATGTCCTTGGGCCCTGTCATGCGTCCCCCTCTCGATCGTCGTCTGAAGGCGGTAGACCGCCAAATGGTGGATTTGGCAGACCCGCGATTCGCTTAATCCCAGGATCTTCCCGATCTCTTTGAACGTCAGGTTCTCCACGTAATACAGGTGGAGGACTTTTTGCTCGTTAACTCCCAGGCGGACAAGGGCCCCCTGGACCGTATGGATCCGTTCTTTCTTTTCAAGCTCTCCCAAGGGGTCCACGGCCCGCGGGTCCGCCAGGGCCGATTCCCAGGGATTACCCCCCTCCGCGTTTTCGGAGGAACGGGCGTCCAAGGACAAAAGGCTCAACATGTTGATCTCGGCGATTCGGTCATGGAAGTCCCCCAGGGTCCACCCAAGCCGTTCCGCCGTCTCAACCTCCCGGGGATCCCTCCCCAGTTCACCCCTCAACTGATCCTCAGCGGCCTGGATCTCCCGGGCCGCTTTCCGGAGGTTTCGCCTCGCGAAATCCAACTGCCGGAGTTCATCCAGCATCTGGCCGCGGATTCGATACCGGGCGTAAACCTCAAAAGCCCTTCCCACGCTCTCCGGCGGAGGGTTCGGGGGGGTGAAATGGTCCAGGGCCAACAAAAGCCCCAATCCACCGGCCGACACCAAGTCTTCCTTCTTCTGCCAGTAAGCCTCCAACGGTAACCGGGCCAGAAGCCTGCGGCTTTCAGCGACCACCAAGGGATAGTAGGTTTTGGCCAAAGCCTCCCGGGACTCTGGGTCCCGTTTCTTCAAAAATCGATTCCAAATGGACGCCAGCGGATCAGCGGGCGTCATCGATCACCAGCTCAATGGGAATCCGGTGTGAATTCCGGAAACACGTAATCCACCGTTTGTCCCTTGGGTTCAACAGTCGCCTCCACTACGACGGCTTCCGGCGGGGTTTCGGACACCGGAGGTGTGGGGGCCTGGAGGGGTTGGGTCACTTGGGTCAAAAGTTCCCCAAAATACTTTCGGAAAATCCAGGAAGCGAGGATCCCCAAGCCAAAGCCCAGGAGGGTGGCGGTCAGGGCCACCACCAGGATGGTGTCGAGCGTCGCGCTTTGGCTGCAGGCGCCCACCAGGAGGGCCGTAAAAAAGCCGAGTGTGGCCCCAATCGCCCCCACGCTGAGGATGATCTCCCAGGAGGAAGCCCGTCGCTCCTTGGTGACCTCGTAATATTTTGCGCCTTTTTTGTCTTTCTTGTCGTTGCCCGCCATTTTTCGCTCCCCCTCCCGCCTCAGGCCTTGGACTGGCCCCGGCGGAGGTTCTTCCGTTGGGATTCAAAAATGAACTTCATGATCAGGTCGCGGGTATCCTCGTCGACATTCACAAAGGCGACCTTCTCGACCCGGTGTTGGACCGAATCCACTTGGCTGTCCGAACCACCCAGGGCCTTTCCTTCCAGGTACACACGGACCCGTTCCGTCAACTCCAGCTCAAGATCCAACCGGTCCCCGGACTTCAGGGGCGTTCCAACGATCAACATCATCCCGCCGGAGGAGATGTTCAGGGTCCGTCCCACGCTGAACAGGTTCTCGAAAACGGGGTTCCCCGTATATTTCCGGTATTTTACGGGTAAAACAGCCTCCTGCCGGACAAATTCTCGTTTTTGTGACTTCTTATCCGCCATAGGACTTCCCCCCGAATAATTCGGTTACCCGCTTGAAAAAATGGCCTAAGTGGCTCCCCGTGGGGGCCTCGGCCGGCGTTGAAACGGCCCAAAGGGCCTCCGCAAGCCTTAAAAGACTCTGCCCCGAGGGACAAGTCCCAGGAGCCAGGAGCACGGGTCGCTGTTCCTTGACCGCCCGGATCATGGCCATGTCCCTGGGGATGAAACCCAGGTAATGGACCTCCATGTCCAGGAACCGTTTGGCCAACAGGACCAGTTTTTTACCGGCTTCCTCCGCTTCCGCCGCGTTGGAGGCCATGTTGACCACTAACCTCACCACCGGGTCCTTCTTTTCAAGGTGGATCACCTTGATCATCCCGTAGGCGTCCATCAAGGCCGTCGGTTCGGGGGTCGTCACGATCAGGGTTTCATCGGCCGCCAAAACGAAGGCCAAAACGTTCCGGTGGAGGCCCGCCCCCGTGTCGATGACCACTAAATCCACTTCTTGTTGGAGTTTCTCCAGCCCATCCAGGAACTTTTCCCGCTGGGTTTCACTGAGGTTCGCCAGTTCCAACACGCCGCCGGACCCCGCCGCCACCAATTTGAGGTTCCCAGGCCCCTCAATCACGATCTCCGGCAGTGTCTTCAACCCCTGCAGAACATGGACCAGGGTGTATTGGGGTATCAAACCCAGGATCACGTCCACGTTGGCCAAACCCAGGTCCGCGTCCACCAACAACACCTTCAGGCCTTTCCGGGCCAGGGCCAACGCCACGTTGACCGCGACGTTGGTCTTCCCCACCCCGCCTTTGCCGCTGGTCACCGCCAAGACTCGGCAACGGCCCTTGGGTCGTTGTCCCGCCCCGGGGGCCGGCGCGCCCATCCGGTTCACCATTTGGCGTAGTTTGGCGGCTTGATCCTCCACGGGTTACGCCACCAGCGCCTGGGCGATCAAATCCGCCAAGCGGCCCGCTTCGGGCACTTCCAGATCGTCCGGGACGTTCTGGCCCGTCGCGTAATAGGCCAGGGGAATCTGGAAGTTCGTCATGAGGTTCAGGAAAGCTCCGTAGTAGTGGGTCTCGTCAAGTTTGGTGAAGATCAGTCGGTTCAGGGGAACCGCCCCCCCGAATTTCTCGATGATCCTCAGCATCTCGACGTATTTGGTGGTGGCCGAAAGGACCAAATGGGTCTCGTCCGGTTGGCTCCGGAAAATGAATTGCTTGAGTTCGTTCATTTGCTCCTCATTCGAGGGGCTGCGGCCGGCCGTGTCCAGCAGGACCACTTCAGCCTGGGCATGGCGGCCCAGGATCTCGGTGATCTCCTCGGAGGAATTGGCCACTTCCACCGGCACTCCCATGATCCTGCCGTAGGTCTTCAACTGCTCAGTGGCGGCGATCCGGTAGGTGTCGGCCGTCACCAAGACGACCCGTTTGTGGTCGACCAAGCTGAATCGCGCGGCCAACTTGGCCAAGGTGGTGGTTTTTCCCACCCCGGTGGGACCCACGAAAGCCAATACCTTGGGGGTCGCTGAGAAGGAAGAGGGAGGGGCCAGTTTCACGTTTTTTTCCACGAAGGACCTGAGCCACGAGGTGGTCTCGTCGTTTTTATCCGGGTCGATCCGGTCCCCGATCATTCCTTGGATGACTTTTTGGAGGATGAATTCCTCGACTTCCTGCCGGGAAAGCTTTTTACGGATCCGGGAAAAGGCCTCGGAAAGGATGGGTGCCTGGTTCACCTCCCTCGCGGATGGGCCCAATTGGACGATGGGCGTGGTTTTCATCTCATTCAGTTCCCGTTGCAGGACCTTCCGGGTACCCCATTGGGGATCCACGGATCCCGACACAGGGGAGGGAGAGGAGACGGCCGACGGGGCAACCGGAGTCGATGCGGGTGTAGCCGCGGCCGAGTTCCTGCGTCGGGCCACGTCATCCATCAGGTTCAGTTCAACGCCCGCGGTGATCTCCGCCATGGGGCGGCCGAAAAGGCCCAACAGCCCCCCCTTCCGGAAGGTCTTGGTGTACAAAATGACCGCCTCGGGACCCAGGTCCTTCTTGACCTTCATGAGGGCCTCTTGGATGGTCGGCGCCTCGTACCGCTTAATTCTCATTCGACGCCTCGACGGTGCCCAGGGACTGGATTTCGGTCCTCGGCATCAATTCATTGAATGACAAGACCGTCAAATGCGGGATATAGCGCTCGATCACCTTCTTAAAGAAGGGACGGACTTGCGGGGAGCAGAGGACCAAAGGCTGGCGGTTCGCCCCCACCATCTTTTCAATGCCGTTCGAAAGGCTCCGGAACATCTTTTGGACCAGCCGGGGATCCAGGCTGGAGGCCTGCCCCGATTCCAAGGCGGACACCGAGTCCAGGATGGCCTTCTCCAAGGCGGGTTCCAGGGTCAAGGCGTAAATCTTCCCGTCGGCGGATTGGTGCAGTTTCGTGATGGATCGCGAAAGAGATCGGCGGGAGTACTCGGTCAGGATCTGGATATCCTTGGATTCCTTCACGTGGTCGGCGATAGATTCCAGGATGCTTTCGAGGTCCCGGATCGGCAGGTGTTCCTTCAGGAGGTTCTGGAGGATTTTCTGCAGGTCCCCAATGGACAATTGGGACGGGATCAACTCATCCACTACGGCGGGCGAATCCTTCTTGACCCCCTCGAGGAGCTTCGCCACGCTTTGGCGGGTCAGGAACTCGTTGGCGTGGGTCCGGACCACCTCCGTGAGGTGCGTGGAAACGACCGTGGAAATGTCCACCACGGAGTAACCGGCCTGTTCCGCCGCGCCCTTCTCCTCCTCGGTGATCCAATAGGAAATCAGGTTGAAGGTGGGTTCCTTGGTCTCGATGCCGGGGATCTTGGGGAGCTTGGCCCCGGTGGGCATGGCCAACAGGTGACCCGGCATGATCTTCCACCTCGAAACCTCCACGCCCTTGATCTTGATGATGTATTCCGAAGGGGTGAGTTGCATGTTGTCCCGGATCCGGATGGGCGGCACCACGAGCCCCAAGTCCGTGGCCATTTGCCGCCGAAGGGCCGTGATGCGTTCCAGCAAATCCCCACCCTGGGCCTCGTCCACCAGGGGGATCAGGCTGTACCCGATTTCCACCTCCAAGGGATCCACCGAAAGGAGGGAGGCCACGTTCTCGGGTTCCCGCTTCTTCTCGACGGGCGTGGTGGCCAACACCCGGGCCGTTTCGGTCTCTTCCCGCGTCACGCGCCGGAGGTAGTTGGCCAGGAGGATCAACGAAATGGCGATCACCAGGAGGGTCACATGGGGCATGCTGGGAACGGCGGCCAGGGCAAACACGACGCCGCCGGCGATCCAGAGGGCCCGGGGCTGGGCCATGATCTGGGTCACCAAATCGGTTCCCAAATTACTTTCGGAAGCCGCGCGGGTCACCACGATGCCCGTGGCCACCGAGAGGAGGAGGGCCGGGATCTGGGTGACCAAGCCCTCTCCGATCGTCAAGAGGGTGTACCGTTTGAACACCTCGAGGACCGTCATGTTCGAGTTGATCATCCCGACCGCGAAACCACCGAGGATGTTGATGACGACGATGAGGATGGCCGCGATGGCGTCCCCGCGGACGAATTTGCTGGCGCCGTCCATGGCCCCGTAAAAATCGGCTTCCCGCTCGACTTCGCGCCGCCGGGCCCGGGCCTGCTCGTCCGTGACCAGCCCCGCGTTCAAGTCGGCGTCGATGGCCATCTGCTTGCCCGGCATGGCGTCCAAGGTGAAACGCGCGGCCACCTCGGCCACCCGCTGGGCGCCGCTCGTGATGACCACGAATTGGATCACGATGAGGATCAGGAAGACCACGAACCCCACCCACACGCTTTCCCCGATCACCACGCTTCCGACGGAGGCGATGAAATGTCCCGCCGCGGCCTCACCCTCGTTTCCCTTCAATAGGATCAACCGGGTCGCCGAGACGTTGATGGCCAGCCGATAGATCGTGGTGAAGAGGAGCAAGGTCGGGAAGATTGAGAAATGGAGGGGTTCCAGCGTGAACATGGTGATGAGCAGAACCACCAGGGCCAAGGTGAAGTTCAACGTGATCAGGATATCCAGGATGAACGTCGGGACCGGGATCACGAACATAAGGACGATAAAAGCCAGCAGGAACGGCACCACGAGGTCGCCGTAGGACTGGATCGTGGAATGTTTGGGGTCAGCCATTTCGCCTCATCCTTTTTCGGGAACCGCCTTAAGCGGCGCCCTTGTGGTTCATGCGGTAAACGAACGCCAAAACCTCGGCCACCGCCTCGAAGAGGTCCCCCGGGATCTCCGCCCCCACGGGACAGGCCTTAAACAACGTTCGGGCCAGGGGAGGGTTCTCCACGATCGGCACATGGTGCAACCGGGCCTGTTCCTTGATGCGTTCGGCCACCACCCGCTCCCCCTTGGCCACCACGGTGGGAGCCCGCATCTTGTCATCGTACTGGAGGGCGACAGCCACGTGGGAGGGGTTGGTGATAACGACGTTGGCCTTAGGGACCGCGTCGAACATCCGCCGCCTCGCCATTTCCCTTTGGATCTGCCGAATCCGAGCCTTGACCATCGGATCCCCTTCACTTTGCTTCATCTCGTCCTTGATCTCTTGGCGGGTCATCTTCAGGCTATCCAGGAAAAACCATTTTTGGTAGGTATAATCCAGGACCGCTACCACCAGGAGGATCCCCAGGACGCGGGTCATGACCTTCATGGTCAAGGATCCGATGAATTGGAGGGACTCCCCGTTGGCCATGTCCATGGCGGGGACGAGCTGTGGGATCGCCGCCTTGACCGTCGCGTAACTCACCCAACCGATCAGGAACACCTTCAGGACCGTCTTCAAGGTCTCCACCAGGGTCCTGGAGGAGGCGATCTTTTGGAAGCCTGAGATCGGGTTGATGTTCGAAAACTTCGGGATCAGGGGCTTCACCGTGAACATCACCCCGATCTGCAGGTAGTTGATCAGAAGGCTCACGAGGACGATCATTCCCAGGATGGGGGCCAGGCACAAAAAGATGTGGATGAGGTAGTAGATCCAAAGGGAATGCACCGTCTCCATCCCCAGGGAAACCCCCAGGTTCTGGAAAGAAAAGGCCGTCACCTCGGCCATATTGTCCATGACGTAACCGCCGGCATAGCGGAACGTCAACAGCGAGACCAAGAGGACGGCCACCGTGTTGAGCTCCACCGACCGGGCCACCTGGCCGCGCTCGCGCGCTTCCTGTATCCGCCGCGGCGTTGGTTTTTCCGTCTTGCCTGGGTCCGCCATGGTTCACCTTGGAGGAAAATCGCAAACGGGCGGGACTGCTTGAAGGCCCCGACCGCCGTCGCTCCTCAACCTTTCCTTTCCAACTATGGTCAACGCATCGTCTGAAGCAGCGTCGCCAAGTCGTGATAAAGCCCCTGGAACATCCCTTGAAGCACGTAGGTGTAAAACCCCATGGAAATCGCGACCATGAGGAAACCCACCGCCACGTTCAGCGGCATGCCGACGATGAAAACATTCATTTGGGGAACGGTCCTCGCCAGGACGCCTAAGGCCAGGTTGGTCAAAAAGAGGGCCCCGATCACCGGGGCCCCAACCCGAAACGCGATCATGAAGACGTCCGAGAACCTCTGGTTCATGAACACCGCCGTTTGGGACGTAAAGTTCGCGTGCCCCAACGGGATCAGGGAAAAGCTATCCGCCAAAGCGCGGAGCAAAAGGTGGTGCCCGTCCACGACCACGAACACCAGGGTCGCCACTAGGTAAAAGTACTGTCCCATCACCGAGACCTGGGTGCTGGTGAAGGGGTCAATGATGTTGACCATGCCCAGCCCCATTTGGATATCGGCGATTTGTCCCGCCAATTGGACCCCGATGAACATCAGGTACGCCAGGAAGCCCAGGCAGAAGCCCACCATCAATTCCCTCACCACGGCCAACCCGAAATCCGCGCCGGTCAGGGGTAGGGTCTCCGGGATCGGGACCACGGCGAACAAGAGGAAGGCCGTCAACAAGGTCCAGCTCCCCTTCAATAAGGTCGGGATCGTCGGGCTCGAAAAGATCGGCGAGGTCAGGAACAGCCCCGCTACGCGCATCAAGACCAGGATGAATGCCGCCGCCTGGAGCGCCGTGAATGAAAAGGGGGACGTGATCAATCCGTCACCTCGAGTATTGCGGGAGATGGACCCACAATTCCGAAGTGAAGGCGATCAGGACCAGCATCATCCATTTGCCGAAAACCAGGATCGCCAAGAACACCACGATGATCTTGGGAACGAACGTCAGGGTCATTTCCTGGATTTGGGTCACGGCCTGGAAGATCGACACCAGGACCCCGACCGCCAACCCCAGGCCCAGGATCGGCGCCGAGACCAGCAATGTCACCCAGAGGGCCCGGGTCGCGATGTCGGATACGAATTCGACGTTCATGGCGGCCCCCTAAAAGCTCAGCGCCAAAGAGCGCACGATGAGGTTCCACCCGTCCACCAGGATGAAAAGGAGGATCTTGAACGGAAGGGAAATGAGGACGGGAGGCAACATGAGCATACCCATCGACATGAGGACCGACGCCACCACCATGTCGATGATGAGGAAGGGCACGAAGATCAGGAACCCCATCTCGAAGGCCCGGCGGAGTTCGCTGATGACGAAGGCGGGAATCAGGGTCAGGGTGGGGACATCCGCCGTGGACCGGGGACGGCTGGACCTGGACAACGCCACAAAAAGCGCCAAGTCCTTCTCGCGGACCTGCTTGAACATGAACTTCCGGATCGGTTGTTCAGCCTTGTGAAGGGCGTCCTGGGCCGAGAGCTTGTTGTTCATATAGGGGGTCAGGGCGTCCTTCTGGATGGCCTGAAACGTCGGCTGCATCACGAAAAAAGTCAGGAAGAGCGATAGCCCGATGAGGACCTGGTTCGGGGGGACCTGTTGGGTTCCAAGTCCCTGGCGCAGGAACGCCATCACCACCACGATCCGGGTGAAGGCCGTCGTCATGATGAGGATGGAAGGCGCGAGGGAGAGGACCGTCAGGAAAAAGAGGATCTGAAGGCTTGCCGCGACGTCTTGGGGGGATTTCGCCTGTTCGATCCCGAACTTCAACACCGGCAGCGGGAGCGCGCCGGACGCGGATTGGGCCCAGCTGAACGCGGGAACCGAGGCGATGAGGGCGGCGAAGAGGGCTCGGAGACTCCAACGTTTCATTCTTGGCCTCCCCCCGTTTTGGGTCCTGCCTTGGATTTCGGCGACAGGTGCTTCCATTTTTCGGCGAATCCGCCGATGGTTTCCCGGCCTTCTTCGGCTAAGCGTCGGGTCTCTTCCTGCACGTCCTCCGCCTCGTTCCGCCTCCATACTTTCCGGAGCACTTCCGGGAACCCCCCGACATTCTTGGCCGATTGACGGAGAACCTCGACTTCCTCCGGGTCGGAGATGACGTCCAACGCGGTCAACTCTTCGTGTCCCGCGCCCACCACGAGGATCCGCTTCCCCACTTCCACCAAATAAACGGACTTACGGGGCGCCAGGTGGGTGGAGGCCAACACCTTGATCGGCCGATCACCCCCCTCAGTGGAATCCCATCCCTTTTTATCCCAGACCAATTTCAGCGCCCAAACCGTCGCGTAGATCAAGGCGAGGGTCAGCGCCAACGCCAGGACCAATTTTCCGAGCGTCCCCCAAAAACCCGGGGCTTGCTGGGGTTTCTCGTCCGGCAAGGGCAAGGCGTCGCCCCCGTCCGTTGGGTTGTCCTTGGCCGTCGATGGGTTTTTTACGCTTTCCGCACCGGGATGGAACAACGCGCTATCGTCCCCCACGGCATGCGCCGGGAAAGGGGCGAAGCCTCCCCAGAAAAGGCAAACCCCCAACGCCAAGGCCGCCCAAAGGGGCCGGGATCGCCAGGGGCCGGTCATCAAGGTCAGGAGCGTTGTCATAGCGGAGTGGGACCCGTTACGCCGGCCTGGAACGCGCCGAGAAAGCGCGGGGCCCGGCCGGCCGGGTTCCTTCACGGCTTGATGCCGTGGAGCCGCTCCTCAGGATTCACGATCTCGGTGATGCGGACACCGAAATTCTCGTCGATCACCACCACTTCACCCTTCGCGATGAGGCGCTCATTGACCAGGATATCCACTGGTTCACCGGCGAGTTTATCCAGCTCCACCACGGATCCCGGGGCGAGAGCGAGGATTTCCTTCACCAGTTTGGTGGTTCGACCCAATTCGACGGTCAACTTCAGGGGCACGTCCATCAGCAACCCGATGTTGCCCCCGGTCGGTCCCGACACTTGATCCATTTGCACAGCTCCACCTCCTGCCAGCGCTGGGGCCCCAGCATGGGTGCCCTTTGGTGATCCACCGGTCGGCCTCGGGGCCGCCGTCTTGCTCGCCCCAGCCGAATGGCCCTCAGCGGCCGACTCGGGCAGGTCCAACATGAAAGACCCGTTCCAGGCGTTTGGAACGTCCAGCACAAAAGTCCAAGCGACACCGCCCGTGGCCGTGACTCTCGGGGTTGCCACCGGGTCCAACGAACGCAGACCCGGTAATTTAAAGGCGCTCGCGAGCGCCGAGGCCATCTGGGACGAAACTTCCCCAAAGGCCGACAAGTGCAGGTCCGTCGCCGAATCCGGCGCGCCGGCCGGATCCTGGCCCATCACCAACTCCGCCACCACCACCGCGGCTTTTTCCGGGAAGGCCATAAAGCCCTCGACCCCGGGCCCCTGGAGGGGGACTTGGACCAAGGGGCCGCCTAAATCCGGCTGTGATCCCCTCTCGAAACCAACAGGGGCCACCGTGACCGCGGTTCCCGTGAGGGACGACAGGGCCTCCCCGAAACCCTTTGCGGCGGCCTCGCCGCGCTCAATGAGGACTTGATCGTCCGCCATGTCAGTTCCCTTGTTCCCGGATGACCTGGGTGATTTGGATCGCCTTCTTCTTGGCGGAGACGCCGGGGCGGCCCTTCAATTTCACCAGGTTCTCGATGAGGATCTCAATTTCGCCGTGGGTGGAGGAGTTCAAGCGGATGACGTCGCCCACCTTCAGGTTCAGTACGTCCGCCACGCTGATCTGGGCGGAACCGGCCTCCACCACCAGAGGGATCGACGCCTCACGCATGACGCGGGTGAGGTTGGTCACCGTCTCATTCGTGGATTCCTTCTTCCCGACCGTGAACCACTTCTGGGCCGACAGGTTCCCGACGATTGGCTCGATGACCACGTAGGGGATGCACATGGACATCTTGCCGGTCACTTCGTTGATCTTCATCTCGAACTCGATGACGGCCGCGATCTCGTTGGGGGCCACCACCTGAACGAATTGTGCCGTCGTCTCATAGCCCGCCAGCTTGGGGTCGAACTGCCCGACCTTGTGCCAGGCCTCCCGCAGGTTGTCCAGGGCCCGATGGATGACCTTCTCGACCACCGATTGCTCGATATCGGTCAGTTCCCGGGGGGCCGGAGGAGCTTTGCCGGGCCCGCCCAGGATTCGGTCGATCAAGGTCAAGACCAACTCGGGACTGATCTCCCAAAGCATGGAGCCTTCCAGCGGCTCCATCTTGAGGACGAAGATGCAGTCGGGCCGCGGGAGGCTCATGGTGTATTCCCGGAAGGGCAACTGGGTCACCGAGACCACCTTAACCTCCGCCACCGTCCGGAGATACGCCGCCACGGACGCCGTGAAGCCGCGCGAGAAGATCTCGTGCAACATCTCCATGGTCCGCATATGGTCCTTGGAGAAGCGGTTGGGCCGGTTGAAGTCGTAAGTCTTGATCTTCCGGCCCTGCTCGTCGATCGTCACCCCGACTTCGGGACCCGCGGAGGCCGTTTCGGCGCCTTCAGACGCGCCGAGATCCATGTCCAAGTCGGACAGGAGCGCGCTGACTTCGCCGTCGGACAGAAGTTCATCCATGAGCTGAAACCTCCTCGGGGCCTTTCGGCCGGGTGCGCTGCGTACGGCCTCTTGCCCGTCCGCTTATTGGATGGCGAACGAGGTCAGGAAAACGTTGGTCACCGAGCCGAACTTCAGCAGGTGGTTGATCTGCAGCTGGAGCTCCCGGCGGAACCGTTCTTTCCCCTCGGAATTGGAAAGCTCGGCGGCCTTCCGATCGTTGAGGAGGGTGTTCACCAGGTCCTGGAACTGCGGGGTCCGCTCGCGGACTTCCCGGTCCAGTTCCTGGTTGGTCTTGCTGTACTCGAGCTTGATCTCGGACCGGATATACCTGGACGCGTCCTCGTCGGCCAAATTGACGATGAACGTTCCGAGGTCGTAGATCTTCCCGGGTTCGGGCTTTTGCTCGATGATTTTGGTCTCTTTGGGCTCCATCTTCGCGCCCAAAAGCATGATGTTGAACGCACCCAAGCCGATGAGCCCGAGCAAAGTCACCACGCTCAACAGCAGGATGATAGTCAATTGCCGCTTGGTTGCCTTGTCCCCTTGTTCAGCCATGCCCGCTCCTCCTAGTTTAATCGAGCTTCATGATGACGACATCCACCCGCCGGTTCATCCGCCGGTTCGCCTCGCTCACGTTCGGCACCAGGGGCTGGAACTCCCCGTACCCAGCGGCGGACAGACGCGACGGATCGAGGCCCTTTTCCTCGACGAAATACTTCACCACGACGGTGGCCCGCAGGGCCGACAGTTCCCAATTGCTGGGAATCGTCGACGACCGCATGGGTATGTCGTCCGTATGGCCCTCGACCACAATCTGACGGTCGGGGTACTGCTTGATGACGTCGGCCAGGTCACTGAGGATCTCACGCATCTCAGGCTTTAAAGCCACGCCGCCCAGGTCGAACAGCACCTTGTCGGTCAGCAGGCTCACCACCAGGCCCCGGGCCTCCTGGCGGATCATGATCTTCTGGGCCCCCAGGTAACGGTGAAGCTTCTGCTTGATGAGACCGGCAACGTCCCCACCGGTCCCCTTGACCAAGGGCGGTTTCTTCGGCCCCCCGGGTCCACCCTGCTCCGGCTCCCCCGCCAGGATCTTGAAATGAAGCCCCTGGTTGGTGCCCTCGGCCGGGAGGATGGTGGCGCCCGTCTGCACCAGTCCGAACACGGACCGGAAGGAGGCGGCCACCTCCTGGATTTGCTGCGCGCTCCCCGCAGAAGCGAGGGCGTACATGATAATGAAGGTCGCGAGCAGGAGGGTGATCATGTCGGCGTAGGTCAGGAGCCAGCGCATCATGCCGCCGGACTCCATCTCCATCCCGCCGCCTTCGCCCTTCTTACGTTTCGGCATGCCCATTCCCCTTGCTGGAGGTCGTTAAAGCTACTTCTTCTCTTCGCCGCCCTCAGCCGTTTGTTGCGCTTGCTCCAAGTCCATCTTCAGCTTCGGGGGCAGGAACGCCTTGAGCTTCTCCTCGACGATCCGTGGGTTGTCGCCGGCGGAGATCGAGAGGATGCCCTCCAACATGACTTCCCGCAGGAGCACTTCCTGTTGGCTGTTCTGCTTCAGCTTGAAGGAGATCGGGAGGAAGAAAAGGTTGGCGAACGAGATGCCGTAAAAGGTCGCGATGAAGGCCGTGGCGATGGCGGCCGCCAGTTCGGCGCCGGTGGCCGCGCCCTCGCCCATGCTGGCCAAGGCGTGGATCAGGCCCAGCACGGTCCCGATGATGCCGAGGGTCGGGGAGAACCCGCCGAAGGTCCCGAAGACGCCCTCACCGATCTTATGGCGGGCTTCCAGGAAGGCGATGTCGGTTTCCATGATGTTGCGGATCATCTCAATGTCCGTGCCGTCGACGACGAGTTGGAGGCCCTTCTTGAGGAACGGGTCCTGGACGCTCTCAGCCTCTTCTTCCAGGCCCAAGAGGCCCTCCCGGCGGGCCTTGGTGGCGAACCCGACGAGTTGGGTCACGATGGCCGCGGGGTTCAGTTCTTGGCGCAGGAACGCCTTCTTGAGCACCGGGATGAATTCCTTGATGACGTCGAACGGAAAGCTCATCATCGTGGCGCCGGCGGTCCCGACCCCGACGATGAAAAAGGCGGAGAGCTTGAACAACACTCCCATATGGACGCCTTCCATCAGGGTGCCGCCGAGCACGCCGATCACGCCTAACGCCAAACCGATCACTGTTGCGAGATCCACGACCTCACCTCCCCTTAATGTCATCCGCCGAACCGCTCGGAGCCTTCACATCCTTTCGGATGTGGGCGATGGCCGAAAACTCGTCCAACGCCTTCTGCTCCTCACGCTCGGTCTCGTTTTGGTACGCCGTCCACTTACGCTTCTTTAGGTTTTCGAGCAACTTTTTGTCGCGGGAGGCCTCGAGGGCCTTTTGCCGCCGACGTTCAACCTCTTCCGCCGCTTCCCGCTTCAAGGCCGCGAGGCGCTTTTCCCGCGAAAGCAGGGAATCCCAGTACTCACCGTACGAGGCCAGGGCCTCCACCGGCATGGCCCCTCCCTGCTGGACCCGCCGGTAATCGGCCCTGAAGTCTTCCTGCGCGCCGAGGTGTTCTTGGATGGCTTCCTCGACCTGCAGCAAAACTCCCTTGGCTTTCGCCAACTCCCGGGCCCGGACTTCCTCCACCTGGTTCCGGTAGTTCAGCACCGCCTGAAGCCGGAACGAAAACTTCTTGGCCAACTCCCCCTCCGACCCCGACTCAGGCCCGGAAGGCCTGAAGCCGCTCCAAGGTCTCCGACCACCGAGCCGTCTCGTCCCGGCCCTGCCTCAAAAAGGCGTTCACCGCGTCAATGCGCTCCAAGGCGTGGTCCACCTTGGGGTTGGACCCCTTCGCGTAGGCCCCGATCGCCAGCAGGTCCTCCACGCTTTTCACGGTGGCCAAAATCGAGCGAACCTGCCCCGCGGCCGCCAAATGTTCCTTCGAGTCGATGTCCGGCATCACCCGCGACACGCTCGTCAGGACGTCGATGGCCGGGTAATGGCCCTGGCTCGCCAGTTCCCGGCTCAACACCACGTGGCCGTCAAGGATCGCGCGGCAGGAATCCGCGATCGGCTCGTTCATGTCGTCCGCTTCCACCAGGATCGTGTACAACCCCGTGATACTTCCCTGGTGCGAAGTGGTCCCCGCCCTTTCCAACAATTTCGGGAGGAGCGCGAACACCGAGGGGGTATAGCCCTTGGTGGTGGGCGGCTCCCCGATGGCCAACCCGACTTCCCGTTGGGCCATCGCGAATCTCGTCACCGAATCCATCATCAACATGACCCGTTGGCCCTGGTCCCGGAAAAACTCAGCCACCGAGGTCGCCACCAGCGCCGCTTGGATCCGAAGGAGTGAGGGTTGGTCGCTGGTCGCCACCACCACCACGCTCCGCTTCAAGCCCTCCGCCCCAAGGTCCCGTTCCAGGAAATCCCGGACCTCGCGACCCCGCTCGCCCACCAGGGCGATGACATTGATGTCGGCTTCCGTGTTGCGGGCGATCATGCCCAGCAACGTACTCTTCCCCACCCCACTACCGGCGAAGATCCCCAGCCGCTGTCCCTCGCCCAAGGTCAGCATCCCATCCATGGCCCGGACACCGGTGGACACCGTCTTTTGGATCCGACGGCGGTCCATGGCGGGGGGAGGTTCCCGGTGAACCGACACGGCTCCCGGCAGTTCCCCCAGGGGCCCCAGGTTGTCGAGCGGACGCCCCATCGCGTCGATCACCCGGCCCAGGAGGCCGTTCCCCACCGGCACCTGGAAAGGCTTGCCGGTCTTGACCACTTCACTGCCAGGCCCCAAGCCCCGCATTTCACCGAGGGGCATCAATAAAACCCTATTTTGTCGGAACCCCACCACCTCGGCGAGGATCTGAGCGCCCGTCCCGTCCGCCGGGGTGATCCAACAAGCCTCACCCACCGACGCGGCCGGTCCCGACGACTCAATCACCAGCCCTACCACCTGCTCCACTTGGCCGTTCACCCGGATCGGGTCCAATTTCTTCATGCGTTCCCGGTAAATTTCGCGGGACAGCCCGATCGTCGTCGAGAGGCCCACGGCCTCGCCCTCAGGGGCCCCGGGAAGCGTCACCTCAGACGCCTGTCCGAATCGCGTCTTGGGCTTGGCTCACGAGTGTGCCGAGCCGCGCGTCCACTGAACCGGCCTCGGTCTCCAGGAGACAACCGCCTTGCTCGATGCGGCCGTCGGGCACCAGTTCCAATTCTCCCGCGCCGACCGAAAGCTGCAATTCATGCCGGACACGACCCACCCGTTCCACGTCGGCCGGATGGAGGTGGATCCTGAGCCGAACCTTGTCGTGGGCCATCCGAATCGATTGGCCCACCAATTCCACCACGAGTTCCGGTCGTTCCAACGCTTCCCGACGGAGGCACTTGAGTAGGGCATCCCCCACCAAATCCACCAAGAGCGGCTCCATGTCCGCCAAGGCCTTGCGCCTTTCCGAGAGGGTCGAGGATAGCAACCCATCCCACTCCCGGATCAGGCCCTCGTACTGCGCCTTCCCTTCAACCTGGCCCGCCGCCAAACCCTCCACGCGGCCGACCGACAGGCCCTCAGCCTTACCATCCTGCTCAGCCTGCTTCCGGATCGCCTCGGCGGCACCCTTGGCTTCCTCTTCGGCCCTTGTCCGGACAAGTTCCGCGGCCCCTTGGGCGGCGACACGGATCTCTTCCGCTTCCCGGCCGGCGGCCTCCCGGGCTTCCCCGAGGATCTTTTCTTTCAGCTCTTGCGCCTCACGGTCGGCCCTTTCCAGGGCCTCCTGGTGAAGGGCCATCGGGTCCTGGAGTAGGATGGGCTCTTCCCCCAGGCCCACCCCAACGCCCTCAACCGGGGGGGCCTCCAGGGCCTCGAACGAAGGGGGGGCCCAAACCTTGGACTCGACGACCCTTCGTTGGATCTCGGCTTGCCAGGGCTCGTTATCCACCAGATAGCCGTCGGCGGCCATCTGGAAGTCCCGGTCGGTGAAGACGGTTCGTCGCATCGCCTTTTAGACCATGACCTCTTCTTCACCGCGTGAAACGGTGATCTCGCCCATCTCCTCGAGTTGGCGGATGACGTTGACGATCTTCTGCTGGGCCTCTTCGGTATGCTTCAAGCGGACCGGACCCATGACGTCCATGTCTTCCTGGATCATGGCCTTGGCGCGGCTGGACATGTTCTTCAGGATATGGCCCTTGACCTCTTCCTTGGCGCCCTTCAAGGCCAACGCCAAGTCCTTCGCGTCCACCTCGCGCAGCACTTGTTGGATCGTGCGGTCATCGAGGTTGATGATGTCGTCGAACACGAACATGAGGCGCTTGACCTCTTCGGCCAGTTCAGGGTTCGAGGTCTCGAGCTTCTCCATGATGGCTTTTTCGGTCGAACGGTCGGCCCGATTGAGGACCTCCGCCAAGGCGCGGACGCCGCCGGCGGCCGTGAATTCTTGGGTGAAGATCGAGGAAATGCGGCGCTCCAAGACCCTCTCGATTTCCATGACCACATCCGGAGCGGCGCGGTCGAGGATCGCGATCCGGGTGGCCACGTCTACCTGGATCTCGCCCGGGAGCGACCCCAGGATGGTGGCCGCGTGTTCCGCCGGCAGGTGGGCCAGGATCAACGCGATCGTCTGGGGATGCTCCGATTGGATGAAGTTCATCAACTGTTGGGGATCGGTCCGCTTGATGTAATCAAAGGGCGTCATCTGCAATGAGCCCTGCAGGCGGTTGATGATCTCCATGGCCTTGTTGGGGCCTAGGGCCTTCTCGAGGATCTCGTGGGCGTATTCCACGCCGCCCTGGGAGATGTACTCCTGGGCCGTGGCGATATTGATGACTTCCTCAAGGACCTGGTCCTTTTCATCGGGTGAGATCTTCCGGAGGTTCGCGATCTCCAGGGTGATCTGCTCGACCGTCTCCTCTTTCAGGTGTTGGTACACCCGGGCAGCGAGGTCGGGCCCCAACGTGATGAGGAGGGCGGCGGCTTTCTGCTCACCGCTCAGCTTGGTTTTGGGTGCGGGTTGAGCCACGGACTATTCCTCCGACAGCCATTTCTTAATGATCTTAGCCACGTTTTCTGGGTTCTTATTGGCGAGTTCAAACACTTCTTTCCGCATGGCTTCCCGCTTCTTGGCTTCCCGGGCCGAATCCATCCGGGCCAACTCATCGGCGGTCATCTCAGGCGTAATGAGGTCTTCCACCTGGGGCACCATCGGCTTCTCATCGGGGATCTCGACGTCCTCGGGAGTCTGGATGTATTCGCGGGACTTCTTAGGCTTCAGGATCGACCGGAGGAACAAGAGGATCCCGATCGCCACCAACAGCAGAAGCCCCAGCTTCGCGAGGGTGAGGTAAAACGCCTGCTGGTTCTGCATGTTGCTCTCCTTCAAGCTGGCCAGGGCCGCGGTGTCGTCGAACGGCATGTTTTCGACCGCGACCTGGTCGCCCCGGTTCAGGTCCAAACCGGCGGCCGCCACCACCGCCGTCTTGATCGACTCCACTTGCTGGGGCTGGAGGCCGTCCACGAACACCGAAACGGACACCCGTTTGGGCGCACCGGGCGCTTGTTGGCTCCGCTTCACCGTGCGGTTCACCTCGTAATTGGTGATCGCCTCCTCTTTGCTGTATTGGGAATTGCCCCCGTTGACCGCCTGGTAACCCGGGATGTTGGAGTCGGTCCCGGGAACCCCACCCACCATGGTGGCGGGGAAACCGGCGTCGCCGACGTACTGTTCCTTCTTGGTGGAGGTGGACCGTTCGATGCCGTGGCCGTCCACCACCGGCTCGAACACTTCGGACTCGGTTTCGGTCTTGTCGAAATTGAGTTCAGCGTTGACCGAGGCGGCGTACCGGGTGGTTCCCAGAACCTTGGCCAGCATCTGGTTGACCTTGCGCTCCAGGTCCTTTTCGTAATTCCTTTGGACTTCCAGTTGGTGGAGCGTCAGCTTGGCCTGCTGGGTCAACACCGTCCCGCCGTCATCCGGGTTGTTATCCTGTTGTTCCTCCTGGATGAAGGCCGACAGCATGTTGCCGTGGCTGTCCACCACGTTGACATCCTCGGGCTTTAGGCCTTCCACCGCGGAGGCCACCAGGTGGACGATCCCCCGGACCTGCTCCCGCTTGAGTTGGGCCTCGGACTTAAGGGTCAACATGACTGAAGCCGTGGTGGGCTTCTCTTTATCCGTAAAGAGCTCGGGCTCGGGCATAACGATATGGACCCGGGCCTCGTCCACTTCGCTGAGGGATTGGATCGTCCGCTGGAGCTCACCCTCCAGGGCGCGCTTATAGTTCACCTTCTGGGTGAAATCGGTCATGCCGAACTTGGTTTGGTCGAAGAGCTCGTAACCGACGCCGCCGCCCTTGGGGAGGCCCTGCCCGGCCAGGGTCAAGCGCGCCTCATGGACCTTTTCCGAGGGGACCAAGACCGTCACGCGGTCGCCGTTTTCGGAGATTCGGTAAGGCGTGTTGGTCTTGCGTAATTCCGTCACGACGTCGGAGGCGTCCTTTTGGGTCATCTTCGAGAACAGGACGTCGTACCCAGGTTGGGCGGTCCAAAGGATGAAGCCCAAAAGGATGATCAAAAGGGCCGACGGCACCGAGATCAGCAGAATACGCTGGAGCCGGTTGAGTCGGGCCCAGATGTCCTTGATCTGTTGAGCCAACTGTTGCAGGAAGGTGTTCACGGACGCGTCATCCTCGCTTTGGTTTGAGACACCCCGACCTTAAAGCTAGATCTGCATCCGGGAAATTTCCTGGTAAGCGTCCAGGATCTTATTCCGGACCTGAATGGCGTATTGGAGCGACAACCCGGCCTCTTCCATCGACAGCACCACTTCGTGCAGATTCTCGGCCTTGCCGGTCGCCAGGTCGGTCGCGGCCTGGGAGGCCTTCAATTGGCCGTCGTTCACTTCCGCCACGGCCTTCGTCAGCATGTCCTTGAAGGACGCCGGCGAAACCTCCGCCGCGTGGTTCTGGTAGATCGGCGCCACGCCATTGATCGCGGTTTGGATCGGCGCGATGGGCAGTTGGATCGGTGGAATTTCCATTTAAAAATTACCGCCCGATCTCGAGGGCCTTCAGGGCCATCGACTTGCTCGCGTTGAGTGCGGTGACGTTGGCGTCGTAGGCCCGGTTCGCCGAGATCATGTCCACCATCTCATTGACCACATTCACGTTTGGATAAGCCACGTAGCCCTCAGCGTTCGCGTCGGGATGGGAGGGGTCAAACACCATCCGGGACGGGCCGGGGTCTTGTTGGATCTGCGTAACCCGAACGCCCATCGGCACGCCTTGTTCGGTCATGGTCGACAGCATGGGCGCGAAGGGGCGGCTGGCGTCGTAGCGCGGGGCGAAAACCACGCGCATGCGGTGGTAAGGACCGCCCTCTTGGGTGCGGGTCGTGTTGGCGTTCGCGATGTTGTTCGCGATGACATCCATCCGGAGGCGTTCCGCCGTGAGGGCGGAGGCGCTGATGGCGAAAGGCGCGAAAATTCCCGGGGTCGCCATGGTTTATTGTTTCCCTTCGCTGATGGCGTGTCGGAGCTGCGAAAGATAACGAGAAGTAATGTCGGCTAAGCTGTTGTACTCCGCGGTGTTCTCGGCGAGCTTCGCCGACTCCATATCGAGGTCCACGTTGTTGCCGTCATTGCGGCCGGTGGTTTCAGTCACCGTCCGGACGTCCGGCTGGAACTGGCTCAAGGTATCCGTGCTGGCGATCGGGAAGTGCCGGGGATTCGTCCGGGTCATTGGGGAGACTGTCTGGTTCTGGTCGATGGCGACCCGTAGTTTGTCTTGGAAATTCACATCCAACCGCTTAAACCCCGGTGTGTCGATATTGGCTAAGTTCGTCGCGATCGCCTCATTGCGGATCGCCAAGGAGTCCAAGCCCTTATGAAGGACCAAAAGGGTTTGGGACATTGAGATCGGATCGATCATGACGGCTCCTTCAAGAGCTCCCAAGTCTGTTCAGCAGGCGAAAGCTGATCGAGGCTAACCGCAAAGACGGCCTTCCAGGCGCAAAAAAACGTTATGACGGAAAGAAATTTCCGCCACCCCGGAAAAATTCGTGTCATTATTGACTTGGTACCGGGGTCTGTCAAGGAATAATCCTCTGGAAACCCTTTAATTTATTGACTTTTTGGTCCAATTCGCCGAACCGCCTACCTGGGGTCCGCCCAGCAGTCCAAGACCCACGCAAGAGCATCAAATCGGGCTTTTCACCTTCGCCCGGGTGAGTAAAGCCTTGATTCCCCGGAGATTGATCCCCTGATCTGAAAAAGACTGGATCCGTTTACAAAGATTTAAATCCGCTTCGTTGTAAATCCTGGTTCGGTTCCGGCCCAGACGGGAAACTTTGAGAAGACCCTGTCGTTCCCAATTCCGAAGGGTCTGTTCATGGACGCCTAATTTGAGGGCCATTTCTCGGATCGAGAACATCATTCTCGGGACATCCTTTTGGGTGACCCTCAAATCCTTTTCCGGTTGTCTTGCGATTCAACCGAGGAATGAGGGTTGGTTGACAAAACACACTCAACCCCATGACAGGCTCATTGTAAGCGCCAAAATCCAAAGACCAATCCGAAACCCATCGGGTGTATCCGTTGTGTTACTTTTAAAGCCGGCCGCCACCACCGGTGGTAGCAATAAATTCACAGGTACCAGCTACTGCTGTTTTTGACCCATCGAAAATTGATAGCGAATCACTCGATTTCGACCGTTTCGTTTCGCCTCATATAACGCCTCGTCGGCGCATTGGATCAATTTGCCGGGTTCCCGGGAATCAAAGGGATAAGCCGAAGTCCCCAGTGAAAGCGTGACCCGATAAACCCCTTGCCCATCGGCCCGTTGAATGAGAAGCCCTTCCACACGTTCCCGGATTCGATCGGCTAAATCGGTCCCTGCTTGGATCGCCGTTTCCGGGAGGATCACCACGAACTCTTCCCCACCATAACGGGCCACCGTGTCAATCCCCTGCCGGACGGTTCGCCCCAAGGACTGCGCCACCTCCCGAAGGACCCGGTCCCCCTCCTGGTGGCCGAACTGGTCGTTGAATTTCTTGAAATGATCCACATCCACGAGGACGAGGCAAAGATCCTTGTTATAACGCTCGGCCTTGAGGATTTCTTCGGTGAGCTTTTCCTGGAAATACCTGTGGTTGTAAAGCCCCGTCAACCCGTCCCGGACCGCCAACTCCCTGACTTTCCGGACGCCACGGGCATTTTCCAAGGCGAGTCCCGCCTGGTTGGCCAAAGTGGATAAAACCTCTTGGTCGTATTCGTGGAAGGCGGAAACCTCCTTGCTGTCCAACCGGACCACCCCCACGGACCGTTCGCCCAACCCCAAGGGAACCATTAAACAGGATTGGACGGATCCCATGAGTCCATCGCGCCGCGCGAAGGGTCCCGGGATACCCTCCCGCGTGCCCCGCGAATAACGGAACGGCTTGCCGCTTTCGATGACCCATCGGGCCAACTCAGCATCCAATCCCTCCAACGTTTCCCCCGCTTGAAAGGATCCCCTTCCGACTTGGATCCGCAGGGACGGGTCCGTTTCACCCGGGAGACAAACAAAAGCGGAGTCGGGGTCGAAAATGCCTACGGCGGTTTGAAGCGTCGTTTCCAAGACCTGTTCCTCCTCCAAAAGCGTGGAGAAAGCCTGGGAAGCCTGGTAAAGGGCATCCAAATTCCGGCTTTTGGTTCCTGAAAAGTGGAGAAGTCGGGCGTTTTGTACGGCGTCACCCATCCACTCGCCGAAGGTTTCCGAAAGGGACACCCGGGACTCCGTGAAATAGCCTGATTCCAGGCTGTCGACCACGAAAACCCCGACCAGTTCCGTTTCCCCGGATGAACCTTCGGGAGCCTGCGCCCAGATCGGTTGTGCCAGAAGGGCCCGAATCGGTTGTGATTGGGCGTAGTAGGGGATTCCTTTCGAGGATTCAGGGGCCAAGGGATCCACCAGGACTTTCCTTTTTTCGCCTCCCGCGAGCCCCACCAGGGTTTCACCGAAGGGGATCACCGAATCGGGCGCCAACGACTTCGACTTGGACGAGTAGGCCCGAAGCCTCAATACGCGCTTCCCTCCCAGGAGCCCGACCAAAAAACAGGCGGCGGTGTGGCAATCCAGGGAGGTCCTGGCCAAATCCAGCCTTTTCCTTAAGGATGTCTCCAATTCCAAGACCGTGTTGACACGGGCCCCCAACCGCTTTTCCTGTTGCAACAACTGGTCCTTCGGGACGATGAAGGAGGAAGGTTCCGCCGAGGCCGCTAATGTCCCCGCCTCGCGGTGGAGATGCTCCAAGCGGCCTTGGATCTTCTCCTTCTGCCGACGGATTTCCGCGACTTTCTTGAGCAAAAGGATGAAAAACAGGAGGATCACGAACCGAGTGGCTAAATCCTGCCAAGGGGGAAGGCCCATCCGGTTCCCGGCATACTCCAGGAGCAAATAAAGGGCGGCGGTCGCGACCGCGTGGCGAAGGCCTAGCGTCCAGGCCCAAAGGGCCAAAAGGGGAAAGAGAAAACCCGCGAGGGGGGAGGCCCATCCACCGGTGGTTTGGGTCCAAAGGGCCAGGAGAATGGGCGCGGTCAGGCTCGAGAGATACGCATGGGTCTTCAAAGCGTCAGCGTAAAGGGCGCAGCCCGTCAGGCCGACTAATAGGAAACCGGCCCCGAGAGTGGTCCGCCAAGCCGGTACATCCCCGGCGGGTCGGATCAATAAGCCGCTGGCCGCCAAAAAAAAAGCGCCAGCTGCCCCCAGGGCTAAGATCCAGGGCAACCAGCGCGAATGAACTTTCGGGAGATTTTGGGTCAAAACACTCCCTCCGGGATCGGACTTCAAAAGCTACCCGGCTCATGAAAGCTCCCAGGGCCCCGTCCAAAAGGAAGGACCCTGGAAAAGGGGTTCTGGGGGATGAACCTCCCCGAACGCTTACAACTTACCCAAATGGCGCAAAAGCCCCTTCATCTTGCGGCGATGCTTCTTCCGCTTGTGGGTCTTAATTTTAAGGCGGTGCCGCTTCTTCCCGCAGGGCATCTAATCCTCCAAAGGGTCAGGCTAAGGTATGGAGGGAGGAGTTTAAGGGAAACCTCCCCCAAATCAAGGGTTTTCGTGCTTACTTTAACTGAAAGGCCAAGGCTTTTCTTGTCTTTCCCATTACTTTAACTGCCAGGCAAGGCCCTTGGGAAGGATTCATCCGATTTGGATGCACTTCGCCGTGGCTTCCGCCACCAAGGTCCCATCCTCCAGCCGGGCTTCCCCCCCTGTCAGGTGGATTCTCCGCCTGGTTTCTAGGGGCCATGCGGCCAAAAGCACCTTTCGATCCGTGGGACAGGGCGCCTTGAGGCGCACGGTGAACTCAGCCGTCACGGCCTTCACCCCTTTGAGCCAATAGAGGTTCACCATGACCTCATCCAAAAGCATCCCTAGGATCCCCCCGTGGACTACACGTGAAAATCCTTGGAATTCCTTTGGAACAACCGTCTCCGAAAGGAGCTTTTCGCCCTCATAGCGAAAGGTCATTTTAAACCCGAGCGGGTTCTTCTCACCGCAACAGAGGCAGTAGCGGTCGTCTTGGAAAGCGGATTCCGTATCGGGGGTAGTCACGGTGCGTCTCCCTGGTTTAGCGGGATGATGAAAATGTCGAACTGAAGGTGCCTTTTCGTGTCGTACCCGCGAATCATCCCCCCAAAACCGGGGGAGGTACGGCGATTCGCTCGAACTACATGCCTGCCCATCGATAATCTCTGGGCCCTGAGGCGCGCGAAGCGCCTCGAAGGGCTGACTCCCCTTGCGATAACACGTTTTCGCTTGGGTCGTCAGACGGCTTAGCCGCCTGACGGCTCGCCTTGCGAAAACACGTTTTCGCTTGGGTCGTCAGACGGCTTAGCCGCCTGACGGCTCGCCTTGCGAAAACACGTTTTCGCTTGGGTCGTCAGACGGCTTAGCCGCCTGACGGCGAAGTGAAAAAACACAATTCAGCGCCCCGTTAGTCAAGTTCCCGCAGAGCCTCAAATTCCATCACCCGGCCTTGGCGGATCTTGGCCCGCAGGGCGATCGGGCGGCAGCAATTTTCGCAATCCTGGGTCCAGGTCAGGACCCCCGACCCTTCCTCTAAATCCGGCGAGTTGGCCTGGCCGCAATAGGGACAGTTGAAGGATGGGATCTCCATTTTAGGCTTTCGGCCCCGCGGCCTTCCTCAAGGAAGCCTTGAATGGGGCTCGACAGACACCCCGCTCGCAAACGATCGCCCGGATCAAACGCCCCGGGGTCACGTCAAAGGACGGGTTGAAAACCGGAAAATCGGCCCGGGTCAGGGGCAGTCCCCGGGGGGTGGTCACCTCGGCCGGATCCCGTTCCTCGATGGGGATGAGTCCTCCGTGTTTCATGGAAAGGTCAAACGTCGAGGTGGGAGCCACGACGTAAAAGGGGATCCCGTGGTACTTCGCCAACACCGCCAGTGAATAGGTCCCGATCTTGTTGGCCGTATCACCGTTCGCGGTGATGCGATCCGCGCCCAAGACCACGGCGTCCACCTTTCCTGCGGCCATCACGGAGGCCGCCATATTGTCCGAGATCAGGTGAAAGGGCACGCCGGAGCGGTGCAGTTCATACGCGGTCAACCTTGCGCCTTGGAGGTAAGGACGAGTTTCATCCACCCAGACATGGAGCCGCGGGTTGCGTCGGGCCGCCTGCAGGATAGCCGAGAGGGCCGTCCCCTCACCACCGGTGGCCAAGGCGCCCGTGTTGCAATGGGTCAGGACGTTTTGACAGTTCCGGAGGAGGGCGGCCCCGTGGCGGCCCATTCGGTCGCAAAGATCCTCGTCCTCCCGGTGAACCCGACGGGCCTCATGCTCCAAGAAGGCGGCCCGGTCCAGGGACGGCATCCCCCGGGTCCCATGAAGGGCCTTGCCCATGGCCCCCAGGGCCCAGAAAAGGTTGACCGCGGTGGGACGGGTCCGACGAAGACGATTCATGTCCCTCTGGACGCCCGCTTCGAAGGCCCTGGGGGGCTTATTCCGGTGGATCCGTCCGGATAAGGCCACCCCATAAGCCGCGGTGACGCCGATGGCCGGTGCGCCCCGGACCACCATGTCCTCGATGGCCTTCGCCGTTTTCTCAACCGTGTCGCATGCCATCCATTTTTCCTGGAACGGCAGCAACCGTTGGTCCACCAGTTGAACGGCCCGGCCGTTCCACTTCACCGCGCGGAGGGGTTCTGACAAGGTGTTTCCTTTCAGGACAACAATGGAAGTTGAACCGCGGGGAGAGCGGGGGTCACGGAGTAAGAAATGGATAAATCAGGTGACCTTTATCCAAGGATTCCATCTCCGTGTACCCCATGTCCTCCGTGGTGAATAGGTTTGTCGTGTTTCCTCGAGTCAATGTCGGCGGCTATGGTTGACCCAATGAAATGGCCACTTCCTTCATGAGGGTGGTCAGTTGGGGTTCGGCGGCCATGGCGTTACGGATGATCTTTTGGATGTCCGCCGGTTCCAAGGTGTCCGCCACGCACTTATCGGTGACCACCGAGATTCCCAGCACCTTCAACCCCGCGTGGACCGCCACGATCACCTCGGGGACCGTGGACATGCCCACGACGTCGGCGAAAGTCGAAAGCCACCGGTATTCGGCCCGGGTCTCGAGGTTGGGGCCGGTCACCGCCACATAGACCCCTTTTTTCACCGGGATCCGTCGCTCCCAGGCGAACTTCTCCGCCAAGGCGATCAATTCCTTGGAGTAGGGTTCGATCATATCGGGCCACCGGGGCCCCAATCGGTCGTCGTTCACCCCGATGAGCGGGTTGTCCCCCATCATATTGACATGGTCCTCCAGGATCATCAGGTCCCCCGCCTCATAGCCCCGGTTCATGCCGCCGCAGGCGTTCGAAACCAATAGGTATCGGACCCCCAATTCCTTCATGACCCGGACCGGGAAAGTGACCTGTTGGAGGCTGTAACCCTCGTAACGGTGGAAACGGCCTTTCATGGCCACGACCGGGGTCTTTCCCAGGAACCCGAAGACCAGCTCCCCGGCGTGCGATTCCACCGTCGACAAGGGGAAGTGGGGGATCTGCCCGTAGGGGATCGTTTCGGCTTTTTCGATCTCCCGCGCCAAGGCCCCTAATCCGGTCCCCAGGATGATCCCGACCAAGGGTTTCACTTTGCTTTTTTGACGGATGGCCTGGGCGGCGTCTTGGATCATTTCAAACATGTTCGGCATGAACCACCTCGAGAAGGGGTCCCGCGGGACACCCCAGATTCCCTCCACAGCCCCATCCACGACCCTATTGCCCGGGCGGGTCCACCCCCAGGGCAAGACGGACCCGGGCCGCATCCCGTCCCTGGACCCGAACCCATTTGGTTCGGGAGGTGAGTCCCCGGACCACCTCCAGGGAGGACTTGGAGACCCCAAGGGCCCCGGAAAGATATTCGACCACCGCGACGTTCGCCGCCCCCTCCACCGGGGGCGCCTGGACCCGAAGGCGAAGGGCGCCCAGCCGGAAACCCTCCACCCGATTCTTGGAGGATCGTGGCGTCACTTGGACCTTAAAGACGCAACCCGTCCCCTCGGGCCGGATATCCCAAGACTCGTCGATCATCCGACCGAGGCCCGGAACCCCATGACCAAAAGCCACGGCGCGGCCCCCCGGGCCAGGAGAAAACAACCCAGTGCGGCGAACAAGGGGGCAAATTCAACCCCCCCGCATTGGAGGGAAACCCAGGGCTCGATTGGATCCAGCCAAGGTTGGGTGAGGAGGAAGAGCCTTCGACGGAAGGCCGTGAGACGGGCGCCGGGACCGAAGGACAGGAGGAATCGGGCCGCGAAGAGGCCGCCGGCGAGGCCGAGGACCGCGACGATCAGGAATGCCAAAAGGGCGCCTAAGAATGCCATGGGTCCTCAATCGCTCATTTTTCGGAGTTCGGCCCCGCGTTGCGCGGCGGCCCTCACACAAGCCTTCAAGGCTTCCCCAAACCCGCGCTCCTCGAGGACTCCCAAACCCGCTTGGGTCGTCCCCCCGGGACTCGTGACCTGGACCCTCAGTTCCTCCGGGGTGCGGCCCGATTCCAGGGCCATACGGGACGCCCCCAACGCCGTTTGGGAGGCGAGGAGGAGGGCTTGATCCCTGGTCAGGCCTCCCTCAACGGCGACCTCCACCAAGGCTTCCAGGGCCCTGAAAAAATAAGCGGGACCCGAGCCCGAGAGGGCCGTCACTAGGTCCATTTGGGATTCAGGGACCTGGACCGCCCTTCCCACGGCGGCGAAGAGGGCCACCACTTCCCGTATGAAGGGAGCCTTGGAACGTCGTCCTCCCGCCACCCCGGCCATCCCGCAGCCGAGCAGGGCGGGAGTGTTGGGCATGACCCGAACCACGGGGTTCCCCTGGGGGAGCCGCGCCTCGATTTGGGCCGTGGAGAGACCGGCGGCGATGGAGATAACCTTGGCGCGGCCGCGGATACGGGAGCCCCAAGCCTCAAGGAAGGACTTCATTTGCTGGGGTTTGACCGCCAAAAGGACCCAATCGGCCTGGTCCAAGGCCTTCTCGGGGGTTAAGGCTACCTGGACCTTCAAGGCGGTCCGCAAATTTTTAAGCTTCGCGCGGTCCAAATCCACCACGGTCACCTGGGAGGGCTTCAGGAGTTTCCCCCGCAACCAACCCTTCAGCAAAGCGCTCCCCATCGCGCCTCCGCCGATGACCGTGAATTTACCCTTAAAGGCCATATCCCACCTAGGAGCGTTTGATGACGACCTGTAACTTTCCCTCATCCCACCGCTGGTTGGGACCGGTCCCCCAACAAAAGCGTCCCAACCCGCACGATCGTGGAGCCTTCCTCGATGGCGTCCTCGAAATCGGAGCTCATCCCCATGGAAAGCTGGTCGAAGGACCTTGGGCAACCCGGCTCTCTTCGAATGGCCTCGAAAAGCTCCCGAAGCCGCTTGAAGGCATCCCGGCCCTTGGATCGATCCGCCGTCAGGGGGCCCACCGTCATGAGGCCCCGAAGCCGAAGGTGGGGCAAGGATAGCAACTCCCGGGCCGCCTGAACAGCATCCCCGGGCGCCAGTCCCGACTTGGTGGGTTCACCGGAGGTGTTGACCTCCAGGAGGATCTCTTGGTTTCCTTCCGGGATTCGGGACGACAATCCCTCGGCCAGCCGGATCGAATCCACCGAATGGATCCAATGGAACAAGCCCAAAACCTTGTTGATCTTGTTGGTCTGGAGTTGGCCGATGAGGTGCCAGCGGACGTCCGGAGGAAGGGCGGGAATCTTGGAAAGGGCTTCCTGGACCCGGTTCTCACCGAAGTCCCGAAGGCCCAGGTCGTAGCAGTCCCTCAGGGTTTCGATGGGATGGGTCTTCGTGACCGCCAGGAGGGTGATCGAATCGGGGGACCGGCCCGAACGGCCCGCCGCCTCCCCCATCCGGCCCCTTAATTCGGAAAGCCTTCTTGAGAGGTCGGGGTTCATGCCAGTCCTTCCGCCCAACGGCATCGGCTGAAGCTCCCCTTATGGGGACAGCCCGTCCGGGGCCTCAGGCGGCTTGGGTCTTGCCCGCCATCGCGGCCAAATGCCATTCGGTCAAGGTCGCGGCCGCCACGAAGATCGAGGAATAGGTCCCCACCAAGATCCCCACGATCAAGGCCAAGGAAAAGTCATGAAGGACTTCCCCCCCAATGACGTAAACGGGGACAAGGGACGCCAAAACCGTCCCTCCCGTGTTCACGGTCCTGTTCAGGGTTTCGTTCAAACTCTGGTTGATCATGTCGGGATAATTCATCCGGCCGACCAGTTTCATGTTCTCGCGGATCCGGTCGAAGATCACCACGGTGTCGTTCAGGGAATAACCCGAGATGGTCAGGATAGCCGTGATGGAAAGCAGGTTGAACTCGAAACCGCCCAAAATGAGGATCGCCATCATGACGAGGATGTCGTGGACCGTCGCGATGACCGAGATGATCCCGAACCTGAAATCGAACCGATAGGCGATATAGACCAGGATCCCCAGCATCGACAGGAGGAAGGCCTTGATGGCGTCATCCCTCAGCTTCGCGGAGACCGCGGGGCCCACTTCCTCGCTGCCCTCCAAAACCAGGCCGGAATTCGGCATTTCCTTTTGGAGGTCGGCCACGGCCTGGGTCCCCAGGGTTCCTACCCCGGTATCCAGGGCCCGGCGGATCCGGACCACGGCCTTGAAGCCCTTCATGCCCGGTCCGGAGATTTTCTGGATCTGAGCGTCCTTATAACCGACCCGGTCGCAAGCGGACCGCAGGTCCTCCAGCTTCAGGTCCTGGGTCGAGGTCAGGTGGAGCAGGACCCCTCCGCCGAAATCCGTGCCGAGGTTGGCTTTTCCCTGGGCCAGGTAGACGATGGAGTAGATCCCGGCCGCCATCGCGACGCCCGAAACCACGAGGAACAGGCGGCGGATCGCCTGGAAATTGAACTTGGGTTCCTTGAAAATCGAGAACATGGGGTTCCTTTCTCAGATCGAGAGCGTTTGGTATTCTTTGCGCGTGTCGAAGATCATCTTGGTGATCACGACGGCGGTGAAGAGGGAAAGGGCGATACCCACGCTGAGGGTCACCGCGAATCCCTTGACCGGCCCGGTCCCGAACTGGAACAGCACCACGGAGGTGATCAAGGTGGTGACGTGGGTGTCGATAATGGCCGTCAGGGCCCGGTTATAGCCCGCCTCGATGGCGGATCGGATGGTTTTACCGGCCCGGATCTCTTCCCGGATCCTCTCGAAGATCAGGACGTTGGAATCCACCGACATGCCGACCGTCAGCACGATCCCGGCGATGCCCGGCAGGGTCATGGTGGCCTTCATGACCGCCATGAAGCCCATGAGGAAGATCAGGTTGAAGATCATGCCGATATCCGCGATGACCCCGGAAACCCGGTAGTAGATCCCCATGTAGAGAAGGACCAGGATGAAGCCATAGACGGCCGCCAGGGTCCCCTTCCGCACCGAGTCGGCGCCGAGGGTGGCGCCCACCAGGAATTGGCTGGTGATCTTCAAGGGCGCCGGGAGGGCTCCCGAGCGAAGGACCAACGCGAGGTTCTTGGCTTCCGCGTCCGTGAACTGTCCCTCGATGATGCCGGATCCTCCCGGGATCCTCGACTTGATGACCGGCGCCGAGTAGACCTTGTCGTCCAGGAGGATGGCCAACCTGCGGCCCACGTTGTCTCCGGTAAGCCGGCTGAAGGCCTTCCCGCCCTCATCATTCAGCTTAAAGGACACGAAGGATCGGCCGAACTGGTCGGCCTGGACCCTGGCGTCCACGAGGGCATCTCCCTTCAGGAGGGCGTCCCCCACGAGGTAATCCTCCCCCGGGTCCTTCCCATGGAAATAATGCAAGCCCGCCGGAAGCTTCTTGGGGTCGATTTCCCCATTGGCGTTCTTGTAATCCGCCGTCCGGGCTTCCGACACCAACCGGAACTGGAGCTGGGCGGTCGTGGAGATGAGTTGTTGGGCCTGTTGGATATCGGTGAAGCCCGGGAGTTGGATGACGATCCCCGAGACCCCTTCCCTCTGGATCAAGGGATCCACGGTACCCAGGCTGTCGATTCGCTTCCGGATGATTTCCAGGGCGCGGTCCGCGGCGTCCATCAGGTCTTTCGGGGTATGGTTCCCCTCGAGTTTGGACTCGTCGATCTCGAGCCTCATGTGGACACCCCCGCGGATATCCAGGCCCATCTTAAGCTTCTGGTCCGGCGGGATGACGCTATAGACGCAATAGCCGGCCAAGGCGAGGATGAAAATCGCCAGGAATTTTCGTGCGTTCACGGGAACCTTCCCAATGGAGATCGAGGGGCTAAAAAAACCGGGCCCCCCTGGTTCCAGGGAGGCCCGGCCATTCGGAGCGGGGGGCAGTATAAAGAGGCTTCAGACCCCCTGTCAACGCAACGCTGGGGCTTTTAGGGCCCCTGGATGCGCCTAAATCAGCCGAAGGGCAGCCCCTTTCGGCGGGGGGCCGTATCAGCCCCGGAGAACCTCATCGATCTCGGTGACGAGCCGAGGTTTGGGATAGGCGCCGATGAGTTGCTTCACCACGGACCCGTTCTTGAAAAACAGGAGGGTGGGAATGCTCCGGATTTTGAACTCCGCCGCGGTTTGCTGGTTCTCATCCACGTTTAATTTGGTGACCTTGATCTTTCCGCCGTATTCCTTCGCGAGCTCCTCCAACACCGGACCAACCATGCGGCAGGGACCGCACCATTCGGCCCAAAAATCGACCAAAACCGGGGTTTTCGAATCGATCACTTCCTGTTTGAAGTTGACGTCGTTGACTGCGACTGCGGAACCCATGGGGTACCTTCCTTTAGGACGCTTTCAATAAACCTTGATGCCGCAATGTACGGACCCGACGGGACCCTGTCAAGCCGGGTTCATTCGCTGATTTCTTCATAGGATGAGCCATTTTCTCACTTCCCGGGTCTTTAAAACGTCCAAACCCTCGATCCAGTAGACCTTTCGTCCATCCCGCTCCACGAAATAACTGGCGGTTTCGCCTGGACCCTTGAACCATTGGACCTTTTCATCGTCCTGGAGGATCCGTCCCCGGCGTCTTCGGCTTGCCTGCCAGGCACGAAAGGCCGCCGCGAATCTTCCCGAGGAGGTCTCGTCCTCGAAGGAAGCGCATCCAACGAGTGTCTTCCAGCCTTCCGAGGGGTTTCCCCAAAATTCCATCCGGTCCCCGGTCCAACCCGCCACCGCCAGGAGAGCGGCCGAAGTCCCAACGACGGGGGCCAAAGCCATGAAATACCCGTTGGCCCCGAAGCGTTCTTCCCAAAGCAGGGTCCCGCCCCGGAGGGGACCTTTTTCCATCCCGTGGAACTCCAGCGCCTCCGGTGGGGCCAACTTTTGAAAGGGTTGAAGGACCTGCCGGGTGGAACGGGGCGGGTATTTCCACCAACGGTCCAGGGCTTTCCAACCGTCTTTTTGGACCCAGCTTTGGACGAAAAGCGGCCCCTGGGTGTAGCTGAAATTCAGGTATCGGCTGAACCTTTCGGGGCAACCCCAGGCACGGCGGCGGCCGTTCTCCACGGTTTCCAATTCATGGAGGTAGGCGCCAAAATCCTTGAACCGCCCCTGGAGTCCGTCCGGCTCCGCCGCGGCCAAGTATTGCCAACTCAACAACACCGCCTCACCCTCCCGGAGGGCGGCCAAGGCGGCGGATTCGTCCCGGGTTGAGTGGAGGATCTTTTGGTCCATAGCCGTCAGGTCGAAGGCTTGGTCCTGGAGGGCGTGAACCAGCTCGTGGACCAGGACGGGGCGGATCTTGTCCGGCGTGATCCAATCGGCGAGGTAGAGGGTCTTGTCCTCCGGGACGTAAAGGCCGAGGATATCGCGGGCGAGCGACTTGGCGCCCTCACCCCTCCAATCGACGCCGGGGTCCAGCAGGCCAAGCCATGTGTAAAACCCCGAGAAGCCGTCACCCTTTTCCTGGGGGACTTCCCGGTAGGACGCTTTCAGGAAATAATCGCTGAACCACATCTGGTCCTTGAAGGCTTTTCGAATGGTCCCCCGGACAGCCAAGCCCCTCATCCGGCCCATTTCCGCCAAAATCCCATCCACGTCGTCAAAAAGGTCCTGTTTTTCATCAGCGCTCAACTGGTCCTCGACGGGGAGATCCTGGGCGGTTTGGGGCTTGAAGCGGTCGCAGGGGTCGCCTTGAGGATCGAATGCCCATGCCGGTTTTAAGTTGATGAGGGAAAGGACGAGGGTCCCAACGAGGAACGCCCAGTGGAGGAAGGAGCCTTCCCGCCTCCCTCGATCAATCACGCTTCCACTCTGCGAGGTTTGATGTTTTCCCAACGGTGGGACCGGATCGAGGCGTAGGCCGCCTCCGACACCGCCAGGGCGGCGGCCCCCACCGCTCCGGAGGTTTCGGGTGTTTTACCGGTGAGGATGCAGTCCAAGAAATGCTCGTAGAGGGTTGGTTTGAAGCAATCCGGCGTCAAGTCGGGGTAATGAAACCCTTCCTGGTTTCGGGCTTCCACCGCCACCGGATCCCCTTTACCCAGGTTGACGGAGAGGGCCCCCTTCTCGCCGAAAAGGTAGTATCGGTTTTGGTAATGGGTGTCCTTCCAGCTCAATTGGACCGTTCCAACCGCCCCCTTACGGAATTCCAACATCACGACTGCGTGTTCCTCGATCCGGCCCATCCCTCGGGGGGTGAGGGCCACCACGGCTTTCACCTCATCCCGGAGCAAATAGCGGAGGCTGTCGAAAACATGGACCCCCAGGTCCATCAGGACGCCTCCCCCCGATCGGCGATGGTCACGGAACCAGTTGGATTGGGGGCTCCAGCGTTCGGGGCCGCGGTGGGTCAAGGAACATTTGAAGGAATGGATGGGACCGACGGCGCCCTTACGAAGAAGCTTCCCGGCGCACCGCAGGGCCGGATCAAACCTCATGTTTTGGTGAACCATCAAGGCCCTACGAAATCGGGTGGCTTCCCGGATCATCCTGTCGGCTTCCACCCGGTTCAAGGCCATCGGTTTCTCGACCAGGACATGCTTCCCTGCCCGAAGGGCCGCCAAAGTCGCCGGCGCATGAAGATGGTTGGGTAGGCAAATGGTCACCGCGTCCACGAGGGGCGACCGGACCAAACTTCTCCAATCCTTGAACAGGGCGGAGGCCCCGTACTTCGACGCGATTTTTCGACCATGGGTTTCCCGTTGGGTCGCCAAGGCGGTGATTTGGCAATGGGGGGTCTTGTCAAACCCCGGTAAATGGGCCGTCAAAGCGATCTGGCCCAAGCCCAGGACCCCGATTCGGATGGGTTTCTTCATGGTGGGAATTATAGCAACTCTCAATTGGGACGGATGTACCCAGACCCCTAGGCCGAGGCTTCAAGCCGAGGCCTCGCTTTGGGTGTGTCGGACTCATAAGGAGGACGACCCCCTAGGCCGAGGCTTCAAGCCGAGGCCTCGCTTTGGGTGTGTCGGACTCATAA
>CAYMOV010000009.1:44870-50531 GCA_964392085.1 uncultured bacterium
GGACGACCCCCTAGGCCGAGGCTTCAAGCCGAGGCCTCGCTTTGGGTGTGTCGGATTCATATAGCTTCCGATCCTCACCGTAGGATCCGCCCATTTCCGTTTGAAATGGGCCTGACCACAACTTTCGGTTCTGCTGGAAGCCTCACCGTAGGATCAATATTTTCACCGTGATGTTCGGTTGACCGGTTTGGGAGACAACCAGGTAATACAACCCGTTTGAGACCCATTGACCCTTTTGGTCCTGTTGGTCCCATGTCAGGGTCTGGGTGCCCTGGACCCCCATTTGCCCCTGCGCCACCACCCGATGGGCCACGGTGATGATCTTCCACGAAACCACATTGGGACAGGGCGAGGTGAGATTCACCCGAATCGTCGTTTGGGAATCGAAAACCGGGTTCGGATAGGCGGCGGAGACATGAACCGGGGGACAAGCCGGCAAAGTTTCGGTCGGAGTCGCGGTCGAGGTCGCCGAAGGGACCGGGCTGGGAGTCTCGGTGGAGGACCAAGTGAAGGTCGCGGTGGCTGTGGATGTGCGCGTAAAAGTGGCCGTCGGGGACCAAGTCAGGGTCGTTGTATCGCTGGGGGTGGGGGTAGGCGAGTGGGTTTTCGTGGAGGTTGGAGTCGAAGTCACGCTCGGAGTCGCCGTCTGGGTGGGGGTCGGGCTGGGGGTGGAAGTCGCGGTTGGGGAATTGGTCGATGTGGGCGTCCAGCTCGGGGTGGGCGTTTGGGTGGACGTAGGGGTTGAGGTCAAAGTACGGGTGGCGGACGGGGTGTTCGTGAATGTGGCGGTCCAAGACAGGGTAAAGGTCGGGGTCGCCGTCCTGGTCAAGGTCAAGGTGAGGGTGGGGGTCGGGGTCCGGGTATTGGAGGGGGTTGAAGTCAGGGTGGATGTGCGGGTCGGGCTCGGTGTCGGGGTGGAGGTTGCCGTCGAGGTTTCAGTGGAAGTGGATGTTGCGGTTCGGGTGGACGTGGAGGTCGTCGTATCCGTCGGGGTTGGGGTCCGGGTGGAGGTGTCCGTCGCCGAGGAAGTCGCCGTATTGGTCGCGGTGGATGTCAGGGTGGGAGTGGGAGTCGGAGTCCAACTCGGAGTCGAGGTGGACGTCAAGGTCCAGGTATAGGAGGGGGTGAAGGTGTAGGTGGCGGTATCGGTGGAGGTGGGGGCCGGCGTGGGGGTGTTGGTCCCGGGCGGCAAGGTGGGGGTCGGGCTGTAGGTCATCGTCGGGGTATAGGTGAGGGTCGGTGTGTAGGAGGGGGTCCATGTAATCGTAAACGTTTGGGTCGAGGTGGCGGTTGGGGTTTTGCTCAGGGTCGCGGTGAAGGATGAAGTGGGTGTGGGGGTAAAGCTTGGTGTGGAGGTGGAAGTCGTTGTCGGCGTGGCGCTCCGGGTGGGGGTCCAAGTGGCCGTGGGGGTGTCCGTCGACGTCGCAGTCGTGGTGTTCGTGGGGGTCGAAGTCGGAACCGGAGTCAAGGTACGCGTAGGGCTTTGGGTGAAGGTCAAGGTAGCGGTTGCCGTCCAGGTCGCCGTGGCGGTCCGGGTCAAGCTGGGAGTGGGGGTGCTGGTGCTTGTTGGGGTGGCGGTGGGCGTGCTTGTAGGGGTGGAGGTTGCGCTGGGAATCGTCGTCCAGGTATGGGTCGGTGTGAAGCTAAAGGTAGCCGTGGAGGTGGCGGTCGGAGTCGCGGTCCGGGTCAAGCTGGGAGTGGAGGTGCTGGTGGCGGACGCGGTGGCGGTAGGCAGGCTCGTGTTGGTGGAGGTGGCGCTGGGGACCGGCGTCCAGGTCCGGGTTGGGGTGTTGGTAAAGGAAGCCGTGGAGGTGGCGGTTGAAGTGGCGGTCCGGGTGAAGCTCGGTGTGGAGGTGTTGGTGGCGGTAGGCAGGCTCGTGTTGGTGGAGGTGGCGCTGGGGATCGGTGTCAAAGTCCGGGTTGGGCTGAAGGTGGATGTAGCGGTCGGGGTCTGCGTTGGCGTGAAAGTCGCGGTCCAGGAGGGGGTCGCGGTGGATGTTGGGGTGGGTGTCGCGGTCGGCTGGTTGGTGCTCGTGGAAGTGGCCGTCGGAGTGGAGGTCTTAGTGGCGGTGGCGGTCAAGGTGAAAGTCCAGGTGGGGGTCCCCGTGGCGGTGTTCGTGGCAGTGGCGGTAGGCGTCGAGGTGCGGGTCGCGCTCGCGGTGAAGGTTGTCGTCCAGGTGGATGTCCGTGAGGGGGTCGGCGAAGGGGTAAAGGTCAGGGTCGCTGTCGACGTCGCGCTGGGGGTCCAGGTCATCGTGGCGGTAGGTGTGAAAGTCCTTGTCGAAGTTGTGGTCGGGGTAGGGCTCGAGGTAAAGGTGTTGGTGGGGATCGGCGTGTTGGTTCGGGTTGGGGTTGGGGTTCCCGTGGAGGTGGCCGTTTGGGTGAAGGTTTGGGTGGGGGTGGAACTGAAAGTGGGGGTGAAAGTCGCCGTCGAAGTGCGGGTCGAAGTGAAGGTGAAGGAAAAGGTCATGGTCGATGTGGAAGTCCGGGTCGAAGTAAAGGTAGTCGTAGGGACGGCGGTAAAGGTCCGGGTCGGGGTGGCCGTCGGGCTGAAGGTGGTTGTGGGGGTGAAGGTCCGGGTTTGGGTCGAGGTGGCCGTCGAAGTGGCTGTATTGGTCCGGGTCGGGGTGAAGGTGTAGGTCGCCGTCATGGCCGCGCAAGGGTAGGTGACCGCCTGGGAGTTGGACGTCACGGGGCCTCCTCCCGACCAGGACGCCACGACATTGTCCGTGATGGTGACGCAGCTATGGCTCCCCGCGCTGTAGTCCGATACGCAGAAAGTGACCGGGACGCATTGTCCACCAGGAAGGTTATCCACACGCAAGGTCATCGGGGATTGACTGATGACGGTGATCGAAACCGGCACCCCGCCTACGGTCACGACGTAGTTGCCGTAGGGTCCACAGAAGGACAGGTAATTGTTCGTATCGTTGTTCGGATCCGTCAAGGTCACGGCGTTCGCCGTCGGGGCCCCGGAGGCGTTGCAGACGCTTAGGGATACCGCGATGCTCCCCCCCGTATAAGGGTTCGCGATCCCAACCAAGGACTTGGTCACCGTGACGGCAATGGGCCTCGGGGTCGAGGTACGGGTAGGCGTCGCCGTAGGCGATCCGGGGGTGTTGGTGGGGGGCGGAGGCCCCCCGCAGGCGATGTTCGGGAAGTTTCCCGTTGCGACCAACGCCGTGATCATGCAGATCGAGTCTTGGAAATAGGTAAAACTGGGTTTCGCGTAACGGTTGTTGAGCATCTCGTCGTAGACCGAATTCACGAAAGCCTGGTTGGTGCGGCCCATGCAGGCCACCAAAGCCGGGCCGATTTGGAGGGAATTGGCGCTCCCCGAGGATGCGCCAGAACCGATGTCCCAGTACTCCTTGATGTTCGCCAAGCCGCCCGTAATCACGTTATCCGCCATGGCGCCTGTATTAGCTAGGGCCTTGGCGTCCCCGTTCCAAAGGTAATCCTGCCCGACCCGCCAGGGGTAGCGCGCGGCGTCGTAACCCATGGAAGTCGTATTGGGGGACCAGCTCGCGTTGGTGTTTTCCGGCTTGTAGCCCTTCGGGTAGTTCGTCAGGAGGGTCTGGAAAAAAGTCCCATAGACCCAATTTACCACGCTGGACCAGGAGTGAACCGTGCTTTCATAGGAGGGCCAGCAACGGTACCAGGCGGGCCCCATATAGCTCGAGTAATAGGTGCCGTCCCAAGCGTCCCCGGGCTTGACCCGGAAGTCCCCGGCATTATTGATCTCATTGCCCCAAATCGCCGTCGACATGCTCCGGAATTCGTTCAGGTAATTAATGGCCCCGGCGCTTCCCCATTGCTTATGGGCCAAAAGAAGGCCCATGCAGATGTCCTCATCGGCGTCCGTCGCGCCGTTCGCCCCGCTGACGTTACCGCTGGAGTCCTCATGCCAATCCATGACGTAATTGCCGTTGGAATCCGGAACGTATTGCTTCGTATAGGTCCAGATCCCGTCGAACAGGGGCTTGTCGGCCATCATGGCGGCGATGAGGAGACCGTAACCGATGCCTTCCGAGACCGTGTCGTTGCCGTCGGTGTTCCGATAGACGCGATAGCAGGATGCGCAGGTACCCCGACCGGGACGGGTCGTCCCTGTCGCGATGACGGCGTTGTTGTACCAAGTCGTGTACATGGACGTGACATCGGCCTGGAACGCCGCGGCTGTTTTCTGGTTGGGCTTGATGCCATAGGGATACGTGGCGTTCTGGGGGAAGGGATAGGCGGGACTGCCCGAATTAATGGAGGGGGCCGCGACGGCCAAGCCTAAAGGAGCCCCCATCAGGACGATCCCAAGGGCGCTTGCTAAGAACGTTATGAGTTCATGCCGGACGAAACGTTTCATGGGGACCTGGTGTTATCGGACTATGAGGAGCTTCGCCTCTTGGGCGCCGTACTTATTCGTAAAGTATATCAGGTAGACGCCGCTCGCCACAGGCGCCCCCTTGTCATTATTGGCGTCCCACTCATAGGTATGGTCGTAAGGGGCGTTTGTCATGGTGTCTCCATCCAACTTCTTCACCAACTCCCCGGCCGAATTGTAAATCTTGAGGCTGAAGGCCCCGTCGTGCGGGACGTGGACGTGGATCTGCACCGGCGGGAAGTCATATTGTGGCCGGTAGGAATTCCTCGAAACCCACAGTTCGCTTCCGGGTGTCGGACTGTTTGTCGGGCTCCCCGTGTTGGTGATGGTCGGCGACTCGGTCGGGGTCCCCGTTTCCGTCGGGGTGAAGGTGTAGGTGAACGTATAGGTCGGCGTCAGGGTCCATCGGGACGTCCAAGTTGGGGTTTGGGTCACCGTAGGGGTCTTGGTGATGGTCGGGGTGCGGGTGATCGTCGGAGTCCAGGTGGAAGTCGGCGTCATCGTGGAAGTTGGTGTAAGCGTCCAAGTCCTGGTGAACGACGGGGTCCAAGTGGAGGTGAAGGTCCGGGTAAAGCTGGGCGTTCCGGTCCAGGTTGGAGTCAATGAGTTTGTCGGCGTGTTCGTGAAGGTGCGGGTGGAGGTCCAAGTCTTCGTGTAGGTCGGCGTACCGGTTTGGGTGGGCGTTAATGTATCCGTTGGCGTGTTGGTGTAGGTGCGTGTAGGTGTCCATGTTTTCGTATAGGTCGGAGATCCGGTCCAAGTAGGCGTCAAGGTATCCGTCGGCGTATTCGTCCAGGTACGCGTGTTGGTCCAAGTCGAAGTATTCGTCGGCGTCTTGGTATAGGTCGGCGTCCCCGTCCAAGTGGGCGTCAAGGAATCCGTCGGCGTGTTCGTCCAGGTCCGGGTGTTCGTCGGCGTCTTGGTGTCGGTCGGGGTCCCTGTCCAAGTGGGAGTCAAGGAATCCGTCGGCGTGTTCGTCCAGGTCCGGGTGTTCGTCGGCGTCCTCGTGTCGGTCGGGGTCCCTGTCCAAGTGGGAGTCAAGGAATCCGTCGGCGTGTTGGTCCAAGTGCGCGTGTTGGTCACCGTTGGTGTATTCGTCGGCGTCCTCGTGTCGGTCGGGGTCCCTGTCCAAGTGGGAGTCAAGGAATCCGTCGGCGTGTTGGTCCAGGTCCGGGTGTTCGTCGGCGTCCTCGTGTCGGTCGGGGTCCCGGTCCAAGTGGGCGTCAATGAATCCGTCGGCGTGTTGGTCCAAGTGCGCGTGTTGGTCACCGTTGGCGTATTCG
>CAYMOV010000010.1:0-50287 GCA_964392085.1 uncultured bacterium
CCCCGTGAAGGAAGGTATCCCATCCCTCCTGCCAGATCCTCCCAAGGGCCGTTGAATCGCCGGACTTCCGGTCGCAGCCCGGAATCGACCGAAAGCCCCCAACGACCCATTCCAAAAAGCCACCCATCCACTCAACCGAAGCGGCATTTCATCGCGAGTTGGCTCCTCTTGGCCTCGGCGCTCACCGCCTTTTGGGTCGGGACCGGTCCGTTCGCCCCGGGCCTCCGAGGCAACCTCGACCCGATGACTTGGCGTCTCGCCTCAGGGTTGTCCTATGGCGCCTGGATCCTCCTGGAGATCTGCTTCTTCCGGTTCGTGACCCGGGAGAATTGGCGGGACGGGCTTTTCCCGATCGCGGTTTCCCAGGCACCCTTCTGGGCAATGGCCCTTGGGCCAGGTTGGTTGGATCTCACCCAATGGCCCCCCCCGCCCCAATACTATCTCCTCCGCCAAGCCCAAATGGTTTTCGGCCTCATTTGGATGGCCCACTTGTTCCTCTATATCGGTTGGACCGGTCGGCGGGCGGTTAAAACGAACCGCATGGGGATCCCGATCCTTTTCGGGTTCCTCTCGTTGTTCCTGTTCATCGGGGCGACCTGGCATACCCTGGAATGCGCGCCCTCGGGGGACGAGCCGCATTATCTCCTCGTCATGGAAAGCCTGGTCCGGGACGGGGATTTGGACCTCGCCAATAATTACGCCCGGGAAGATTGGCTGAAATTTTACGACCGGGGAACCCTCCAACCCCAACCCTCGGAATTCCTCACGCCGGATGGAAAACGATACGCCCTCCATCCCTTGGGGCCCATCCTGGCCGCCTTGCCGGGATATTTCCTGGCGGGACGGGCGGGCGCTGCTTGGACGATGTCGGTCCTGGCTTCCCTGGCCGTCACCCTGACGCTTTTGACCGGGGAAGCGGTCGGGTTTCGGCGCGCGACCCTTACCCGGATGGGTTGGGTCGCCCTCGGGTCCAGCCCCTTGATGCTTTTTTCCGGCTTGGTTTTCTCGGAGGTGCCGTCCGCGGCTTGCTTGGCGCTCGGGACTTGGGCGGGCATCCGTAAAAAATGGGTCCTGTCCGGCGGGGCGGCCGGGATCAGCCTGTGGATGCATGTGCGGAACGCCGCCGGGATCCTCCCCGTGGCCTTGTGCGTCCTTTGGGTCTTGGCGGCGGACGCCACCCACCGACGGGCGGCCTGGAAATGGTCCCTGGCCGCGATCGGGCCGCTCCTGATTTTGTTCGCCTTCAACCGGTGTTTGTTTGGATCTTGGAACCTACAGGTCGTTCGGGAACAGGGACAAACCCTCCAATTCACCCTCCGCCACTTGTTCACCATGGGATTGGCGCACTGGACCGACCAACAATCGGGTCTTTGGCCCCGCTTTCCCATCTTTCTATTGGCCTGGTACGGGTTGGGGAAAATGTTGAGGGCCCAGTGGACGGTGGTACGCCTGGCGGCTTGGTCGTCCCTCGTTTATTTCACGCTCCTTTGTTCTTTCTTCCACCTGGGGGGCCCCCCCGCGGCCCGTTATTTCGTCCCGATCACCCCCTGGCTCCTCCTAGCGTTGGGTTACACTTTCGAGGACCTGGGGGAATCCGGCGCCCTTTTCCGGGTCTCAACCGTCCTCATGGGCTTTGGGTTCGTGGTCAACGGCCTGCTCGCGGCCATCCCCTGGATGCGTTCGGACCCGACCGGTGAGGGTTGGATGTGGGTCCTGGCCCGGTACCTGACGGGATGGCCCATCCCCCAATGGCTTCCTTCCTTCCCGTTCGAGGGAGTGGTGACGGTCCAAACTTATGGCTTGGCCCTGGGATGGGTCGCGGCGGCCCTCGGGGCGGCGTGGGTTCTGTCCAACCGTCGGCCTCTCCCAAACGCGAAGGGGAATCCCCATGACCCCCAACCCTAAGACCGGACCCGCCCGGGTGCTTCGGATCGGGTTGGATGCCCGGCTGGCCTTCCGTCGGGGGGTGGGGACCTACGCCGCCCAGCTGGCTTTGGCCCTGGCGGAGCGGGAACGGGGCCTGGAACTCTTCCTCCTGTCCGCCCCTCCCGAGTTGAAGGAACTCCTCAAGGGTTCCAAGGCCCAATTTAGGGATCCGTCGCCCCGCCAACCGGCATTGTACGAGCAGACGGCCCTTCCGGCCCTGGCCCGCCGGGAGCGACTCGACCTTCTCCATTACACCGACAACACGGCCTCGGTCTTTTGGGAGACGCCCTACGTCCTGACGCTCCACGACACCATGATGACCCGGCCTCTTTCGGAAACCGTGGACCACCCCACGTTCCGGCAGAGGTTCTTGTTCCTTTACAAGCGTTGGGCCGCGCCCGAGTCCGCGCGGGGGGCCCGGATGGTCGTGACCATCTCTAAATTCTCGAAGGATTCCATCGTGAGGAAGTTCTCGGTGGATCCCGACCGCGTTCGGGTGGTGCCCGAGGGAGTGGAGGTGGAAGCCTACCGGCGGCCTGCCGGTTGGCCCAAACCCGGGGCGGGACCGGTACGCCTCTTGGCCCAGGGCGCCGTGGATCCTCGGAAGAACGTCCCCAACATCCTCCGGACAGCCCAAGTGTTGAAACGGGGCGGGATCTCCTTCCGCCTCCGGATCATCGGGGCCCCCCGGGAGGAATTCGAGCGGGCGGGTTATGTGGCCCTGGCCCAGAAATGGGGCGTGGCGAACGAGGTCGAATGGGCTGGGTGGGTGGGGGCCGACCAATTGGCCCGCCAGTATTGGGACGCCGACCTGTTCTTTTATCCCTCCCTTTGGGAAGGGTTCGGCCTTCCCGTTTTGGAGGCCTTCGCCGCAGGAACGCCGGTGGTGACCTCCAACGGAAGCTCCCTGCCCGAAGTCGCGGGGGACGCGGCGTTGTTGGTGCGGCCGGACGACCCGGAGGCCATGGGCGCGGGGATCCTCGGGCTACTCAAGCGTCCCGCCCGGCTTCGAGCCCTTGCCGCCAAGGGAATCCGACGGGCCAAGTCCTTCACCTGGGAAGCCACGGCGGATTTGACGGCGGCCCTTTACCATGAGGCCGCGGAGGGGTTCCGATGATACCCCGTTGGGATTGGGTGACGGCGATCCGCTTCGCGTGGGTGACCCTTTGGGTCCAGCTGTTCGGGGGACCTTGGGTCGGGCTTCTGGCCCCGATCGGGGCGCGGTCCTCGGGGGTATTCGGCCTGGCCCTGGAAATCCTTTGGGTCCTTTTCCTCACGACTTTTGACTCGGCCTTGACCGGTGGGGAAGTCGGGGCCTCCCTGCGACGGGTCAGTTGGAGCGTCCTCCCGTTTCTCCTCCTGGGCCTGGGTTGGAATTGGATCCCCCTGGGATCCTATCCGGTCCAGGATTTTCCACTCCGCAAGGCCGAGATCGCCTGGGGCATCCTTTGGGTCGGCCACTTGGCTTGGTTCACCCTCCTGGCGGTCCGAACAGCTTTAGGGTCCAAGGGCCGGAAGGTTTGGGCGGTCTTCGGGGCGGCGGGTCTCCTGTTCTTCACGGGAACGTCATTGCAAACCCTACGCTGTGACCTGACGGGGGATGAGCCACATTATCTCCTGATGGCCCACAGTCTCTGGGTCGACGGGGACCTGGAGCTTTCCAACAACTACCGCCAAAACGACGCCCGGGCTTTCTATGCGCGGGGGACCTTGGAACCCCAAGGGAACGAGCATGTCTTGGCCGATGGGCGTCGTTACAGCCACCACCCGCTCGGCCCGGTCCTGGTTTTCCTCCCGGGTTTCATCCTGGCGGGCCGGTTGGGCGCGTCCCTGACCCTGGTGGCGGTGACCTGCGGAACCCTGGCGGGGTTGCTCGCCTGGTTGGGGGCCCTGGGCTTCAAGCCGTTGGTCGTGGAACAAGTGGGGTGGATCGCCCTTTTCGCCAGCCCCTTCCTTCTTTATGAGGGTCTCCTTTTTCCTGAAATGTTGACTGCGGGGGCCTTGGTGGCCCTGGGTTGGGCCTTGAAAGAAAAAAAGGCCTACAGCGCCGGCCTGGTCCTGGGGATCCTGTTATGGATCCACAACCGCAACGTGCTATTGGTGATCCCGGCCTTGGGGTTGTTGGGATGGGCCGGCACCCGTGCGACACTTTCCGGGAGGGAAGCGCGGCGGATCCTTGGGGGACTCCTGACCCTGGCCCTGCCCTTGGCCTGGACCTTCCATGAACTTTATGGGGTTTGGACGCCTTTGGGGGCGCATCACGAGGGGATGGGAAGCTTGTTCCCATTCGACCGGTTTGGGGTCAACTTTCCGGGTTTGCTGACCGACCAGGAAGCGGGCCTTTGGTCTTATTTCCCGATCCTGGCGCTGGTTCCCGCCGGGTGGGTCCTTGGGTGGAAGCGCGGATCGGGGTTGTGGCGTTCGGCGTCGATCGTCCTGTTGGTTTATTATGGCTCCATGAGTTTCTACGAGAACCTGGGGCTCCAGCCCGCGGCCCGTTTTTTGGCACCCCTGACGCCCCTCTTGTTGGCCGTCCTGGCGCCGGCCCTGGAGGCACTGGAAAAATCCAAGAAACCTTGGCGCGTCACGGCCATGGGGTTGTTCGGGATTTCCGCGGGTCTCAACCTATCCTTGGCGGCCCTCCCCTGGATGCGCTACAACCCCCTGAAAGGTTCGTCTTGGGTCCTCCAATTGGGACAGGATCTCACGGGCTGGCCCTTGCCCCAAGGGGCGCCTTCGTTCCACGCGCTCCCGATTGAAACGAGATCTTACCTCCTCGGTTGGGGCGCTTTGGTGGCCGTCGCTCTCCTGACGGCTTGGTTCGTCCGGGATTCGCGCCGGCGAAAGGCGCCCCGATGAAGATCCTGGTCCTCGCGGCCCTCGTGCCCTATCCCCCCCACGATGGGGATAAGTTGAGGCTTTTCCATTTCCTGGACCAGTTCCGGCGCCAGGGACACCAGGTCGACCTGTTCTGCCTGACCCGAGTGAAGAAGGATTTCCGGCAAGCCCAAGCCCTCCGGCCCTGGGTCCGTAAACTCCACTTGGAGAGCCTGTCCGATTTCGAGCTGGCCCTGAACTTGGCGGGTGGAACTTTCGTGGGCCAGTCCTGGAACGTCGCGGCCTTCCACTCCCCGAAGTTCCGGGAAGCCTTGGCCGCCCATGCCACGACCCGGGAGGGCGCCGGGACCGGCGCGGTGATGGCCCACCGGCTCCGGATGGCACCCTACGCGGACCATTTCCTTCGGGAACGCGCGAAGGCGCATCCCGGCGAGGCCCGGCCGGCCTACTTCCTCGACTTGACCGATAGCCTGTCGGGTTACTCGAGGCAAGCCTCCGCTTGCCCCGGTTTTCCCAGGTTAAAAAAATGGGCCGCCCATTGGGACGCCTATGCCCTTGAGGCGGAAGAACGCGATGGGGCCCGGAAAGCGGATCAGACCTGGGTGGTGGCGGAATCCGAAATGGGGGAGATGGTGGCCCTGGGGGCGGATCCGTCCAGGGTTCGGGTGATCCCCAATGGGGTGGAACGGTCCAAGGGACCCGGGCGTTTTTCCCGTCCGGACCTTGCGCCTCCCGGCGCGCCTCTGGTTGTTTTCGCGGGTAACCTCGGTTACGCGCCCAACGAGGACGCCGTCCGGCACTTCGCCCGGAACCTTTGGCCCACCATCCACCAAGCCGTTCCAGAGGCTGTCTTCGCCGCGGTGGGGGGGTGGCCCCGTTCGGGCCTTCGGGCACTCGATAATGGGATGGACCTGCGGATCCGTGGGTATGTCCCCATCTTGGAACCGTACCTCCGTCACGCGACCCTTTCCGTGGCCCCCTTAAGGGTGGCCGCGGGGTTCCAAAACAAGGTCGCCCTTTCGCTGGCCGCCGGCGTTCCAGTGGTGGCCACCCCCTTGGCCTTGCGGGGATTGCCGAAGGGGAATTGGGGCGGCGTCTTGGCCCGGGAAGCTGACGGTTCCTTTTCGGAAGCCGTGATCGGTCTTTTGAAACGGCCTGCCCGAGTCCAAGCATTGGCCAGGAAAACCGGGACGGTTTGGGTCCGGCGATTCGGTTGGGACCAAGTGGGACGCCAAATCCAAGTGGCCTTACGACAGGCGGCCGCGGCCCAAAAAGTCGTTCGGCGGTAACCGGATGACCGTGGTAAAAAGGTTGGCGCGGCTATTCCATTGATTTTTGAACCGAGGAATATCGGCCAGGGCCGGGCTTAGGAATTCGGGTAGGCAATCCAGTCGAAATAAGGGCTCCCATGTGCGGCATCGCGGGGTTCATCCAAATCAAGGCGGGGAAGGGCCTGACCGGCTCGGACCTGCGGGCCATGACCGGCGCGATCCGTCACCGAGGTCCCGACGAGGACGGCTATTACGAGAAGGCCCCCGTGGGCCTGGGCATGCGCCGCCTTTCCATCGTGGACGTGGCGGGCGGGTCCCAACCCATCGCCAACGAACGGGGCACCGTTTGGACGGTCTTCAACGGCGAGATCTACAACCATTTAGAGATCCGCCGGGAGCTGGAGGAGGCAGGCCACCATTTCCGGACGAAATCGGACACCGAGGTCCTGGTCCACGGTTACGAGGAATGGGGCGACTCATTCCTGGGGCGGCTCCGGGGCATGTTCGCCTTCGCGCTTTGGGATGAGACCTACCGCAAGCTGCTGGTGGTTCGCGACCCCTTCGGCATCAAGCCGCTTTATTACGCCACCCACGCGGGATGCCTGTTGTTCGGAAGTGAGATCAAGGCGCTCCTGGCGGCCAAGGGTTTTCCCCGAACGGTGGACCGGCGTTCCCTCCTGGCGCTTCTCACCCTCCAATACATCCCGGCGCCTGACACCCCCTTCAAGGGAGTGCGGAAACTCCCGCCCGGCCATGTCCTCACCTGCCAAGCCGGGAAGGTCACGGTTCGACCCTATGGGAGCCTTCCGGGCGGGCTGGAGGCCGGACCTCCCCCCTACGGCCCCGAAAGCGAATGGGTGGATGCCCTGTCCCTCCGGCTTTTCGCCTCCGTCAAGGAACAGCTCATGTCGGACGTCCCCTTGGGGGCCTTCCTGTCCGGAGGGGTGGATTCCTCCCTCATCGTGGCGTCGGTGGTCCACCAAACCCACAAGGCGATTCGGACCTATTCGGTGGGATTTCCCGGGGGCAAGGACTTCAACGAATTGTCCTACGCCCGGAAGGTGGCCCAACAGCTCCAATGTCCCCACCGGGAAATGACGGTGGAACCCGGCATGTTGCCGGAACTCATGCCCAAGTTGGCCCGTTTCCTGGATGACCCGGTGGTGGACCCAGCGGTGATCCCCACTTTCCTGGTTTCACTTTTCGCGCGGCAGGAAGTCAAGGTGGTCCTCTCGGGGGAGGGCGCCGACGAGCTGTTTGGGGGTTACCGCCGTTATGCCTACGACCGGAACCTCGGAGGGGCGGCCCGGAGCCTTCCGGGTTGGTTCCGGAACCGGGTGATGCCCTTCCTCTTACGGGGCCGCAAAGAGCGCGTTCGGCAAGCATGGGACGCCCTGGCGGAGCAGGATCTCCTGAAACGCCACTTGACTTGGGCGCGCCTCTCCACAGATGAGACGCTTCGATCCATCCTGGGCCCCAAGTTGGAATTTGAGGCGGAAGGACTGAAGGTGGAGGAATCCTTCGCCAAGGTCCTGGAGGAGGCCCGAAACCGCCCAGGGGGGGACCTGAACCGGATGTTGTACTTGGACCTCAAGACCTGGCTTCCGGAGGACCTGCTGAACAAGGTGGATCGGATGAGCATGGCGGCTTCCCTGGAAGCCCGGGTGCCCTACTTGGATCCCCGGGTGGTGGAGTTCGCTTTCCAAATCCCCGAAAACCTGAAGGTGAAGGGCGGGGTGGGGAAATACCTCTTAAAAGAAGTGGCCCGCAAGTACCTTCCCACGGAGATTGTGGACCGTCCGAAACAAGGGTTCGCGGTCCCCTTGGCCCCATGGTTTAGAAAAGAGCTCAAGCCCCTCCTGAGGGACACCCTTTCGGTGGAACGTTTAAGGCGAAGGGGCCTCTTTGATCCAGAAGCGGTTCAAGGGTTGATTGGGGAACACCTTGGCGGTCGGGAAGACCACCATCTCCTTTTATTTGGGCTTCTGATGCTGGAATGGTGGCACCAGGAGTTCATCGATGCGAGTTAGGCCCTAGAATAAATCGTCGAATTCAAAGGGTTATTGATGGTTTAAGGCGAAACCTAAAAAACCCTGGTCGAGTTTTAAGGCCCCCATGAAAGCCTTTAAAACGAGGGATATTAATATGATCCCTGTTTGGAAATCTGAGAAACGCCCAATTTTATAGGGGTTATCACAGTTTGACAGTCTAAAACTCCCCCCGGTACAATACGCGACTCTTGCGCCCGAATTCCCGGAAGCGTCTTGGGATGGGCTTAACAAAAAACTAGACAAATTTGGAGCTTTTGATCCCATGATTACGGCCATCGACCTACGTGTGGGCAGACTTGCCGAGATCGACGGAAAACTCTACCGTTGCACCTTTTACCAAGGGGTGAAGCCCGCCAAGGGCGGGGGTTTCGTCCGTCTCAAGTTCAAGGAAGTGGAAACCGGGAACCAGATCGAGCGTTGCCTGGATACCGAGGAGAAGGTCGCCGAACCCGATGTGGAGGACAAGGAGATGCAGTTCCTCTACAAACAGGGGGAGAACTTTGTGTTCATGGATTTGGCCAGCTATGAGCAATATGAATTGACCCCGAACGAGGTGGGGGACGCCTGGCAGTTCATGCGGGATGAGATGAAAGTGGACATGCTCTTTTACAAGGGCCGTCCCGCTTCCATTGAATTGCCGATCAACGTGGAATTGAAGGTCAAGTACAGCGAACAGTGGGTCAAGGGGGATACGGCGACCGGTTCCATGAAACCCGCCACCCTCGAAACCGGGGCCCAGGTCCTGGTGCCGCTTTTCATCAAGGAAGGTGAGACGATCCGGATCGATACCCGGACCGGTGAGTACAAGGACCGCGTCAACAAATAGACGCTGGAACCCCCACGGGAGAGACCACGAATGTCCAACGGAACCGAAAAAGAAAAGGTCAACGGCGGCGCGGGCAAGGAAAAGGCCAAGAAGCCCCTGGTGCCCCCGGCGGCTCCCAAGCTCCGGGTCAGCCCCAAACTGTCCCTGCTCCAGGACGTCATCGCCCTGATGGGCGAGGCTCAAATCAACGAGATCCTATTCGAGCAGGGCGGGGTCAAGATCCACCTGCGGAAGGGTTATGGCCCGCCCCTTGAGGCTTCCATGGGGTCCCAGGGGATGCAACCCCCCCAAGCCCAACCGATGCCCCAACTGGCCCCGGCCCAATTGCCGATCGCCGTGCCTCCGGGCGCCTCGGCGGCCGGGGACGACAAGACCCTGACCGTCACGGCCCCCATGGTGGGGACGTTCTACCGGTCCCCCGCGCCCGACGCGAAACCCTTCCTCCAGGAAGGCGGTCGCGTCGAGGCCGGGCAGGTGTTCTGCATCATCGAGGCCATGAAACTGATGAACGAGATCAAGTCCGAGGTCTCGGGCAAGGTCGTGAAGATCCTGGTGCAGAACGGCCAAGCCATCGAATTCGGCCAACCCCTCTTGGTCGTCGACCCCAGCTGACGGGGATCCCCCGACAAACGCCGAATCCACACCCAGATGGGAGCCCCTGAACGTGTTCAAGAAAATCCTCATCGCCAACCGCGGCGAAATCGCCCTGCGAATCATCCGCGCCTGCAAGGAATTGGGGGTCAAAACCGTCGCCGTCCATTCGGAGGCCGACGCGGATTCCCTCCATGTGCACTTGGCCGACGAAAGCGTCTGCATCGGCAGGGCCTCCAGCCGTGAAAGCTACCTCAACATCCCGGCGGTGATCTCGGCCGCCGAGGTCACGGACGCCGAGGCCATCCACCCGGGCTACGGCTTCCTGGCCGAGAACGCCCATTTCGCCGAAGTCTGCGCGTCCTGCCAAATCAAGTTCATCGGCCCCAAACCGGAAGTCATGCGGTTGATGGGCGACAAGGTCGCCGCCTTGCAGACCGCGCGCCGGGCGGGCGTGCCCACGACCCCGGGATCGGACGGGCCGGTCAAGGACGAGAAGCAGGCCCTGGAGATCGCCAAGCGCATCAAATACCCCGTCATCATCAAGGCCACCGCCGGCGGCGGCGGCAAGGGCATGAGGATCGCCCACACGGACGTTTCCCTGACCAAGGCCTTCCAGACCGCGCGCGCCGAAGCCGAGGCGGCCTTCGGAAACCCTGAGGTCTACCTGGAGAAGTACCTGGAAGAGCCCCGGCACATTGAGGTCCAGATCCTGGGGGATGAGTACGGAAACCTCGTGCATTTGGGCGAGCGGGATTGCACCATCCAGCGGAGCCACCAAAAACTGCTGGAAGAGGCCCCTTCACCGGCCATTTCCGCCCGGCAACGCAAGCTGATCGGCAAGTACGCCTTGAAACTGGCCAAGTTGGTGAGGTACTCCTCCGCCGGGACCATCGAATTCCTCATGGACAAGAACGGGGACTTCTTCTTCATGGAGATGAACACGCGGATCCAGGTGGAACACCCTGTCACCGAGGCCGTCATGGGCGTGGACATCATGAAGGACCAGATCCGGGTGGCCGCAGGGGAAAAACTGGATTATCCCAAAGCCTTCCTGGAGCCCCGGGGCCATTCCATCGAATGCCGCATCAACGCGGAGGATCCTGAACACGGCTTCCGGCCCAGCCCCGGGACCATCACCAGCCTCCATATGCCCGGGGGACCCGGGATCCGGGTGGACAGCCACCTTTTCCAGGGCTACAAGGTGCCGCCCTATTACGACTCCCTGCTCGCCAAGGTCATTTCCCACGGGCCCACCCGTGAGGTCGCCATCCAACGGATGGTCCGGGCCCTCGACGAGATGATCGTGGAAGGCGTCCATACCACCGCTCCCTTCCTCCGGAGGGTCCTGACCAGCGATCTGTTCCGGCGCGGCCAGTTCTCCACCAATTTCGTTGAACGATTCATTACGGATAAAGCCGACCATACCAAGGGGGCATCCAGTTGAAGATCACCGTTTATTTCTCCGCGTCCGAGGCCAAGCCCGGCGTGGTGGCCAAATCCACCGTGGTTTATGGGGACGTCCTGCGATTCGGCACGACGGTCGCCACGTTCCTTTACCACGGCGCCGCCGGCGTTTCCGTTCATCCGGATCCTGGTGCGGCCAAAAAGGCCTTCGCGAAGCTGAAAAGGGGCGAAGGCTTGCTGGCGGGGGAGCGTGACGGCGAGAAGATCCCGGGGTTCCACCTCAGCGGGTCCCCGTTGGAGTCCTCCCGGGACAAGATCAAGGGCCGGACCATCTGCTTCAGCTCGCCCGACGCCGCGGGGTTCCTGAAAGCCACCCAGGGCGCGGAGAAGGTCTTTTTGGGCGGGATCGTCAACCTGGGCAGCGTCTATGAGTCCGCACTCCGGAGCGGTAAGGACATCGTCGTCATCGCGGCCGGCTACGAGGGAAAGCCCACGCTCCCTGATACGGTCTTCGCCGGGTTGGTGGCGGATTTCCTCCAGAACACCGTGGCGAGCCACCCCATTGAGTTGGCCGAGTCCGCCAAGAAGGCCGTGGCCGACGCGAAAGCCTGGCAAGGAAGGCTGATCGACCTCATGCGAGGAAGCGATGAGGGGAAAATGTTGGCGCGGGTCGGTTGCGAGAAGGACGTGGATTTCGCGGCGAAGTTGAGCCGGCTCTCAAGCGCTCCCGTACTCCAGGACGGCCTCTTCGTCCGGGATCTCCCGCCCAAATTCATCCCCCGTGCGCCGGGGGAAGGCGTCCCGCCGGCACCCCGGAAGGGAAAGCCCATCAAGGTCCAAGTGCCGCTCTTCCCGAAAAACCCCGAGCACCCGACGCCGGGCCAGCTTTCCAAGGCGGCGGCCATCACGGCCAAGGCCGCGTCGAGCGTGAAGACCGCACCGGTCACTCCCTTGGTGGTCCCGGAGGCCGGAAAGAAAAAGGGCGCGAAGAACGGCGGTAAGAAGCTCCCGCTCTTCAGCAAAAAAACCGTGGCTCCCCTGCAGCTTAAGGCCCAGGTCCACCATGGGCATGGGGCCCAGGCGGCCACCGACGCCCTCAAGGCCGCCCTCTCGAAGTTGGACGCCAAAGCCGCCAAGGAGACGGCCCTGGCCGCCAAAAAAAGCGCGGCGGCCGCACGGCTCCTCTCAAAAACGCAGGCGGCCGCGGCCAAATCCCAGGCCCCCAAAATCCTGAAACCGACGCCCAAGGCGGTTCCGGTGAAGGGCGCCAAGACGGCTCCCGCCCCCACTAAAGTCAAAACCGCGAAGGCCAAACCGGCCGCCCGGAAGAAATGACGGTTCCCCGGACGGCCTCCCAAGGGCTTTGGCGGGCGTTGGACGCCAACGCCAATCGGGTCCGGGAGGGTCTGCGCGTGGCCGAGGATGTGGCCCGGTTCCTTTGGGACGACCCCCGCCTGACCCGATCCCTCAAAAAAATCCGCCATGGAGTCACCGGGGCCGAGAAGCGTCTATTCACTTCGGCCGCCCGGAGGGTCCGTTCCCGGGATGTGGAGGGGGACCTGGGACGGGGGAATTTGGAGGCCTCCGAGCGGATCCGCCGGAACCCGTCCGACTTGTTTCGCGCCAACCTGAAACGTGCCCAGGAGGCCCTTCGGAGCCTGGAGGAGTTCGCTAAGACCTTGGGGCGTCCCGAGGCCTTGGCGTTTAAAAGCCTTCGTTATGAGTGCTATCGCGCTGAGGAAATGTCCGAGAAACACCTGGGCTTGACCCGTCGAAAGGCTCGGTGAGCGGGAAAAAGGTTGAAACGTTGGGGCCTGAGGTCCGCCCTTCCCGGGGGCGTCCGTTGAAATCGCCGGGACCGCCCACTATGCTGAGAAAGACCCCCAAACCACGAGGTGCCAATGCCGTCCCCCAGCAAGACCCCCCCGACCCTTGAATCCGTCCAAACCGGAATCACCCGGCGTCCCTTCCCGGCCTCGAAAAAGATTTATGTCGAGGGGACCTTGCCGGGAGTCCGGGTTCCCTTCCGGGAGATCAGCCTGACCCCCACCCATGCCGGGAAGGGCCTGGAGCCCAACCCGCCGGTCCTTGTCTACGACAGCAGCGGTCCCTACTCGGACTCGGAGGTGGCCATCGACCTACGGAAAGGGCTGTGCGCCCTCCGGCGGGATTGGGTGTTGTCCCGGGAGGACGTGGAAGCCACGAAGGGGACCTACTCCGGCGTCGCCGATCACCAGATCGAGCGTTTTCCCGGGGCGGCGGACCGAAAACCCCTTCGGGCGCGCTCGGGCCGAAACGTCACCCAAATGCATTACGCCAAGAACGGGGTGATCACCCCTGAGATGGAATTCGTCGCCATCCGGGAGAATCTCCAACGCGAGGGGTTGGTCCAAACCGCCCTTCAAGCCCAACACCCGGGGGAGTCCTTCGGGGCCTCCCTTCCCAAGGCCATTACCGCGGAGTTCGTGCGCCAAGAAGTAGCCCGGGGCCGGGCCATCATCCCGGCGAACATCAACCACCTCGAAGTCGAACCCATGGCCATCGGACGGAACTTCCTGGTGAAGATCAACGCCAACATCGGGAACTCGGCGGTCACCTCCTCCATTGAGGAGGAGGTCGAAAAACTCATCTGGTCCATCCGTTGGGGATCGGACACCGTTATGGACCTTTCCACGGGCCGGCATATCCACGAGACCCGGGAATGGATCGTCCGTAATTCCCCGGTTCCCATCGGGACCGTCCCCATCTACCAGGCCCTGGAAAAGGTCAACGGCAAGGTCGAGGACCTTTCGTGGGAAATCTTCCGGGATACCCTGATCGAGCAGGCGGAGCAGGGTGTGGATTACTTCACCATCCACGCGGGCGTTTTGCTTCGGTACGTGCCCCTGACGGCCCGGCGCCGGACCGGCATCGTCTCCCGAGGCGGCTCCATCCACGCCAAGTGGTGCCTGTCCCACCACCAGGAGAACTTCGCCTATACCCATTTCGAGGAAATTTGCGAAATCATGAAGGCCTACGACGTCTCCTTCAGCCTGGGGGACGGTCTGCGTCCGGGATCCATCGAGGACGCCAACGACGAGGCCCAGTTCGGGGAGCTCCACACCTTGGGGGAACTCACCCAGGCCGCTTGGCGACACGACGTGCAGGTCATGATCGAGGGGCCGGGACATGTCCCCATGCACATGATCAAGGAAAACATGGACCGCCAGCTCCGGGAATGCCACGAAGCCCCCTTTTACACGCTGGGGCCCCTGACGACCGACATCGCCCCAGGATACGACCATATCACCTCGGCGATCGGCGCCGCGATGATCGGCTGGTACGGTACCGCCATGCTTTGTTACGTCACGCCGAAGGAACACCTGGGCCTGCCCGACCGGGAGGATGTCCGGGAGGGCGTGGTGACCTACAAGATCGCGGCCCACGCCGCAGATTTAGCCAAGGGCCATCCAGGCGTCCAAATCCGGGACAACGCCCTTTCCAAGGCCCGGTTCGAGTTCCGCTGGGAGGACCAATTCAACCTTTCCCTGGACCCCGAACGGGCGAGGGAGTACCACGACGCCACGCTTCCGGCGGATGGGGCCAAGGTGGCCCATTTTTGCTCCATGTGCGGACCGCATTTCTGCAGCATGAAGATCACGCAGGATGTCCGGGAGTACGCCGAGAGGAAAGGGCTGGAGGATGAGGCGGCCCTGGCGGCTGGCCTGAAGGAAATGGCGACGACCTTCACGACCACGGGCGGGGAGATCTACCGGAAGGTCTAGTCGGATGATGAAAATGTCGAACTGAAGTGGCTTTTCCATGTCTGGCTCGCGAATCGACTCCACAAAAACATTGGGATTTTGCGGAGATTCATTCGAACCGCGCGGCTGTTGACCCGCTTTGCGAAAACTTAATTTCGCTTGGGTCGTCAGGCGGCTAGGCCGCTTGACGGAGGAAATTTTTTTCTCAGCACCCTATTAGAAGGGGATTGGGATTCAGGGGCCGGCTGGAAATAAAAAAGGCCCGGGGATCCTCCCCGGGCCTTTTGCTCAATCGACTCAGTTCACCAACTGGTTCCCAGGCTTCTTTGGGGGATCATTGGCCGGACGAACCGGGACCTGTGCGTTGTTCTTGAAGGCGGGGGCCAGGTCCGCGTTGATCTTGGCGTAAGCGGGATCCTTGCTCGCATCCTCCACAATGGCGCCGATGGGGCAAGCCGAAAAACAACTGGTGCACTCGGTGCATTCTTCGGGATCAATGATCATGAAGGCTTGGCCCTGGTAGTCGCCGGGGTGGATACAATTAACCGGACAAACTTCCACGCATTGGGCGTAAACCTCACCCAGGCACTTCTCGGTAATGACGTACGGCATTGGTGAGTCCTCCTTGGAATGGGTCGAAACGCCCCACCCAGCAAAACGGATCGGGTTTCCGATAGCATTGAAACGGCGCCTAGTTTAGAGGGGGCCCTTGCCGGCCGCAACCCCCCAGTCCTATTTTTTTACTGGTGCCGGACGAGAGAAAGCCCAGGTTCTTGCGGCGGGTACGTCACGGGTGCTAGGGTGGCGCCGTCCCGAAGGGGTTCGCGCCCAGTCACCTTGACAAGACCATGACCCCTTCTTATTCCTGCAGATGAAAGGTAGGGAAAACCCAAGGGATAGAGCCCCCCGGCCCTCCGGCTGGGTAACCTTGCTCGCCACCCCATTGGAATTACCCTCAAGGATCCATGTCCACACCCAAAGACTATTACGAACTCCTCGGCGTCCCCCGGAACGCCTCCGAGGACGACCTTAAAAAGGCCTTCCGCAACCTGGCCAAGAAATACCACCCGGACGCAAACCCGGGGGATTCCACCGCCGAGGAAAAATTCAAGGAAATCAACGGGGCTTATGAGGTCCTTTCGGACCCCAAGAAACGACAGGCCTACGACCAATTCGGCCACGCCGGGGTGGGTGCCGGGGCGCCGGGTTCCGGTCCCGGAGGGGGATTCCGTCCGGGGGACTTCAATGGGGCGGGAGTTGATTTTGGCGATCTCTTTGAAGGAGTCTTCGATAATTTCTTCGGGGGACAAGGGGGTCGGCGGACTTCGGGAGGCCAGGCTGGGGATGACCTTCGATACGACCTTCATTTGGCCTTTGAGCAAGCCGCGTTTGGGTCCACCCAAGAGGTTAAGATCCGACACCTCGCGGAGTGCGAAACCTGCCACGGGTCTGGCGCCAAACCGGGCTCCGGCAAAACCACCTGCCATACCTGCCGGGGCACGGGACAAGTCCGGATGTCCCAGGGATTCTTTACGGTGGCCCGGACCTGCGCGAAGTGCCGCGGAACCGGGGAGGTGCCGGGCTCCCCTTGCGGTCCTTGCCATGGGGAGGGGCGCCTGGAGCGGGAGAAAACCCTGTCCGTGAAGATCCCCGCCGGAGTGGATGAGGGTTCCCGGATGCGCCTACGGGGCGAGGGTGAGGCCGGCCTTCGTGGAGGTCCTCCCGGCGACCTTTATGTCTTCTTACACGTCGAACCCCACCCGATTTTTCACCGGGACGGCCAGGATATTTCGTTGGAAGTGCCCATGACGTTCGTTCAAGCCGCCCTCGGGGCGGAGATCGAGGTCCCGACCTTGACGGGCGAGGTCCGTATGAAGGTTCCGGCGGGAACGCAATCCGGACGGGAATTTCGGATGAAAGGCAAGGGGCTCCGGGACCCGCAACATGGGGGGGAAGGCGACCAATTGGTCACGGTGGTGGTCGAAACGCCCACCAACCTCTCGTCCAAGCAAAAAAAGATCCTGGAGGATTTCCAAACGGCCTCCGAGGAAAAGAACCAGCCCGTCTTGACCGAGTTTCTCCGGCGCGCGAGGGCCCTGTTCACCGCCAAGAAAAGCAAATGATCCGGGATGTTTGACGGACCGAGGGGGGGGCCGTGGTTGAGCGTCGGGTGTTTGTCTCGGGGGAATGCCCTGCGGACGGATTTTGGCTACCGGGGCCCCAAACGGTCCGATACGTGGCCCGAGTACTCCGGGCCGGCCAAGGTGAGGCTTTTCAGGGGTTTGACTCCCAGGGAGCCCGTTGGAACCTGGAATGGATTTCTGAAACCAAGGGATTCAAGGTCCTGGGGGCCGAGGCACGTACCGAGGACACGCCTTTGAGCTTGGCCTTAGCCCAGGGTCTTCCCAAGGGGCCCAAATTCGACGGGATCCTCCGCCAGTGCACCGAAGCGGGAGTCCGATCTTTCTTTCCGATCCTGTCCGACCGCAGCGTGGTTCGTTTGGCGGAGGCCGAGCGCGAACCCAAGCGACTCCGGTGGGATAGAATCCTCCAAGAGGCTTCCCGCCAATGCGGGAGGAGCGAAGTCCCTTTTCTGTCGGCTCCTTTGAAATGGGAAGAATGGTTGGAAACCCAAACCGGGTTTGAACTTGTCCTGATCCCGGATCCCGGGGCCCCTTCCGGTATCCGGGAAGTGCTAAAATCCCATGGGATTTGCCGGCGGGTGGCTCTCATGATCGGACCCGAGGGTGGCTGGTCGGATCGGGAAAGGTCCGAGGCGACGGCCCTCGGGGCGGTCCTCGTGAGACTGCCCACGCCCGTTTTGAGGACTGAAACCGCGCCTCTGGCGGCCGTGTCCATGCTTCAATACCATTTCCACCCATCCTGAAAGGCCCCCATGAAAACCATGCCTGTCCCGACGGGCCGGACCCGTTGGGCCTTCTTATTCGGGCATCCGGTGACCCATAGTTTTTCTCCCGCCATGCACAACGCGGCTTTTTCGGCGATTCGAATTGACTTGGCCTATGGGGCGCTGGACCTCCCCCCGGAGGGGACAGGAACGGCGGTGGAACTGCTGCGATCGGAAAGCGTGATCGGAGCCAATGTTACCGTTCCCTACAAGGAAGCGGTCCTTCCCCACCTCGACGAAATCGATGCTGAGGCCAAGTGGCTGCGATCCGTCAACACGCTTTATAAGAGGGGGAAGAAGGTGGTCGGGACCTCCACCGATGGAGCGGGTTTTGTCCGATCCCTGGGCCGGGATGTCCGTGCCCTCCAAGGGGCGGCCGGGCTTTTAATCGGGGCAGGAGGGGCCGCCCGGGCCGTCGCGGGCGCGCTTCGCAAAACGGGACTCCGCCAACTACTGGTCTCGGACCTTGCCGAGGACCGGGTGAAGTCCTTGGTTCGGTTGCTGAGGAAGGCCGGTTCCCGGATGGAGGCGGTCGGGGTGAGCCGACAGGAGGCCGAAGGGAGTCTTTCCCGGTTGGCCTTGGTGGTCCAAGCGACGCCCTTAGGCTTGCATCCCGGGGATCCATCCCCCCTCCAACTCACGTCGGCTCGCCCAGGCACCTTGGCGGTTGACCTGATTTATCACCGAAAGACGCCCTTTTTAAGGCAAGCCGCCGCCCGGGGTCTCAAACCCCGGGACGGGCTTGGGATGCTTCTCCACCAAGGGGCCCTTTCGTTCGAGCTTTGGACGGGTCGAAAAGCCCCGATTCCCGTGATGGAAGCCGCCCTCCGGAAAGCCTTGGGCCGCTGACAAGCTTCCGGGGTGGATGGTTCGTTGACGGGGGATTCCTTCAATTCTATACTCATGAAAAGCCCTTCGCCCCGAAAACCCTTGTGAGAAGGCCGGTTTCACGTTTCGGGCCGGGTCGAAATTGGAACCGCCCCTTTTGAGGTGACGCATGGCCGAGTCGATGAAGAAACGCCTGGGTGAAATGTTGGTGGATGAAGGCATCATCACCGAGGAACAGCTTCAAGAGGCCATGCACGAGCAGAAGATCAAGGGCGGTCGACTTGAAAAACTGCTGATCAGCCAAGGCTATGTCACCCAGGACGTCATTATGGCGTTCGTGGGAACCCAATTGGGAATTCCCCACGTTAACCTTCCCGACATCGGTGAGATCCCGAATGATGTGGTCTTTTCGGTGCCCGAATCCATCGCATTGAACCATATCCTCCTCCCCATCGCCAAGAAGGACAAGAAGTTGACGGTGGCCATGGCGGACCCCCTCAATGTCTTCGCCATTGACGACATCAAGATGATGACGGGGTTCGAGGTAGAGCCGGTGATCGCCAGTGAAGCCGATATTAAATCCTTCCAGGCGAAGTATTACGGCTCGGCGTCAGGCGGGGGGGCCGGCGGGGGAGCCACCGGCGGGGACATGCAAGAAATCATTAACTCCATGGGTCAAACCGACAACTTGGAGGTGATGGAAGACAAAGAAGAGGAGTTGGACATCTCAAAACTGGAGGCCGCGGGGGAGGATGCCCCGGTCATCCGACTCGTGAACCTGATCCTCACGGAGGCCGTTCGGTCGGGGGCCTCCGACATCCACATCGAACCCTACGAAAAGAGCCTCCGTTGCCGTTACCGGATCGACGGCGTCCTCCATGAGGTCCAATCGCCCCCCAAACAACTTTCGGCCGCCATCTCATCGCGCATCAAGATCATGTCGTCCCTCGACATCGCTGAGCGTCGTTTGCCCCAGGACGGCCGGATCAAGATCAAGGTCTTGGCCAAGGAAATCGACCTCCGCGTCTCGATCCTGCCGGTCCAATTCGGTGAGAAGATCGTCATGCGGATTTTGGACTCCTCCAACCTCACCTTGGGCATTGAGAGCATGGGTTTCGAGACCGAAGCTTTGCCCAAGTTCATGAAGGCTATCACCGAGCCCTACGGCATGGTGTTGATCACGGGTCCCACGGGGTCAGGCAAGTCCACGACGCTTTACTCGGCCATGCACCACATCAACGATCCCGATGTCAACATCTCTACGGTCGAGGATCCTGTTGAATACAACCTTCCCGGCATCAACCAGGTCAACGTGAAAAGCGGGATCGGTTTGACCTTCGCGGCCGGCCTTCGTTCCTTCCTTCGGCAGGACCCGGACATCATCCTGGTGGGGGAGACGCGGGATAAGGAAACCGCCGAGGTCGGCATCAACGCCGCCTTGACGGGTCACTTGGTGTTTTCGACTCTCCACACCAACGACGCCCCGGGGGCCGTGACCCGCATGATCAACATGGGAGTGGAGCCCTTCCTCATCACCTCAACGGTCCACTGCGTGGTGGCCCAACGGTTGATCCGGCGGCTTTGCAAGGACTGCAAGGAGCCGTATGAGGCCGACGATGTCCTCTTGAACGACATGAAAATCACCCGCCCCGAGGGCCAGGCGGTCACCCTGTATAAGCCGGTTGGCTGTAACACCTGCTCCAATACAGGCTACAAGGGTCGGATGGCCATCCACGAGGTCATGATCACCTGCGAGGACTTCAAAAAAGCCGTCATCCTGCGAAAGTCCTCCGCCGAGTTGAAGGGGATCGCGAGGGCGAACGGCATGCAGACCCTCCGGGAATGCGGGGTCCAAAAGGTCCTGAAGGGAATGACCAGCATCGAGGAATTGTTCCGGGTGGCTCACGCCGACGAGGAAGAGGAAAGCCGCGGTTGAATACCGCCGTTCAAGTTGGATTTAAACCGTTTTGAAGCCTTAATAACCTCATAAGGAAAAAACTCCATGGTCAACATTGATACCCTCCTTCGCCTGATGTTCGAGCGGAACGCCTCGGACCTCCATATCACGGCTGGGGTGCCCCCCATGCTCCGGATCGACGGGGTCATGACCCCTACGGAGTACGAAAAACTGAGGCCTGAGACCACACAACAGCTCATTTATTCCATCCTGACGGACGAGCAAAAGGAGAAATTCGAAAAGGATAACGAGCTCGACGTTTCCTTCGGGGTCGAAGGTGTCGGCCGGGTCCGGATGAACGTCTTCCAACAGCGCGGCGCTGTCGCCGCGGCCCTCCGGAACATCCCCACCAATATCCGTAATTTTGAGGACCTGCGGCTGCCCCAGGTAGTCCAAGACATCGTGAAAATGCCCAAAGGCTTGGTATTGGTCACGGGGCCAACCGGCTCGGGGAAATCCACGACCCTCGCCGCGATGATCGACTGGATCAACACCAACCGCCAAATGCACATCATCACTATCGAGGATCCCATCGAGTACGTGCACACCCATAAATCCTGCATCGTCAACCAGCGTGAAGTTGGGACAGACACCCATTCGTTCACCTCGGCCTTGAAGTATTCCCTCCGGGAAGACCCGGACGTCATCCTCATCGGTGAAATGCGCGACTTGGAAACCGTGGGGGCCGCCTTAACCATCGCGGAGACCGGACACTTGGTCTTCGCCACCCTCCACACGGTCGATTCGATCCAGACCATCAACCGAATCATCGACGTGTTTCCCTCGGGCCAGCAACAACAGGTCCGCGCCCAGCTGTCTTTCGTGCTCCAGGCCGTCCTTTCCCAGCAACTCCTGCCCAAGGCTTATGGGTCCGGCCGGTGCATGTCGGTCGAGATCCTCATCCCGACGGCCGGCATCCGGAACCTGATCCGCGAAGAGAAGATCCACCAAATTTATTCGGCCATGCAGACGGGCGCCGAATACGGCATGCAGACCATGAACCAATCGCTTTACGAGCTGTACCAAAAACAGTTGGTAAGCTACAACGAGATTTTCTCTCGGACCTTGGACCCCAAGGAATTGCAGCGCATGATCAAGGGGATGGGATGACCCACAAGGTTTCACCCGGAGGCGCGATAAATGCCGACCTATAAGTACAAAGCCAAAAACCAGATGGGAAAAACCGTGGATGGAACCCTCGAGGCCGACAACGAGGGAAGTCTCGCGGCGCAACTACGTCAAAAACGGCTTGAACTCGTCTCAGCCAGCCAGTCCCGTGGATTGGGGGCTATGCTGGCTTCGTTCAATTCGGGATCCATTACGACCCGGGACATCGTCATTTTCAGCCGCCAATTCTCGACCATGGTGAACGCCGGGTTGCCCATCATGCAGGGGTTGAGCATCATCGCCGAGCAGGCGGACAACAAGAACTTCCGCGTCGTCGTCGCGAAGGTGAGGGATGACATCTCCAACGGCGTGCCCCTGTCCGACGCCATGGCCAAGCACCCAAAGGCTTTCAGCACGCTTTACGTCAACATGGTCAAGGCCGGGGAACAGGGCGGGATTTTGGACGCGATTTTCCAGCGGCTCTCCGAGTATATGGAGAAGGCCGACGCTATCCAGAACAAGGTCAAAAGCGCCATGATGTACCCCGTTGTGGTCTTTTCGGTGGCGATATTGGTCGTGATTTTCTTGATGATCAAGGTGATCCCGACGTTCCGGGATGTTTTCACGGGTTTCGGCGGGAAACTCCCGGGCCCGACGCTTGTCGTCATCGCGGTGAGCGATTTCCTGTCGAGTTGGAGGGCGCTTTTCCTATTGGCGGGGATCATCGTTTTCGTCTTTGCCCTGTCCATCTACCGTAAAACAAAATCCGGCGCTTACAATATCGACCTCATGTTGATGAAATTGCCGGTTTTCGGGGAGCTCCTTCGAAAAAGCGCCGTCGCCAAATTCGGGCGGACCCTCGGGACTTTGATCAAGTCGGGGGTGCCCATCATGGACGCGATGGAAACCGTTGGAAAGACCTCCGGGAATTTGGTGGTTGAACGGGCGGTCCTACAGGCCCGGGAATCCATCAAAGAGGGCAAAACCTTGACGGAGCCGCTTAAAAAATCAGGCGTCTTTCCCCCCATGGTCATCCAAATGATCAATGTCGGCGAGGAAACCGGGGCTTTGGACACCATGTTGTCGAAAGTGGCGGATTTCTATGAAATGGAAGTGGACACGGCCGTGGATGGGCTGACGTCCATTATTGAGCCCATTTTGATTGTTTTCCTGGGGGTTACGATTGGTTTCATCGTCATCGCCATGTTCATGCCGATGTTCAACTTGGGGAATCTGGTCTCGTAAGGGGCTGGAGATTTGAATAAGGGCCAAAAACCCCTTTTTTTAACCATAAAACGGTTTGACAGAAGATACGGGATTTCGATACAATTTTAGTGGATCAGCCGGGGTCCCACTCGCGGTTTGGGTGGCGGTTGGTTCACTAAATTCAGGAGGTTTGAAAATGGTTCGGATGAAACAAAAAGGCTTCACGATGATCGAACTCATGATCGTCGTGGCCATCATCGGGATCTTGGCCGCCATCGCCCTTCCAAAATTCGCGGACATGATCGAGAAGTCACGGGAAGGGTCGACGAAGGGTAACGCCGGAAGCATCAAGTCGGCGAATGCCATTTATTATGGCGACCAAGAAGGAATTTGGCCGACCACGATGAATAGCATCTCGACTTACCGTTATAGCCTTTACTTGGACAACATCCCGGATGTGAAGGTGACCGGGAAGTTCGATCCTAACACTGGCACGGACACTCCGAAGGGCCGTTGGGTCAACTTGACTTCAGTCAATGGAGCCCCGGCTGTCAAGAGTTCCGGCTGGCTGTATGACAGCACCCTCGGTACGGCGTATGTCAACAGCACCTTGAAGGACTCGAAGAAGATCCCGTATTCTTATTACGGGTTCGAGTAAGTTAGATTGGTAAAGGCGGCCTTGAAAAAGGCCGCCTTTACTTCATTTTGGAGGTGAGCCTCATCCCACCAATGCTCAATCCATTACCCCTCGACACCTACCTCTTCTCATGCCTCGCTTTTGTTTTTGGGGCATGCATAGGAAGCTTTTTAAATGTCGTCATTTTGCGTTGGAAAACTGGCGAAAGTATCGTTTTTCCACCATCACATTGTTCCAGGTGCCGCCAAACGCTTAAATGGTATGAAAATATACCGTTATTTAGCTATATTGCCCTTTGCGGACGTTGTTCCCATTGTAAAAAACCCATTTCCCTACAATACCCAGCGGTGGAAGCCTTGACCGGAGTGCTTTTTGCGGTTTGGGTTTTCCGTTTTCCCAATCCTGCCGGCTTGATCTGGATTTCGGGCCCAATTTTCCTGAGTTTTCTTGTGTTGTTATCCACAACTGATTTAAAATGGGGCTTATTACCACATCCTGTGAATAACCTGTTCATGGCTTGTGGGTTGTTGTTCGCTGTTTTTTTTCACCCGGTTTGGGGAGCCCAAACAGTTCGGGATGGATTGATGGGATTTGTCGTTTTGAGCGGTTTTTTGTTGGTGATGGAGGGGTTGTTTCCAGGGCGGATGGGGGGCGGTGACATCAAAATGGCGGGTGGGATGGGCGCCTGGTTGGGTTTCTCGAATGGCTTGGTCGCGTTGGGTGGTTCTTTTGGATTGGGCGCGATGGCGGCCATTGGGGTGATTTTAACAGGTCGAGGCGGATTAAAAACAAAACTGCCCTTCGCGCCTTTTTTGGCCGTGGGGGGAGCTTTGGTCGCGGGAACGCCTAATCTTCAGGGCGTCCTTGGGCTGGGCGTTTTAAACTGGCTAAAACCCCTTTTGACGGGAGCGGGTGGATCATGATCGGCGGCTTTTTCTCAAAAACCATCGTGGGCCTCGACATTGGCTCGTCTTCCGTCAAGGCGCTTCAACTTAAACTCGTCGGATCCAAATGGACCGTGGAAGCTTCCGGAATGGTGGACCTTCCGAAAGAGGCCCTGGAGCCCGGGAAAGTCGAGGCCAAGCAGGGTTTCCTGCTGGACGCCTTGAAACGCCTTTTCAAGGAAAGCGGAATCAGCTCAAGAAATGTCGTGACTTCCCTTTCGGGGGATTCGGTGATTGTCCGATATGTCAAGCTCCCCTACATGAGCGCCGAAGAGTTGAGGGGCGCCATCGGGAGTGAGGCGGAACAATACATCCCGTTAAACATCGACCAAGTCGTCCTGGATTTCCAGATCTTGGGCGAGGTCCAAGAAGAGGGGCAGAAAAAATTGGATGTCCTGTTGGTTGCCGCCAAGAACGACGCGGTCGACCAACATTTGGCGTTCTTGAAATCCGCGGGTTTGAGCCCGCAAATCGTCGATGTGGACGCGTTCGCCCTCGAGAACGCCTATGAAATGAGCCGGCTCGAAGGCAACGACGAAACGGCCGCCCTCCTCAATATCGGCGCCACCCTGACCACCATCAACATCGTCGAAGGCCCGAACACCCGGTTTACCCGGGATATCCCCGTCGCGGGGAACGATTTTACTCGAGAAATCCAAAAAGAATTCAATCTCCGGTTTGGGGAAGCGGAAGAACTGAAAAAGGCCCAAGGGGTTATCTCGATGGATGAGGACGATATCGGCTTGACCTCCATGGCCGATAAGGACGACCGGGTCTTAAGGATGTCCGATGCCATGACGCCGGTCCTGAATAAGCTTCTAGGGGAAATCCGGCGTTCTTTCGATTACTACGAAACCCAAGCCCGAAAAAAGACCGTGGAACGAATCGTCCTGTCGGGGGGGACCGCCCGACTCAAGAACTTGAACAGGTTCCTGGCCAATAAACTGGGGATCCCGGTGGAGCATTTGGTGCCCTTCCGAAACCTGGAAATCTCAAAGGGCGTGGACTCAGAGCGATTAACGGAACGGGAGTTCCAGTTGGGTGTTTGCCTGGGGCTCGCCATGCGTAGGACGGTTTAAACCGATGATCAAGATCAATCTCCTCCCGGTCAAGGAAGCAAAACGGCGTAAACAAATGCTTCTCTTTGTTTACATCGGGCTTGTAGCCGTCGTTTTGATGGCGGGGATGGCTTGGTTTTGGTGGGTTCAGTACCAAAAAGTGAACGATCTCAACGTGCTAATCCAGAAAGTTGATGAAGAGTCGAAGGGCTATGAAGGCAAGATCCAGGAAATAAAGGATCTCCAACTGAAGGAAACGGCGTTGGAGTCGTTCCGGTCGGTGATCAAGTCGATCTACGACGACCAAAAAACGGTGCTTGGGGCGTTGGATCAAATGGCCCAGGATTTACCCGACGATGTTTGGCTCAATAACACTGAGCAGGGACAGGATAAGGACAGTAATCTCCTGACCATCAAAGGGGACTCCCTGTCGCAAGCCTCCATCCAACTGTTGGCGAACCGCATGAGAAAACCCGGAGGGTTCCTCACGGACCCGATCGTTCAGGAAATTACCGTCCGGCAAAACGCCGGGAGTTTCAACGGTTCGGTTTACACATTCACCCTCAAAGTGAAGATGGGAGGGTCGAAGTGAAGCTTACCCAAGAACAACAATACATGGTGATGGGACTCATTGTTTTTATCCTGGTTGGGATCGGTTATTACCAATTCGGCTTAAAGCCTGTTTGGCAACACTCCTCGGAGCTTCAAGCCACCTTGACGGCGAAGGAAAAAGACCTCAAAGACGCCAAGGAAATCGTGGCCAAATACCCTGAATTTAAGAAGCGTTCGGCCTCCATCCAGCGGGAGTTGGAATGGTTTCAAAACCGGATTCCGACGACATTAGATAGGGCCAAAATGTTGGAATCGATCTCGGCGCTGCAGGCCCGTTCCGGGGTTCAATTAGTCTCGTTCACCTCCAGCGCCTTGCCGGTCAAAAAGGAAAATTACACCGAAGTTCCCGTGGAGATCCGTTTCAAGTCGAGTTTCGCCAATCTCTTGGAATTTATCCGCGAAATGGGATCTGCCGAGACCCTCATGACGGTCGGGGCGATTCGATTCAACTCCACGCCGAATGGGGCTCTGGACGGCCTCAGCATCGACGGACAAATGACCGTTAAAGGGGCCATGGCCAACGCGGGGGCGGTCACCAAATGAAAAAGAACCTTCGAGCGGGTTTGCTATCGATCCTGATGGTCTTGTCGGCGGCCGCTTTCCGGGCCCAACAAGTGGACGTCCCTGAGCCGACTTTCATGCAAGCCCCTGAGTATTCGGGTTACCAACCCCAATACAAGGGTCGGGACCCATTTATCCCAATCCAAGTTCCGACGTTGAACCAAGTCTCGATCATGGAGTTGGACTACCATGGAACCCTCTCGATCGGCGGGGTACCGATGGCGTTGTTCAACTGGAGGGACAAGCCGGACACCCGGTTTGTCCTGAAATTCAGGAAACTTTACGATGCGAATGGTGTTTGGGTGGACGGGGTGGTGGGGGACATCACCGACAAGGAAGTTGTCTTGACCCAAGGCAACCAGAAAATTCCCTACCCTCGAGATCAAAGGAGACCTTGACCATGCTGAGACTGAATCGCGCCCTACTCTTGACGGGAATCCTTTGCGTCCTTTGGCTGTCCCCACAGGCATCCGTGGCAGCCGATGAGTTTGACTTTTCCTCCGGAGGAGCCGTGGCCACGCCCGCTCCCGCCGCGAAGGGGGAGGCCCCAAAGGCAAAGCCTGAAATGGCGCCATCCGGCACTCTCCAGGATGTCGTTGTGGATGAAGCCGGGGTCGCGATCTCGGGTCAGAACCTTCCGACTCCGAGCTCGTCCACGCTCGACAACGGTCGGGTTTTGTTGAAATTCAAGGACACCGCCGTCAAGCCGGTCACGAAGGCCCTCAAGGGGGCCGGGGCCGTGGTCGAGGCCCATTGGGCATACCACTCGGATAAAAAAGAAACCTGGTTGGTCCTCACGGTGAAGGCCGGAAACCAGGGAAAAATCGAAAAAACCGAGAAGGGTTTCTCCTATCGGTTTGGAGCCCCGTCAAAAGAGACGCAGGCCGTCGCCCCCAAGACCGCTCCAACAGCCCTAACCACCCCCACGCCTGTCACCGGCAAGGGCAGCGGGAACGCTAACGCCGCCGCGGAATCCGTCCCGGCGTTGGCCCATGGTTCCGCGCGTTTGATCGGGCAGATGGTGAAACCCCTGTCGGACGGCTACAAGGTGGTTCTCACTTCCGACAGCCCGGTCAGGTACAAGGTCCACAAGTTGGTAAGCCCGGATCGTGTTTTGATCCTCTTCAACGACACGAAGATGGACCTATCGGATAAAAACCGGAATTTGAAGGTTGAGGTCGAGTCAGGGAAGCCGGGCGGTTTGCTCCGAGTGGAAGCCCAACAGCTGAAACTCAAGCCTTCCCCGATTTCCGAGGTCATTCTGACCCTGTTGCCGGGCGCCCTGTTCCAGGTGGATCGGGACGCGAACCAGGTGGTGGTGACGGTGACGGCCGCCCATCCGTCCGAGAAGATGACGGCCCGGACCGGGAACCTCGGCACCCTCGTTTCGGTGGATCTCCAAGGCGCGGACCTTCCGACGGTCCTCAAAGCCCTGGGGGCCGAGGCCGGGTTTGAGGTGGACGTCCTGAAGGATGTGGTCGGGACGGTCAACCAGCGGCTGAAAGACGTCCCACTCCGGACGGCATTGGCGATCCTTCTCTCCAGTGCCAACCCGTCCGGGGTCGGGTACCAGTATGAAGTCCAGGGCAACCTGCTCCGGGTGGGGACCGCCTCCGCCTTGGCCAACAGCAAACTCAACATGCCCCATATCACCGAATTGATCACACCGGGCAACATGACGGCCGTCCAGTTGGATACGCTGGTCAAGGCGGTCCTTCCCGTGAGCAACGCGATCAAGACCACACCGGACGTGACCCGGAACGTCTTGGTCCTGAACGGGACCCCCTCGGACGTGGCGGAGTACAAGAGCGCGATGCGGGACCTCAAGCTGGACTCCAGCGACACCGACCGCATCACCCGAGTGGTCAAGCTCAATTACGCCGATCCGGCGGCCCTCAAACCGATGTTGACCCAATACCTCACCCCGGTGGGACAGATCCAAGTGGACCCCCGGAGCCAGAGCCTCATCGTCTGGGAGTCCGCCGCCAACATGGGCGTCATCCTGGAAGTGATCAAGGAGTTGGATGTTGAACTCCAACAGGTCCTGATCGAATCGACGATCGTCGAGGTCAACACCGATCACCTGAATGAATTGGGGGTCCTTTGGACCGCGGATAACGGAGGGGTTAATCCGGGAGTGAGCGCGGGACTCACCCAGCTCGGTTCCACCTTCAACCCGGGGGCGATCAACTTTTTGACCGCGAGGGCGGGGTTCAACGTCAACGCCACGTTGAACGCCTTGGAGTCGAACCAGGACGGGAAAATCATCTCGCGCCCCAAAATCGCGACGTTGAACGGCCAGGCGGCCCTCATCGAGACGACCGAAAACGTGATCTTCACCACCCAATCCATTACTTTCCCGCCCGCTGGGTCCAACCCGATCATCACTCAATCTTTCGTGGCGCTGCCTTTGCCGATCAGCCTGAAAGTGACCCCGCGTATCACGGATGATGGAAAGATCACGACGGTCATTGAGGTGAACATCACATCCGCCTCGGGACCTGCCCCGCCCAGTGGCCCGCCCCCCACGACCGTTCAACACGCTATCACGACCCTTACCGTCAAGAACGGCGAGACCATCGTGATCGGCGGTCTGGTGCGGGATATCGTCCAAACCACCGTCAAGCGAATACCCCTCTTGGGAAGTTTGCCGATCCTGGGGGCCCTCTTCCGGAACACCGCGAAGGAAAACAAGAAGGTCGAACTTATTATTTTCGTCACTCCGACCCTTTTGGAATCCTAGTCGATCCAGTCGACAGGTCGATCAAAACCCCATGGACCCTCCCGGATTGGGGGGGTCCTTTTGTTAAGGGGACCAGGAGAAAAAGTCGAATGATCCGCTACCTGACCGCCGGGGAATCCCATGGGAAAGGGTTGGTGGCCCTTTTAGAGGGGATTCCCGCGAACCTGGAACTCCTCCCGGAAGACATCGACGCCGAGTTGGCCCGGAGGCAGATGGGGTATGGGCGCGGCGGCCGGATGAAGATCGAAACGGACCGGGTGGACATCCTCTCGGGGGTCCGAAAAGGGAAGACCTTGGGTGGGCCGATCGCCCTTTTCGTTAAAAACGCGGATTATGAGAACTGGAAGAAGTTCATGTCCCCGGAACCCGGTGGTCTCCCCGGCAACCCCCTCCGCAGGCCCAGGCCTGGTCACGCGGACCTGGCGGGAGGGATGAAGTACGCCCAGCGGGACCTCCGAAACATCCTGGAACGCGCCAGCGCGAGGGAAACCACGGTCCGTGTGGCCGCCGGGGCCGTCGCTAAGAAGTTCCTAGGTGTTTTCGGGGTTCGGGTCCAAAGCCATGTCGCCCAATTGGGTAGCGTGACGGCACCGGTCCCCCGAAACCTGCCTTTCGACCTGAACCTGAAGGCCGACCGATCGCCCGTGCGGATGTTGCACGCACCTTCCGAGCGGAAGGCCATGGCTTTGATCGATCGGGCCTCTAAAGCCGGGGACACCCTCGGGGGTGTATTCGAAATCGCGGTGACTGGGGTCCCGCCAGGCTTGGGAAGCCATGTCCAGTGGGACCGGAAGTTGGACGGCCGCCTGGCGCAGGCCGTGATGAGCATCCAAGCGGTGAAGGGCGTTGAAATCGGAAGGGCTTTCGAGAACGCCGGACGCCCCGGCAGCCAAGTCCACGATGAAATCGTTTGGAAGTCCGGGAAAGGCTATGGAAGGTTGACGAACCGCGCCGGGGGGATCGAAGGCGGGATGTCCAACGGCGAAGTGATCCTTCTCCGGGCCGCGAAAAAACCCATCTCAACCCTGAAAAAGGCGCTCCGGTCCGTGGACATTGAATCGAAGGAACCCATGCGGGCTGGTTATGAGCGTTCGGACGTCTGCGCCCTCCCGGCGGCCGCCGTCATCGGGGAGGCGGTATGCGCCTGGACCCTCGCGGACACCCTCCTGGAAAAAACAGGCGGTGATCACATGGGTGAAATCCGCCAGCGTTGGGCCGCGCTCCTCAAAGAACAGGCGCGTTACTGAAAGTGCGCCCCAACCTGATTCTCGTCGGTTTCATGGGATCGGGGAAGACCTCCACCGGTAGGGCCTTGGCGGTCCGGTTGGGGTTCGATTTCATCGACACGGACCAGGCCATTGAAAAGGAAGCGGGCTTGTCGATCCGGGAAATCTTCCGGAGCCATGGGGAACCGGCTTTTCGGGACATGGAAAAGGCCCTGTTGGACCGATTGACGTTACGGGACCGCCAGGTCATCGCAACGGGCGGGGGTTTTTGGATGGCGGAAACCCTTCGGGAGCGCCTCCTCCAAGCGGGGTTTTGCGTTTGGTTGAGGACGGGGGAAGCGCAAACGTGGGAAAGGGTCCAGGGCGACTTGCCGAGCCGACCGCTTTTATCCCAAGACCCGGACCCCCAGAAAAAAATCCAGGAACTCATCGCCTTACGGACGCCGACCTACTCCCAAGCCCACGCGTTTGTGGTCACCGACGGGAAATCGCCCGAGGCGGTCGCGGAAGAGATTGGGATACTCCTCAAGGAGCGTCGTCCTTTTGATCTGCCCCCATTGTCGGCATGAAACCCCGGGAGGGGTTTGCGAGGAATGCGGTTGGGAACGGGCCGCGGCCCTATTGGACGAGGCGCGACAAGCCGAATCGTTATGGAATTGGAAAAAGGGTTACAGACTTTGGTCGGAGTTGGCCGCCCTCGTCCCTGGGGATATGGAAAGCGTCCGAGGGAAAGCCCGCTGTTGGGCCAAGGAGTATTTGGGCCCAGGCAGCGCGGAATCCCCGGGCTTTGGGGAAGCCCTTTTGTCGGAAGCGTTGGCGCTGGATCCCAAATGGGACGAAGGTTTCGACTTTTTACTCAGGGTGCATGAGCGCTCGGGAACGCTCCCCCAGTTGGCGGAGAAGTTTGAACGGGAGTACCCTTCCCAATTGGACCGGTCGCGGATCATCCGCTTGGTGATGGATTTTCGGCCACCTTCCAGGGCGGCCCGGGTGGAGAACCCTCGATTTGCGCCCTGGAGCAAGATCCTGACCCTCCTGGGCGGCTTTGGGCTCGTTTGGATTGGTTCCGAGTTGGCGCCACACGGCCTGACCGGGGAATCCCCCTGGAGGGCGTTCCTGCCCTTGGTGTTGATCGTGTTCGGGATTTTCTTTTCAATCGGTTCGGCCATCGTGGTTTGGAGGACGCCCAAAACCCAAAGCCCGGGCCCTCCAAAGGGTAAGGAATCATGACAAAACCAGTGGGTGTGACGGTTCGCCTTGGAAAGAGGTCCTATCCGATTTGGATCGGTTTCGAATGGCTTTCGGGTTCGGCTCCAAGGATCCGTCGGGCTACCAGGGCTAAAAACTTCATGGTGCTTTCCACCGGTCGGATCCTGGGTCTCCATGGTTCCCCCTTGAGGCGATCGCTCCGACAGCTGGGTCGGGTCGATACATTCACGATTCCGGACGGGGAGTCCGCCAAAAACGAGCGCCAGCTTATGAGGGTTCTCCGCGCGATGGCCCAACGTGGACTCCAAAGGGACGCTTGCCTTGTGACACTGGGGGGCGGGGTCGTCGGGGATCTTGGGGGCCTCGCCTCGGCCCTTTACATGAGGGGCATTGATTTCATCCAGGTTCCCACCACGCTCTTGGCCCAGGTGGACGCCAGTGTGGGGGGGAAAACGGCGATTGATTTCCAGGGCGTCAAGAATCTGGTCGGGGCGTTCCACCAACCCCGGGCCGTCTTGATCGACACGGCGGTACTCCGCACGCTTCCTGAACGGACCTACCGGGCTGGTTTGGCCGAGGTGGTCAAGCATGGGGTCATACTGGACGCGAACTATTTCGAATGGTTGGAAAGGCATGTGGGGGATTTGCGGCGCCAGGATCCCCAAGCGGTCACCCAAATGATCCGACGTTCATGCGAAATTAAGGCGTCCATCGTCAGAATGGATGAGCGTGAAGCCGGTCTCCGCGCCTGTTTGAATTTTGGGCATACCTTGGGGCATTCCTTTGAATCCCTTTTGACCTCCCGGGGCCTGCAACACGGGGAAGCGGTGGCCTTTGGGATGGTCGGCGCGTCCCGGATCTCCGTCGATATGGGGTTATGCCAAGCGGAAGTGCCTTTTCGGATTGAAGCGCTTTTGCGGGAGTTCGGTCTTTTGGCCCCTCTCCCTCGGTTGGAACCGGGCAGAATCGTTCGTCTGTTATCACTCGATAAAAAAGCCAGGGCCGGGAAGGCCCTATTTGTGTTGACAAGAAAAATGGGCGCCGTTAGCATGAACCACAACGTTCCGAATCGCCTGATTTTACGGGCTCTTCGCCATCTCCAAGCCCCGAGACCCGATGTGTCCGGCCCAGCATGACCCAACCCCCTTCCCCCGAAATTAAGAACCTCCGGCAAAAACTCGAGGAAAATCCCGATTCTTTGTTGTTTGGTCCCCTTGCGGACGCGCTCCGTAAGGAAGGGCAGTTGGATGAGGCCCTGGAAATCTGCCGGAAGGGCCTCGAGCGTCACGGCCATTACACGATGGCGCGCGTCGTTTTGGGCCGAATCTATCAAGACCAGGGGAAAAATCCAGAGGCGGAATCCGAATTTAAAAAGGTTTTAGAGGCCGATCCCGAGAACCTTCAGGCGCTCACCCATCTTGGGGAGCTTTATCTCAGCCAAAAGCATTATTCGGAAGCCATTGAGGAGTTTCAGAAGGTACTCGCCCTCAACCCTGATGACGATCCCACCCAGGCGTTCCTTAAGAAGGCGATTGAGTTGGCCGCCCAGGAACAATCCCGTCCGGGTACCCCGGTGTCCGCCGGCGGGAACGGCCCCGCCTCGGGGAAACCTTACCCGGCCAAGGAAGAACCCAACCCCACGAAGGACAGCTCCGCCACCTTGACGATCGCCGAGCTTTATCTGAAGCAGGGCCATTTCGATAAAGCCATCGAGGTGTACCAAGAACTGTTGGCCGAAGACCCCCAAAACCTGCTCTTGCGTCAAAAGCTTGCCACCGCGGTTGAACAACAGCAGAAACACCAATCCTCGACAGGTGGGGTGGCTTCCAAGATCAAGAAGGACGAGTTCACCCGCCCCCCCGAACCGATCGGCGATTCGCTCTTGGATGACGCCAAGGCGGGAAAGTCGCCGCCCCCCAAATCCCGCCGGGAGGGTCGGGACGAATCGAAATTCACGAACGAGGACATCCTTCAAGTCATGCTGCGGGGCGGAAAAGATGACGTAATGGTGGAAGATAAGAGAACCCCGCCGCCGCCCCCCAAGAAGAACGACCCGCCCCCTAAACCGGTGGAAACACCTGAGCCTATTCCGGCGCCCCCCCCCGCCCCAACTTCCGTCCCCGCGAAAACCCTTGAGCCCGTTGCCGTGCCGGTGGCCCCCTCCGCTTCGCTTTCCCTGACCGCGGGGGAAGTGGACGGCCTCAAGGGCATCTTGGCCGAGTTGGCCGGGGTGGACGGCATCCAAGGGAGTTTCTTGACCAAGGAAGACGGGACCTTGGTGGTTTCGTTGGGCAAGACGGGACAGGACACACCGGGCCTCAGCCAAATCGCCGCCACGATCTTCAAAAGCACCCGGCAAGCCGCTTCCCGTTCGGTCCAAGGCCATCTCCACCAGGTTCATGTGACGGCTGAATCGGGCCAAATCTTGTTGGTGGGAATCGCGAAGGGCGTATTGGTGGTATTGGCGGATGATAAAATCAAGATCGGCATGCTTCGCCTGGCCCTCGATTCTTCTGTCAAAAAAATAGAAAAAGTCTTCCAGGCCTGATCCGCTCCAGCCCGATTGGGATTCGACGGCCCATAAACGGCATTTTTTCCCCACCGGGGCCGTTGCTTTTCCGCTAAACTAACTGCCGGTCGCCCTTTGGGACCCGCTGACCAGGGGCAACCAAAGGTCGATCTTTTTCATGGGAAACCCCATGGGCGCCGAAAATCTCTTGCCCGGGGTTCCCCGTTGGGATTGGAAAGCGAATCGGTAATGCTTCGCGACCAGACGCGGAACGCTAACATCGGTCGAATAACAAGAGGGATGAGGGCAGGCTCAACTCATGGATTTTAAAAAAATACTCGAAGAGATGCTGGCCAATGTGGAGGGTTCCATTGGCGGCGGTTTGGTCGGAATGGACGGCATCGTCATCGACCAGATTTCCCATTCGGCCACCTTCGACATCAACGCGGTCGGGGCCGAGTACTCGACCATCATCAAGAACGCCATGAAAGCTTCCTCCAATTTCGGTTTGGGCAATACAACGGAAATCCTGATCACCACCGATAAGGCCGTCATGATCATGATGATGGTCGGACAGAATTATTTCGTCACTTTGGCCCTGAACCTGGACGGGAACCTTGGTCGGGGACGTTTGGAACTCAAGAAGGGCATCCCGAAGTTCGAGAAAGAACTGACCTGAGCCCGTTGTCGGATACCCCCGAAGCCGTCGACCCCGCCTTCCAAAGGCCCCTTCCTTCCTCCATCCTGCGGGCGTGTTTTTGGCGAAGCTACGATTCACTTGGAACCCTGGTGGCCCTTGGGGCGGTTGGATCCGCCTTCGCGGCAGGGCTTCTATTGGTCGCCTCTAAAATTTGGGCTCGGTTCCCGTTTCTCCTGGGCCGGGCGGTCCTGGCGATAATCACGGCGCTGGCCCTCTCGGCGGTCCTGGCTTATCTCGGCCGGAAGGTTTTTTCCTGCTATATCGATCCGCCCGAACCCTGGAGACCCTTTTTTCCAGGTCGGTGGCTTTCGGATACTGGGCGAGTCTTCATCTTGGAAGGCGGTACCCTCCTGTTAGGGGCCCTTTGTTTCAACAACCTTGTCCTCTACCTGGATCTGGCTCATGACGGGTATGGGTGGGGATGGGTGTTGGCGGCTTTTGCCGGCATGATCCTCGGGTTGTTGGCGTTGTCCTCGATTTGGCATTTCCCATTGTTGTTTTTCCGCCCGGACCCAGCCTGGCGGGTGGCTTGGCGGGCCATTCTCCTCTTGCTGTCGAACCCCATCGAAACGGTCCTTTTGGGACTCTCGACGGGAAGCGCGTGGGTTTTGATGGGGACCGTACCCGCCGCCCAAGTGGGTTTGATCCTCGGACTGCCCTTCCTCCTGGCGCTTCCGACGACCGCCCTTGAAAAGATCCTTTGGACCTATAGAATAACTCGTGACGCATTACCGCCCCAGTCGGTTTGGAACAGGTGGAGCCGTGAATCGAAGCGGGGTTGGCGAGACATCCTCAAGCCATGGGAGACCCGGTGAAACGAGAACTTTTGGGGATCTTCGGCCGATTTCGGAACTCCTCGGCGTCCGACCGAATCCAGGCCCCTCCAAGGCTTGGGGCCTCCGCCTGGGTCTTGGGATCGGCTTTGGCCCTGGTCCTCATGGCCTATGGGAACCGAGGGCTCTGGAACCTCCTTCGACTCCGCTCTGAACGCCAGGACCTCCAAACGGACATTCTTCGACTCCAGACCCAAATCGATGGGCTCCAAGCCGAGTACAAGGATTACGGCACCCATCCCGAGGCTGTCGAAAGGACCGCCCGGGAGGAATTGAACCTGATCCGTCCCGGCGAGACCGTCTACAAGTTCGGTTCCTCGTCGCGGTAAGTCCTTTCGATTGACGGAACCACATGGCTCCAGTATGCTGTTCTTTCTTGCGGAACTGCCGGGCCGAGATGGCGGAATTGGCAGACGCAAGGGACTTAAAATCCCTCGGGCCCAAAGCCCGTCCCGGTTCGACCCCGGGTCTCGGCACCAATTCAAGACGGTCCGAAGGGAAATCGGCGTTTCGACGCCATACAGACGCGGGGTGGAGCAGTCCGGTAGCTCGTTGGGCTCATAACCCAAAGGTCGCTGGTTCAAATCCAGCCCCCGCAACCAACAGCGCCCCTCCGCACTTTGAAAAGTGCGGAGGGGCTTTTTTTTTCCCAACCGGTCCCGATGGGACGGTCCGAGGGGTCCGATGGCTGAGATCGTCCGGATGAGGATTGAAAAGCAAGGCCGTGGCGGCAAGACCGTGACGGTAGTCGATGGGTTTACCCGGTCGTTGGGGGATCTCGAGGAACTGGCCCGGAAGCTGAAGTCGTCCTGTGGGACCGGCGGCACCTTTCGCTGGGGCGTTGTGGAAGTCCAGGGGGACCAGCGGGAACGGATCCGACCGATATTGGAAAAAGAGGGTTTCCGGGTCAAAGGATAGCCTGTTGCGGGGCCCAAGACCGACCCCCTCCGATTGGATGGGATGGCCGTTGGATCGTGTAGGGCGTCGGCGTATCCTTGCCCCGTTAGATCCCATTGAGTCAACGCCCATCAATCAAGGAAGTGGACATTGCTTCGGACCCACGCTTCCGTCTCCGCCTGGCTTCCGGTTCTGGAACCCTTCCTCCCGGAATTGGTCCTTTTGGGCGGTCGGGCCTCCGAACTTTATCATTTGGCCCTGTTAGAGAGGCGGGCCCCCGCCCACCCCGAGGCTTGGACCTTTTTCGGGAGCGAACGGGGAGGGTCCCACCCGAAGGGATTGGCCGAACACCTCAAGGCCCGCGGATTCCAAAAACGGACACCGGACGCCCCGGGCGCGGTCCCCGGCCCGGCTTATTTTAGGGGGGACCTGGGTTGGGTCCAATTCCTCTGCCCCAAGGTCCGCCCCGGCCAAACGGTCTCGGGGAAAGGTTTGGCCGCGGTTCCAGAACCCTACGTCCACCTGGAGTTGGCGGAACCCCACCCCGTGGAAGTGACGTCCCTCGGCAGGTCCTACGAGGTGAACATCCCGGCGGCGGGGCGGTTCGTCCTGGCGAACGCCCTACGGCTTCCCACCCATACCCGTCGGGAACCTACCCACCTTTACGCGGCCGCGCGGTCCTTGGGCTGGCTGCTGGAACTACTGGCCAAAAACGAGGAACTGGAGGAGGAAGCCCTGGGCGATTTGTTGGAAGTGCGGCCGCCCTCCCTCCTCCGGGAACTGAGGGAGCGGTTGAAACTCCACGGCCCGGGATCCCCGGTCTGGACCTCTGCGGTGCGCCTGTTGGAATCGGCTGGATCTTCGGTCAAACCGGTCGCGTTGGAAACTTGGCATTGGAAATTCCTCCCCAAGCTGGTGAAACTTGAGGAAGAACGACGAAAGGCCTCCGAATGAAAAACCCGGCCCTCGGATCATCCGTCCACTACCCGGCCGCTACCGATCGGCCTGTGGCCTTGGTGACGGGAAGTGTGGGTCGCTTGGGCCAGGCCCTTTGCCGTCGTTTGGCGGGGGAAGGCTATCGCCTGGTTCTTCATGCCCGTCGCCGGGAACCTGGCCTTCAAAAGCTGGGACGGGAACTCGAATCCATGGGCGCCGAAGCGCGGTTGGCGCCGTTCGATCTCGCCCAAACCTCCCGGGTCGGGGCTTGGGGACTGCAAGTCGGAGCGGCCTGGGGACGTTTGGACCTTTTGGTGAACGGAGCCTCCGAGTTCCACCCCACCCCCGGGGGAGGGACGCCCGGAGCGTGGGAGCGGATGACGCGGGTCAACGCCATGGCGCCCTATTTTCTCTCCAGGGCCCTGGGCCCCCTTTTGGCGAATCACCGGGGTTCCATCGTCAACCTGGTGGACACCTACGCGGACCATCCGATCCTTCCGGATCATCCGGCCTATTTGGCCTCGAAAGCCGCCCTGGCGGCCCTGACCCGGGTATTGGCGTTGGAACTGGCACCGAAGGTCCGGGTGAACGGCGTCTCGCCGGGAGTCATCACCTTTCCGAAATCCTATTCGAAAACCAGGAGGAAGGCTCTCGCCCAAAAAAGCCTCCTTCAACGGGCTGGCTCCCCGGAGGATATCGCCGAGGCGGTCCTTTACTTGGCCCGGGCGAGTTTCACGACAGCGGAGATCCTACGGGTGGATGGGGGAAGGTTTATCTAAGGGAACGATCAAATTCGGAAGCGCCGATCAGGCCAGGGGGATCCCCAGGACGCCCGGGTCGAGCCGCCGGATTTTTTGGCCCCGGCCTTTGAACCTGGCCGCTAACTCCACCAAGGTGAGCCCGGTGCGGGGGTGGATCCAATGGGGGGCTATTTCCAAAAACGGGAACAAAACGAAGGCTTTGTCCTCGATATCGGAGTGGGGAAGGGGCTTTCGGGTGGGTAGGTCCGTCCTCCCGTCGTAATCCAGGAGATCCACATCCAAGGTCCGGGGGCCGCTCCGGTCCTTGCCGCGTAACCGGCCCTCGCGTTTTTCCAGCCGGGCGGTCCAGGCCTCCAGTTGGGCCGGGGTCTTCCCGGTTTCCACCCCCAGGGCCAAATTCCAGAAATCGGATTGCCCCTTCGTGCCGACGGGCGAGGTCACATAAGGCGATGAGCTAATGAACCCGGAGAAGTCCTTCTGGAAGTCCCGAAGGGCGGCGCGAAGATGCGCCTGGGGGTCCAGGTTGGAGCCCAGGCCGAAATAAACCCGTCCCGTGGGATTGGACCGCGTGATCTCGACGCCGACGTTGGAGGAATAACGGATGGCGCCGGGTTTCGAGACCCGGAGGGTGACTTCCCGCAGGCCCTGGGCTTCCAATAGGTGTGCCGCCAGTTCCTCGGCCAGGGTTTCCACTAGCCCATAACGGCTTCGGCCGACGAAGGCTAAGACCGCCTTGGCCACCTTTTTATAGTCCAGGGCGTCCTCAATGCGGTCGGTCCGGGCGGCGCGCCGGTTGTCGCAGGGGAAGCTGAGGTCGATCACGACGGCCTGTTTTTTTTTCCTCTCCCAATCGAAGATCCCGATGACGCAGGGGCAGGAGAGGCCGGATAAGTGGATTCGGTCGGGGCTGTTCATGGCCCCATTTTGGCCGAGGGGAGGGCTTAAAAGGAAGGGGCTTGAGTCTCCACCCCTCCCGACTACCCGCGGTCCCCCCGGATTAGTTTGGAGTTCCCTTTTCAAATCCCCGGGGAAGCCCGGCTCCCCACCCCGCCGGGCCGCGAGCCTGGAAACGGATGTTCCAAAATTCCAGGGATGAAGGTACCCTATCGGTCCAAGGACACCTTAAGGCCGGGAATACCATGCGCATCCATGACTTGTTCCAGCGAAAGAAAAGGGTCTTTTCCTTCGAGCTTTTCCCCCCCAAGAGGGACGGAAGCCTGGATTCCCTATTCCAAACCGTCGAGGAATTAAAACGGCTGGGGCCCGACTTCATCTCCATCACCTATGGGGCGGGCGGCTCCACCCGGGACCTGACCTACGAGATCGCGGTCAGGCTGAAATCGGCGGGCGTCCTTCCGCTGGTCCACTTCACTTGCGTGGGCCATTCCCGCGCCGAAGTCCGGGGGTTGTTGGGCAAACTCCGGGACGCGGGATTGGAAAACCTCCTCGCCCTCCGGGGGGATCCCCCCAAGGGTCAAGCCACCTATTCGCCCCCCCCCGATGGTTTCCGGTTCGCCTCCGAGTTGGTGCGGTTCATCCGGGCGGAGGGCTTCGACTTTTCCCTGGGCGTGGCGGGATACCCCGAAGGGCATCCCGAGGCCCCGAACCGCGAGGTCGACCTGGAACACCTGAAGGAGAAGATCGAGGCCGGCGGAGAATTCGTGGTGACCCAGCTTTTCTTCGACAACCAGGATTATTTCCGGTTCTTGGAGCGGCTCCGGGCCCGGGGCGTGGAGGCGCCGGTCCAACCCGGCATCTGGATCCTCACGGACGCGGCGCAGTTGGAAAGATTGGGGAGCCTGTCGGGGGGGAAGATCCCGAAAGATTTCCGGGCCGCCGTGGAGGCGGTCCAAGCCGACAAGGAAGCCGTCACCCGCCTCGGAGTGGAATACGCGGTCCGGCAATGCGCCGACCTGTTGGAGAACGGGGCCCCGGGTATCCACCTTTACACCATGAACCGGTCCGAACCGGCGACCCGGGTCTACCAGGGCCTGCAAACCTTGGGATTGGCGCCTTGAGGAAGGCCGTCGCCGGGAAGAAACGGGCGGCGGGCGGCTCCCCGCCCAGCGGGAGGACCCGAATCGGCCGTCCGGAGGATTTAAAGGAAGGCCAGACCGTCAAATTCACCTTTGAGTTGGATGGGTTGACCCGGGAAGGCTTCGCGTTCCGGCAGGGGAAGTCGTTCCGGGCTTACCTCAACGAATGCCGCCATTGGACCGTGGGGTTGGACCTTGATGACAACCGTTTCTTCACACCGGACGGCCGATTCCTGGTTTGCATGAACCACGGGGCACTCTATGACCCGACGGACGGCCGATGCCTGGAAGGCCCCTGCGCCGGGGCTTTTTTGCGCCCGATCCCGGTGATCCAACGGGGAAAAACCCTTTACGCCGAAACCGCCCCCTCCCCCCCTCCCGCCTGAGGGCCCCCTCGGGTAACATGGGTTCCCATGATGAACTGGCTCGCTCCCGACAATCTCCCTTATCTCCTCCAAGCGGCAGCCTTGGTGTTGCTCCTGTCGGCCCTGGTGGTTTTCGTTTTTTTCGTGGCCCTTCCCATCCACCGGTTGGTCCTCAAGTTGGCCGAATACGCCAGCGCCCATGGGGGCGGACTGCCGGGGAAACGGTTCAAGAATGACGCCGAGGTCCTCGAAGCGGTCTTCAAACTCCTGACCGAGGACCTCAAGGCCAAGGAAGAAGAACTCCAATCCCTCTATGAGCAGGCGAGGGACCGGGCCCGATTCATGGAACGCTACAACGACCGGGTCGTGGAGAGCGTGCCGGTGGCGGTCTTGGGGTTTGACGCGCAAGGCGATGTAGCGGGCCTGAACAGCCAGGCGGAGGCCCTTTTGAGGTGCCGGCAACCCCAGGTCTTGGGGTTGAAGGCCGACCGGCTCCTAGCTGCGGAAAATCCCCTCCGGCCGTTCCTCGCCCGGGTCTTGGAGCAGGGTAAGGTCGTTCTCCCAACCGATGTGATCTGGGAGGAGGGCGGTGAACACCGATATTTGGAACTGAGCGGTGCCCCCCTGCCCTCCGGTGAAGGGTTCCCGGGGGGTTATGTAGTCACCCTGACGGACCGCACGTCCTTCCGGAAGCTCGAGGAACAGGTCCGGATCAACGAACGCTTGGCTTCCCTCGTCGACCTCTCGACGGGGCTGGCCCACCAGATCAGGAACCCCCTGGGGGGCATCCTGGGTTACGCGGATCTCCTTTTGAAAAGGCCGGGCCTCGACCCGGAGTCCCTTGAAATGGCCAGGACCATCCATGAGGAGGGGCAACAACTTCAACGCGTGGTGGACGAGTTCGTGGAATTCCTCCGCCGCCGCGAAGCCTCCGAAAAACCCCTCCGATGGTCTGACTTGCGGGAGGATTTGTTGAAGGACCTGGACCGCACGCTCCAGGAAAGGGGAGTCGCCTTGCGATTTAATCCGGATAACCCCGAACCTTGGGTCCGATTGGACCGCGTTTCAGCCTACCAGGCCCTCTCGAACCTAGCCCTCAACGCGGTGGAAGCGTCCCCCCGGGATGGCGTGGTGGAAATCCGATCCTTTCTTTCTGAATCCGGGGAGGCGGTCCTGGTTGTGAGGGACTCCGGCCCAGGGATCCCCGATTCGATCCGCGCCAATGTCTTCCATCCGTTCTTCACCACGAAGCCCCAGGGCAAGGGCTTGGGACTTTCCATCGTCCGGCGTATCACCCAAGCCGCCAAGGGCCGGTTGGATTTCGGGGCCTCCCCTTCGGGGGGGACCGAGATGACCCTTTGCCTGCCCTCGCAGGAATCCGATCCCGCCCCCCCCGCGCGGGAACCCCTTCCCCTCAAGGATCCCCCGTGACCGCCCCCCCGCCCATCCCCATCCTGGTGGTGGAGGACAAGGATTCCCTCCGGGAATTGATGCGGAAGGTCCTTGTCGCCGCGGGATTCGACGTCACCCCGGCGGCCTCCGCCGAGGAAGCCGCCCTTCACTTGAGGGAGAAAACCTTCCGCCTTGTCCTCACCGACCTCCGGCTGCCCGGCGCGGACGGCCATTGGGTGCTCCAGGAGGCCAAACGCATCGATCCCCGGGTGGAAGTGATCGTCTTGACCGCTTACGGCAGCATTGAGTCCTCGGTCCGGGCCGTGAAGGCCGGGGCCTTTGACTACCTCACCAAGCCCGTCGAGAACGACCACTTGGTGGAAGCGGTGCGTATGGCCCTTTCCCGGTGGCGGGAGGCCGATCCCCCCCCCGGGGAAACCGGGCCGGAGCTGATCGGGCAGAGTCCCGCGTTTCGCCGGGCCCTGGAGACCGCCCAAATGGCCGCCCAGAGCGACGCCACCATCCTGATTCAGGGCGAGAGCGGGACGGGGAAGGAACTCTTCGCCAAGTTCATCCACCGCCATTCGAAGCGCGCCACGAAGCCCTTCGTCAGCCTCAACTGCGGGGCCTTGGCGCCCACCCTTTTCGAGAGCGAGCTTTTCGGGCATGAGAAAGGGTCCTTCACGGGCGCGGTGGAACGCAAGGTCGGCCGGTTTGAGGCGGCCGCGGGTGGGACGCTTTTCCTGGATGAGGTGTCCGAGATCCCGGTGGAATCCCAAGTGAAGCTCCTGCGGGTCCTCCAGGAAAAGGAATTCAACCGGGTGGGGGGGATCCAGACCCTCAAGTCGGACGTCAGGGTCCTGGCCGCCACCAACCGGCCGTTGATGGAGGCGATCAAGCAGGGCCGTTTCCGTGAGGACCTCTTTTACCGCCTGAACGTCATCCCGGTGACCGTCCCGACGTTGCGCGACCGGCCCGGGGACTTGGAGGCCTTGGCGAAGGCGTTCCTCGAGAAATTCAACCGTCAATCGGGCAAGGGAATCTCCTTGGAGGAGTCGGCTTGGACCGTCCTCAAAGGTCACGCTTGGCCCGGTAATGTCCGTGAACTGGAGCATTGCCTCCAGCGGGCCGTCATCCTCGCGAAGGGCCCCTTCATCCGGGGGGAAGACCTGTTGGAATCCGCGACCCCTTTGGCCGATCCCAAGGGGGCGGCTTTGGGGGGGCTCAAGGCGGTTTCACAACTGGCCCAATCCGAGGCCGAGAAAAAGAAAATTTCGGAGGTCCTCCTGGAAGCCAAGGGGAACAAGAGCGAAGCGGCCCGTCGGCTGGGGGTCAGCTATAAGACCCTCCTCCATAAGATGAAGGAGTGGGAGCTTTAAGACGACTCCCGGGCTGGTCCAAACCTGGCCCTAACCGGTTGATGCCTTTCCCCTGGTTTCCGGGACTGGATCCTGGCTCCCGCAAAATTGACATATCCCCGGAACACCCCGTCAGGGCTCCAATAAGGGGTTTGGAATACCCACTCATGGCAAAAAACTGGCGTTCTTATCGTTAAATCCCCGAAAAACAGCTTAAATAAAGGCTATTCTATCGATGGTTTTGGCATAGAACCTGCTCTTACAGGTCTCGAAAGATTCACCCGAGGGGATGAACGCCATGAAATCCCGAACCAATGACCCAAAAAAGTCCAGGATCCGGCCGCTGAACCAAGAGGGATCCGCCATGGTGTTGGCCACGATCTTGGCCATCGTGGGGGCCACCCTCATGGTGGCGGGCGCCCGGATGGTGATCCAATCCAGCAAGGAAACCAAGTTCGAGGCCCGTTACGTCGTGGAAGCGGAAAGCGCCGCCCGGGCTGGGATTTTGGACGCCCTGCAATGGTTCAAGCGCCAAACCGGGGGGGTCCATTCGGCCAACCAGAATTATTTTCCTTGGTGCGACATGGCTTTCAACCCCTCTACGGTGCCGATCGTCGGCACCACCGACGTGGACACCATCGACGCCAGCGTGGGGTTGGTGAGGGAGTTCCCGCTTTCCTCGCTCCCGAACGGTCGGCAACTTTGGATGCGTTATGAGGTCCGCCGCCAGAAATTCCCCCTGACCGACGCCTACGGGTCCACGGTCCCGACCCCCGTGGGAGTCTTCCTGATCCCCGTCGGGACGAAGGTGCCCTGGGACCCCGACGCGGTCCATGACATCACCGGGTCGAGGTCGAAATTCCTCCCGGCCCCGACCTTCAGCCCGACCCCCTTGCCGGGCACTTCCCCCACCCCGACCCCCTTGGTGCAACCCTATAACGGCCAAGGAAGCGCCTGGCAAATCACCAGCGTGGGTTACACCTTCATCAAGGCCCAACCCAGCATGACGGCCACGATGATCCCGGCCTTCAACGTGCCCCCCAACCAGGTCTTGTCCAAGGCGCGGGCCAGCACGGAGTTCCGAAGCATGACGTTAAACCTTCCGTCGATGTACCCGGCTGCGGTTTACGCGACCAACCTGTCCTCGGTCACCGTGAACAGCGATGGCCGGATCGACGGCGGCGGAGGCGCTGGCGTGGGCGTAGCCGGCTGCGTCGCCGGGACGGTTAAGATGAACGGCAGTCCTTCGACCGTGGTCGGGGGAAGCGTTTCGGGGGTCCCCCCCGCGTACCTCACGGTCAACAGCGTCTTCGGCGTCAGCCAGGCGGCCCTGAACTCGGTGGCGGACTTCTCCGGCAACCAGGTTACGGCCCTGTTCGACATGACCCAGCCGGTCCCCCGGGTGCTTTCCCAGGACAAGCTTTTCTACCTGGACATGGGCGGCCCGGGAAACCCCGTGACCTTCGACGACAACAACCGCTTCAGCAAGGGGAGCGGGGTGTTGTTCATCGACGGCGACCTGGTGGTGTTGAACAACAGCTATTACACCTCAGGCACGGGGGCCAGCTCGGAGTATATCTTCTACGGCCTGGTGTACGTCACGGGCACGGTCACCTTGTCCAACTATTCCAGCATCTCCGGGGCCCTGATCGCCTTGGGCGGGGTGACCCTGTCCAACTCGAGCCCCTCGGATTGGTCCGCCATCACCTATGTCCCGGGCCAAATCGCCATCGAACAACAGAAGGTCTGCCAATTCCGCGAAAACCGCTCGGCGACCCGGATCAACCGGGGCCTGCCGGTCAACTGACGGGGGAGGGTGCCATGTTCCGCTCGAAAAGACTGGTCGGGGCCCGCCGGGGGCGGTTGGGACAAACGGGTTTCACCATGATCGAGGTCCTGATCGCGGCGGCCATCTTGAGCGTCATGGCGGCTTCCCTGGTCACGGTGTTGACGTTCGTGTCCAAGCAGACCGTCCGCACCAAGGACAAGGTCTTCGCCACCCAAAAGGCCCTCCAGATGATGGAAGAGCTGCGGGCCTTGGTCAACGCCAACGAGAACCAACAGATCTACATCCTGGACCAGTTCTACTCGGGCAGCCTCTCGAGCCTCGCCAGCTATTCGCCGATCCTCACCACGAGCGCCAGCGTGACGAACCCGGCCAACCCCCTGAGCGGCAACTCGGTCCGGGGAACCGGGTGGAAGTTCGTGCGCCATATCGACGTGGAAGTGCCCGAGAACCAGCCGGACAACTTCGTGCGGCAGGTCACGGTCCGGGTGTTTTTGGCCAACGAGTTGAACCCCAGCCAAGGGGTCATCCCCTTGGCCCAGGTCTCGGGCATCCTGCGGACCGTCGGCGACAACCTCGTGCCGTCCCAGGCCTACGACATCTACGCCCTGACCCCTTTGAACGTGCCGGGGTGGTGGGTGAACGTCAGCGTCCTGCGCAACACCTTCAACGACATGATCAGCGACATCGAGGCCCGCAACCCGGGTTTCACCCCCCGGGTACACTACATCAACCGGCTTTCCTACGGCCGGGACCCCGAGTACGCGCCTTTCGTCAACGACGACTGGTTCGCCGAGCTCCAAGCCATGCCCTATGTGTACTTCTACCCCGGGCGGATGCACGTGGACGCCGGCCAGGACTACCGGTATTTCAACGCCGCGCTCCTCGAGAACGACGGCGCCCAGATGCGGGCCGCGGACAACGGCACGACCCAGCTGTATAACCCCATCCTGGCCGACGCGTCGCACTATTCCCTGGCCGACCAGTTCAACCACGCCGAAAGGTACCCGGACGAGGTGCGCATCTACAACGCCGCCCTGGCGGAGGCCAAGGCCGCCTACCCGTCCGACCCGACCAAGTGGCCCGAGCCGACGCTCCGAATGATCTTGGAGGACATGAACAGCAACCCCACGAAATACCAGAACGCGCTCATCGTCAACATGGGCGGCGAGATGCTGCCGATCCCCCCGATCCGGAACTACTCGGACGCGGCCAAATGGCCCGACGGCGTCATGAACACCTTCAACAACGGCCTTTCGATCGTGAGCATGCCGGCCACGGTCCGGGCGGGATCGGCGGGCGCGTCCTATATCTATTCCGCCCCCGCGGGGTGGACCGGTAGCCTCCAGAACTTCCGGGTTGTCTCCCACCCGGAACAGTTGAATTATCCCGAGGCCTGCGCCACACCTTTCGCAACCCCGACGACCCTGACGGTTAAGTTGCGGGTCTACCCCTACATGTTCAATTACGTCAACTATTCCGCCTACAACCGCCTGAGCCTGCCGGTCGCCTCGGTATTCATCCCGAACGAGACGCTGACCGCCTCCAGCATATCCATCAAGAAGATCATCGGCAGCGCGGACGTCACGGATATCGTCTCCGGATACGCGAATGTCCCGGCCACCTCCGCGGCCGGGACCTACCCACAGGATTACCAGCTGACCAACGTCAACGGGGGCACCCTGATCAAGCTCTTCAACACCAATATGAGGAACAATTCGGTCCACCAGGGCTGCGGGACGGCCGGCCAGACCCATGGCTTGCCGACGGCGATGAACATCGACCCGCAATTGGAGTACTGCCCTTGCCCGCTCAACGGTTCCGGGTCGGCCACGGTTTTCGACGGCGGCAACTTCGACCTGACGACTTGCACCGGCACCGCCACCGGCCGCAACACCGCCCGTTGGATCATCACCCTGAACCTTTCGACGGCGGTCACCTGCAACCCCCATGTCTTCGAGACCCGCTTGGGGGACGACTACACCTGGGCCCAGAACGGGGGGGGCGGCGCGAACTCGGTCCCCATCACCTATTTCGACGTGGTGGGCAACGGCCACCTGGGCACCACCTTCGCGGAAGGGGTCACCACCGATCTCCAGAACATCTCCCGGACCTATTGTTGGGTGGGCCAGCCGGCTCCCAGGACCGAGCAGTTCCAGATCATGGGGGACCCTCGGTTTTGCCCCTACGCCGACACAAAGGACCTGGACAACTACAACTGGTTCTGGGGCATCGTGAACACCGCCAATTTCCCGGGGTTCGACAAGGCCGCCGCCTATTCGGGGGCCACCGCGGGTTGGGCGGGCCCCTCGAACAAGCTCGAGTTCGATTATCCCCGGGTTTGCCAGCTCTACCGGGAGGGTCTCCTGAAGACCCAATCCATTTGGGCCACCCTGAACGGGTATTCGTATTGGGACTTCGGCATGGGCGGCGAGATCGGCGCGCAACCCACGGCCCCGACCGCCGACGGACTTCACCTGAACTCCCAGGCCTGGATCACCCAGGGGGTCGCGGCCGTCAATAACGCCTACGTCAATGAGATCGGCGACGCCAGCGACTACCAAACCGGCGCGACCGGTGTCAACATGGGCCTCGTCAGCCGCCGGATCGTCACCAGCAACGACAACACCACCTGGTACGCCCGCTATTGGCTGGGGGAGCTCTGCCCGGACAACTATTACCACAACTACTGGAAGAACACGGCCGGCACCATCCCCGGGGGCGGCAATCTCCCCTGTGGGCCGGCGGTCGGCAATTTCTACCGTGCGCTCTACACCAACAACTCCGTTTTGGACCGGCAGGTGAGTTCGCTGGCGACCAGCCCCGGGCCGGTGCAGTTCATGAACGCCACCACCACCAACGCCGCCATGAGTTCTTCCACGACCTCCACCTGGTTCTGCCCTTACGCGACCACCGCGGCCTGCACCCTCACGGCCCTGGGGGCGGACTTGGCGAACCTGTTCAACTTTCCCCTGGGCGATTTCGCCTCGGCCGACATCCGGCCTTACAGCGTGGCCGCCAACATCAACGCCCCGAACAACTGGACCGAGGCCGTGAACACGTCCCTTCGGGCCCAATGCGACGTGCCCTCCGTCGGGACGACCCAACGGGTGTTCTACGAGATCAACGGAGGGGGCTATACGCCCGCCAACTCAGACACCGCCGGCGTGGTGAGGGTCCGGGACGTCCTCACCGCCGGGGTCACCAACTGCTTCTTCACGGCGAACAACGGCCTCCCCGCCCAGGGGCCCGCCGGGACGTCGCTCCTGGGCAAGATCGTCCTGATCACCATGATGCGCACCTTCTTCGACGGGGGGCTCTACAGCAATGAGTCCCATATCACGCAGTTGCCGCGGGTGGACCTCCAGAAACCCGGGGTGGGCGACGTAATCTACCTCAACACCAATTCCATGTCGGTGACTTGGGGCACCAACTTCCTCAAGTGGGACGGGACGAAATACACGTCCGAATACGCCGCCGGTTACACGGAGCCGGTCAGCGTCCAGTACGGGCTCAAGTTCTCGTCCAGCTCCGCTTCGGGTCCCTGGCAATGGATCCAGGACGGCACCGCGACCTACGCCGGGGACCGTCCCACGGGCGCCCACATGATGACCGGCACCAGCTACAACTGGACTTTCGCCTCGCCGGTCAACTTCCCGCCGGGACGCTATTGGTTCCTCCTGGAGGCCTACCGGAGCTCGTACAACCTGCACTACAGTTTCGACATGTCGGAGTTCGTGCTGCGATGAGGACCCTCCGCCCCTCGGCCCGCCGCCGGAACCGCCTGTCCAACCAACGGGGTTGGACGATCATCGAGTTGTTGTTGACCTTCACCATCATGGGTCTCGTGACCCTGGCGATCGTCACGCTTTTCTCCAAGGCCATGACGAACATGGGCCACGATGAGGCCAGCACGGGCCTGAAGAAGACCAACGAGGAGGCCATGGGGTACCTTTTCCTGAAGCTGGGAGCCAACAAGCGCCTCTACCAGAACGACTCGGACGGGGTCTCCCTCCTGGCGAGGTTGGACAGGGCGGCGGGGGGCGCCTATGTCGGGGGCACCTACCCCGCGTCCCCTGCGACCCTGGTGAATTCCACGCTTCCCACCATCCAATCCGCCGGGTCCTTCGACCAATCGACGACACTTTTTTCCGCGGCCTCCTTCGGCAACATCCTATTGTTTCTCGCGCAGGACCAACGGGTGACCTGCCGCGCGGTCACGAACGTCCTGGGGCAAGGCATGACCATCGCCTTGGACACCTACAAACTCTATTGCTTCTACTTAACCACCGATAACCCCCGGGCGATCCCCAACCGCACCACCTATCGGCTCATGGAATGGCGGAGCGCCCCCCTCGTCGACGGCCCCCAATTGGAGGATGTCTACAATTCGGACCCCATCCTGGGGGCCCACCTGACCGCCCAACTGAACAGTCCCACCCCCCAACCCACACCCCAGCAGCCCATCACCTACGCCGTGGACTACTCCCAACCCACCAGCTTGGCGTATTTCACCTTAGCCTCCGCGGGGGCCGCTTCGATCTCCGCCGCCTCATTCACAATACCCAGGGATTACCCCGTATCGCTTTGCAGCAAGGCCGTGACTTGGCTCGGGAAATACAGCGGGGACAACCCTTGGACCTACTTGAAACCCATCGGGATGGCGCGACTCATCAAACATGGGGTGCCCGCCAACGACCCCGCCTATAAGGTTCCGAGCTTCGCCCCCGTGACGGCCGGGTCCTCCTTCCCGGGGGGATTTGAGGTCGGGATCATCGGCAACGGCGGAGGGCGTCTGGTCCTGGTCCGTCTGACCCATATCGCCGACTTCATGAATTTCGTCACCCAAAACACCCAGACCGACGTGGTCAGTTGCCGGGACATTTATTAAGGGGATGATGAAAAAGGCGAACGGAAGGTACTTTTAACGGCGGCGACGCCCGTCATTGGATTTCAATTTCGATCAACGGGAATGGAACCATGAAAGAACCCTCGTCCATATTCGGCCGTCTCCGGGACGTGCTCCAGCACACCTATTTCTTCCAGTCGCTCAAGTTCCATGAGC
>CAYMOV010000011.1:0-50229 GCA_964392085.1 uncultured bacterium
CGCTCGGGGACTACCCTTCTTCGGGCAACGGTTGCGAATGGGCTTCTTATTTCTTGGCGACTTCAGAGCTTATCGCTCCAATAACGCCGCATGCCACCCTCGGCCCCGCGTTGCCGGCGGGCTGGCTCTTGAGGTCATCCACCTTGCCGTGCACGATGACGCCGCGGCCCAGGATCGCGCAAAGCATCACGCCCTTCATCCTCAGGCGGATCTTGGCGACACCGTCCTGGTTGGCCTTCACGTTGCCCATGTCACCCATGTGGTGTTCCTTGGCGTCCAAAGCGCCGTGGGGCATGCCCGTCGGGTTGAAGTGCCCGCCCGCCGAGGCGGCGTCGGGCGCCGTGCAGTCGCCGTTCTCATGGATGTGGAACCCGTGCTCCCCCGGGGTGAGGCCCTTCACTTCGCCGCCCACCTCGACGTCGTCGCCCTTCTGCTCGAAGGTCACGTAGCCCGACACCGAACTGCCCGAGGCCGACGAGAGGGAACAGACCGCCTTCGTGGGCATCGCGCCCTTCCCCATCATCATGCAGGCGGGCTTCTTGTCCTCGGCCTTCAGGACCCCCACGCCCATCAACAACGCCACCGCCACAACCGCGAACCGATATTTCATTTTTCAGCTCCTCTTCCTCAATGAATTTACCGGGCCCCCAGGGAAGTCCCGGAACGTCGTTGTCCTTACGCCCTGACCTTCGCCTCGGGCTCGAATTCCAGGTCCACCCCCAGGTCGGCCTCGAGGGTTTCCAGTTCCCCGGCGAATCGGTGGGCGGCCTGGGCATAGGGCACTTCCAACTGGAGGGTCAGGGTGAACACCGACCGGGCGCCGGACCCGCTTCGTCGGCTGTGGAGCTCGGTGATGTTGAGCCCGTGCCTGGCCGCGGCCTCGGCCACGCGCCGGAGGGCCCCGGGTTTCTCGGAGCCCCGGAGGACCAATCGGTGGATCCGGCCCCCTTCCTCCCCCCGGGTCTCGTCCTCCCCGGGCACCCGGCAGGTCAGTTGGATCCCCAGGCGCTTGGCCTCGTCCTGCAGGGAAACCCGGACGGGTTCGGGGTCCTTTCCCTCGGGCAGGGAGGCCCGAAGGAGCGCCGCGAAATCCCCCGCCAGGCGGGTCATGCTGGTTTCCTCAAGGCGGCAGCCCTGCTCATCGAGCACTCGGACCAGCCCCGCCACGATGCCGGGACGGTCCCGGCCGATGGCGGACAAGGCGATCATGGGAGACAAGGGGCACCTCGTTGGAGATCCCACCCAGCATGGGGGCAAGAAGCCCCCGGTTTCAACCCCGAGGGCCTCCCCGGCCCGGAAAGCCCTGGTAAGATGCCCCCGTGAGCCCCTCCCCTGAACCCCGAGGCCCCCGGGCGCTGGCCGTCCGGCATGGACCTTTTTTGGTCCTCCTCCTGGCCTTCCTGGCCTTCGCTTGGGTCACCCGCTTCCATTGGGGCCTGACCACCGACGAGCCGGACGTCTACCTGAGGGGGATGCGGCTGGCCCAATACTTCCAGGGGCAAAACCGGGACGTCCTGACGCCCAAGGTCTTCTACGCCGACGGCGACGGCGACCTGTTGTATTGCCACCTCTACGCCCTTCTCCTCTACCCCTTCAACCCGTCGCTCCAGGCCGCCACCGCGCACTTCCTCAACCTCGCCTTCGCGGGTCTCATGCTCCTCGCCGGGTACGGGTTGGCCTGGTCCGTCACCCGTTCCAAATGGATGTCCCTCCTGGGCCCGGCCTTTTTGGTCCTGTCCCCCCGGCTGTTCGGCGACCTTCCCAACGACCCGAAGGACGGCGCCTTCGCCGTGTTGTACCTGCTCGCCCTGGCCTGGATCGTGGTCTCGGCCCGGCAAAGGCCCTGGGTGCGTTGCGCCCTCGGCGCCCTCCTCACGGGGTTGGCCGTCTCTTTGCGTCCCATGGGCGTCACGATCCCATTCCTTTACGCGCTCCACCACGCCTGGGAAAACCGGATCCGGCCGAAAAAAACCAAGGGGACCGGTCCCCAGGGCGGGTCCCTCCTGGGTGAACCGGCCCTCATGGCCGTGGGGGGGGGCGTCCTCCTGCTCGTCTTCTGGCCCTACCTGCTCCAGGATTTCCCGTCCCACCTGGTTCCCCTGGCGCGGATGGCCCTCGCCTTTCCCCACGGCGGCACGGAGCTCTTTTTCGGGCGGAATCTCCCCGTCGGCCAATTCCCCTGGTGGTACTGGACCGCCTGGCTGGGCTTGGGAATCCCGGTGTTCCTGCTGGCCCTGTCCGCCCTGGGGCTGATGGGGTTTGGTGCCCTGGGGTCCCACCCGGCGGGAAGGCTCACCACCGCCGCGCTGGTCTTGAACCTCCTCGCCTGGACCCTCCTGCGGCCCGTCTGCTACGACACCATGCGGCACTTCCTCTACCTCTGGCCGATCCTCTCCTTGGTGGCGGCCCTGGCCTTCGCCTCCCTCTGGGCGAAATGGGATCGATTCCCGCGCGCCATCCTGGCCGCCCTCACCTTGGCGGGAGCCCTCAGCGCCGGGATCGACCTCGTCGCCCTCCATCCCTACCAATCCCTTTACTTCAGTGAATGGATCGGCGGACTCCAGAAAGTCGAGGACAAGTTCCCCACGGACTATTGGGGCGCCTCCCTGGGCGAGGGCCTCGGCTGGCTCTCCCAAAACGAGTTGACCGACCCGACCCGGACCTACCACGTGGCTTTTTGCGGGGTCACCGCGGTGCCGGCGGTGTATTACCTGCCGCCCAACGCGAAGTGGACCGCCCTACCCGAGGAGGCGGATTATTTCGTGGGGACCTCCTGCGCCGAGGATCCTCCCCTCGCCTACGCCCAATTGATCCATCAAGTGGTCCGGGAGGGGGTTCCCCTGCTGTCCATCTACCGGCTCCCGTTGCTCCCCAAGCCGCCCCATCGGAAGGCTTCTTCCCCGAAGGAAAAATCCAGGACCGGCCCCCGCCTCCTACGAACCCCTGGGGGGCCGCCGCCGCCATGAAACCCGCCCCGTCCCGAAAGCCGCTCCTTTACTTCCTTCTCTTCTATACGGTGCTGGCCTTCGTCCTCCACTCGGACTTCGGCCTGACCTGGGACGAGTCCAACGTCTACATGCGGGGCTGGCTTCTCCAACAGTCCTTCAAGACCGGCCAACCGGGCCTGCTCGTGGAAAAGCGCGAGGACCCCGACGGCAACGAGGTCTACAACCACACCTACGGCATGCTGTTGTCCCTCGCCAATCCCTCCACGAACGTCGACCGCTTCCACGGCTTCAACCTGGCCACGGCGGCCCTGGGTTACGCGGCGGCCTATGAGCTGGTGTTCCAATCCACGGGCGACCCCCGGGCCGCCCTGCTGGGGCCCGTCCTCCTGTTGTTGAACCCCCGGTTCTTCGGGGATTCGGCGGCCAACCCCAAGGACATGCCCTTCGCGGTGTTCAACCTGCTGTTCCTCGCGCTCCTCGCGGCGCTGCCCAACCGGCGACTGGGCTGGAAAACCGTGATGTTGGGCCTCGTCCTTTTCCTCGTGTTGAGCCAGCGGTTGGCCGGCGGGTCCCTGGTCCTTTTGGCGGCATTTTGGAACCTGCGCCTCGCGCCGGGAAACGAACGGCTTTCCCCCGGCCGGACCGCCCTGCACCTCGCGGGCGTCTCGGCCATCGCCCTCCTCCTCCTTTACGGCACTTGGCCCTACCTGCGCCTCGCCCCCCTGGCGCACCTGGGGGAAATCCTCAGCCTCACGGCCCATTTCCCCTACAACGGAAGCGTCCTGTTCATGGGAAAGGCCTCGCCGGTCCATGATTTGGCCGCTTCCTACCCCTGGGTCTGGCTGGGGATCGGCGTACCCCTCGGGATCCTGGCCTTGGCCCTCGCCGCGCCGTTCCTTTACCGGACCGGACGCGAAAAACCCGCGGCGGCCCTGGTTTTCGCGGCCCTCGGCCTGAACCTCGGCCTGATCCTCCTGTTGCGGCCCTACCTGTACGACGGGCTCCGCCACCTGCTCTTCCTCCTGCCCCTGCTGTCGGTGGCGGCCGCCCTCGGGGCCTGGGAGGCCGGGCGCCGCCTGCCGAAGGGCCTGCCGCGCTCGACCTTCATCGCGGCGCTGGTCTTGGCCAACGCCTCCACGGCTTTCCGCATGGCCGACCTCCACCCCTACGAGTGCGTTTACTTCAACGAGGCGGTGGGGGGGCTGAGGGGCGCCGAGGGGAATTTCGAGACGGATTATTGGGGGGCGGCCTACCGGGAGGCGGCCACCTGGCTGAGGGACCACGAGCTGGCGGACCCGAAGCGCGACGTGAGGATCAACTCACAGGGCATGGCGTTCCAATGCCTGGCCTTCCTGTCGAACCGACCCGTCCATTGGGTGCCGGCCGACGCGGATTGGGATTATCTCATCAGCTCGACCCGGTGGGATGGATGGAAGCTGGCCGGGAACCGCGCCCCGATCTACTCGGTGGTGCGCGACGGCGTGCCTTTATGCTATGTTTTCAAGCGTTGATCCCATAATAAGCGAGGCATGAACCATGCGCTTCAAGCGGCTCTTCCCCATCCTCTTGCTGGTCCTGGCGTCGCCCCTGTGGGCCGGGGCGCCCGTCCAATCGGTGAAGGACATCGACCAATACCGGGCGGGGCTCGAGAAGGACCTCAGCGGCGGGAAATTCTCGATCCGGATGTTCGTGAAGCCCATCGGCAAGTCGGGTGACTGGAAGGAGATTTTGCGGGATAAGGACCTCGACCGCCTCTGCAAGAACGGCTGTACGGACAGCCTCTCGGTGTACCGGAAGGAAGGCCGGGTCCAGGTGGTCAGCCTGGAGTCCGGCGACCCCAAGGGCGACTGGTCGCGGTACGTGGAGTCCTATTTCCGGGAGGACGGCACCTTGGCCCTTTCGCGGTTGGACTTCCGGATCCACCGGACCGGATCCGACGGGAAGCCGACCTTGGTCCAGTCCGTCCGGTACCGCTACTACAGCCCCGAGGGTAAGATCCTGAAGCAGACGCATCCCGAGTTCCGGGACCTGCGGATGAAGAAAACCCTTTCGAAGGCCGATCTTCCCGAGACCGAATGGATCGTGTATGCCCATACCTCGGACCTGCCGGTCGCGAAAACGCCGAAGTAATCCCGCTTCCCGGATCAAAACATGGCCCTCAAGATCTTCGAATGGTTGTCCCAGCCCTTCGTCCTGCTTTTTTATTCCTGGGCCTACGCCACCGTGGCCTTCGTCACCTACCTGGCCTACACGGGTCCCCTGTGGGCCGCCTTGAACATGGCCTGGGCCATCCGGATCAAGCGGTCGGGCCGGCGGGACTACGAGCGGCTCGTCTTTTACAACGCGGCGCTTTACCTGCATTTCCCGTTTTTCTGGTTCTGGGGCATGACGGTCGTGCGCGCCCGTCAGGGGACCGCCGAACCGGGGTTGATCGTGTATTCGGCGGTGTTCCTGGTTTTGGTGACCCTGGCCTGGCGCCGGGCCCTGCGCCACAAACAAAAAAACGGCACCAGCAATAAGGATTGAACCACGGGGAAGACGGAGTTCACGGAGCACAAAAGCATTCAAAGTATTAGTTAAGGCTTAAATTTTTCGGCAATGGATTTATAGCCACTAACAAAGCCAGAACAAGCGGCTGATTTCACCACACAGGTCACTATCCGTCGGCCTTCGGCTGAGGGCGTAAACGAGGACACAAAGAAAAGCATCGGATATAAAGGATTTAAGCCAAAGGCATTCTCAGTGAACTCGGCGATCTTGGTGTTTCAAAAGGTTTTGTCAGCCGTTCTTAAGCTTGGTTGATCCCCGTGGCCTCCGTGGTTCAATCATTCGTGTCGTCGCCTCAGCAGGCCTTCAGGACCTGGGCGAGGAACCTCGGGCGGGCCACCACGGGTGTCTTGAGGCAGGCCTCCACCGCGGCCGCGATGGGCACCTCGACCTTCTGCTTCGCCGCCAGCTCCACGGCCAAGGTCGCGGACCGCACCCCCTCGGGCACCCCGCCGCCCATGGCGTCGAGGGCGTCCTCGAAGTTCTTGCCCCGGCCCAGGTATTCCCCCAGCCGCCGGTTGTGCGACTCCGTGGAGAAACCCGTGGCCACCAGGTCGCCCAGCCCCGCGAGGCCGTTGAGGGTCTCGGCTTGGGCGCCCAGGGCCGTCCCCAGGCGGCGCATTTCGTTCATCGAGGCCACCGCGAAGGCCGCCCGCAGGTTCGATCCCCCGGAATCCAAACCGTCCAAGAGCCCCAGCCCGATGGCGTACACGTTCTTCAGCACGCCGCCCCACTCGGCCCCCGCCACGTCGGAAATCGTGTCGACCCGGAAGTGGGAGTGCGTGAGGGCCGCCGCCACCTTCGTCCGGCAGGACTCGGACTCGGAGGCCGCCAAAACGCAGGTGGGTTTCTTGCGCGAGAAATCCATGGCCACCGCGGGACCGGCCAGTGTCACGAAACGCTCCGAGGAATGCCTCGCGGTCTCCGCGAAGACCTCGCTCAGGCGCTTGGACGTCGAGGGCTCCAGGCCCTTGGCCACGTTCAGCACCACGGCCTCGGTCTTCAGGAAAGGCAGGCTCTCGGCCATGACATGGCGGAAGTAGGGGGAGGGCACGGCCACCACCACCATGGAAGCTTCCTTGACCACGCGCTCGAGGATGAGCTCGCCTTGGATGGAGGGATGCAGTTCGACGCCGGGGAGGTAGCGTTCATTGCGGTGGTTCTTGTGGATATCCTCGACCACCTCGGGCACGTGGTCCCAACAGGTGACCTTCCAACCGTTTTCCGCCAGGAGACCGGCCAGCGCCGTCCCCATATTGCCCGACCCGATCATGGCGGCTTTCATATCGATCCCCCCCGCGCGCGGCAGGTTGACCTGTCGGCGCTTCTATTATAAACCTTACGTATGAAATCAACGGTTTCTTCTCACCCCGGGCGGGGGGCCCGCAAGGCGCTTCCCGGGCCCTTCCTTCTCCTCATGGATTACGACGGAACCCTCCTGCCCCTGAAACGGCACATCCACCAGTCGTACCTTCCCGTAGCCACCCGGCGCCTGCTCGCGCGCCTGGCGAATCGTCACCAGGTCGTCTTGGTGACGGGCCGCGACCTGGGGGACCTGAGGCGCATCGCGGGCCCCTTAAGGGGGATCGGCAAGGTCGGCACCCACGGCCTGGAGGTTGAGGGCCTGCCGGGCCTCCGCCTCGCCTCGCCCACCCGGCTCAAGCGCTTGGAGCGGGACGCCGCCGGGATCTCAAAGGCCGTGACCTCGGCTTATGGGCGAACTCCGGGGGTCCACGTTCAGGTCAAGCGCTACGCGCTCTCGCTGCATTACGCGAGGGACCTCGCCGGGAAAAAAGGGGAACGGAATTTCCGCGCGGGGTTCCGCCGCCTGGTGCGGCGGCATGGGACGGCGGGTCTCTGGCAATTCCAGGGCGGCAAAGCCATGATCGACCTCAGGCCCCGCGGGTTCTCGAAGGCTAACGCCGTCCGGGCGCTCAAGAGACTCTTTCCCACCCATCCGGTCTTGTTCGCCGGGGACGACTTGTCGGACCTGCCCGCCTTGAAGGCCGTCGGGAAGCGCGGGATCCGGATCGGCATCGGTCGGGTGGTCCCGCGGAAGGCCTGTGATCTCTGGTTCCCCACGCCTGGGTCCTTCACGGGGTGGTTAAAGCGCATGGCCCGCTGAAAGATTCTTAGCCGTGCTGGTGCGCCACGTACCCCACCGGTACCTTCACCCCCCGCCGGGCGATCTTCTCGGTCATGAGGGTGTTCTTCATGACGAGGCAGGAAACCAGGTAGGCCGAGGCGCAGCCCCCCAGGAGCGGCAACAGGCCCGAGGCCTGCAGGGTGGTCTCGAATCCGAAGACGACCGAGGCCAGGAAGGACCGCGCCGCTCCCGTGAACATGGCCGCCATCCCCACCAAGGCCCCCATCCGGGGATCGACCCCCGCGTGCGGGAACAGCCAAGCCGCGCCCGAAGCGAGGAGGAAACCCAAGCCGCTCCCTAGGGTGAGGAGCGGCGCGAGGGTCCCGCCCGACGTCCCCGTCCCCAACGCCACCGCCCAGGAGATGAACTTGAGCGAGCAGAGGACCAGGGCGGCCTTGAGGGCGAAATCACCCGAGATCATGTGTTGGATGTTGTCGTAGCCCACGCCCAGGGTCAGGGGACCCAGCAACCCGATCAGCCCCACGAAAACCCCGCCCAAAGCCGGCCACCACATCCAATGGATCGGGAGCCGCTCGAACGCGTCCTCCACGGCGTAGACGGCCTTCGTCACCCCGACCGAGGCCCAACCCACGACGGCGCCCAGGAGGAGGTAGACCGCCAGCGCCCGGGCCCCCGGTAGGTCGAGGGTCGGCATGGGAAAGGCGGCGCCGGGACCCATCAACAGCAGGTGCATCGCCTCCGCCACCACCGCGGCGATCGCCACCGGGATGACGGAGCGCGGGTGGAACTCGAACAGGAGGAGTTCCACCGCCAGGAGCGTCGCCGAAACGGGGCTCCCGAAGATGGCCGCCATCCCGGCGGCCGCGCCGGACGCCAAGAGGACTTTCCTTTCATGGGGCGTGAAGCCGAACCGTTGTCCCAGCAGGGACCCCAGGGCGCCGCCCGTGGCGATGATGGGACCTTCCGCGCCGAAGGGGCCACCGGTCCCGATGGCGACCGCCGCGGAGAGGGGCTTGAGCCAGGCCACCCGGTGGTGGATGCGGCTCTCGTTCGTCAGGACTTGGTCCATGGCCTCGGGGATCCCGTGGCCCCGGATCGCCTTGGATCCGTAGCGTGCCATGAGGCCGACGACCAGCCCGCCCACCACCGGCACCGCGACGGCCCAAGGGCCCCAGGTCGTCCCGGCCGGGGAGACGGAGGCGAGTGAGAACCGCCCGTAATAAGCGAGGTTCGTCACGAAGCCGATCAGCATGACCAGGGCCCGGGCCACGAACCCCATGAGGACGGCTAAACCGACGGCGCAGGCGCAGAGGACCGCGACCCGGTGGTCCACCACCCCTCGTTTGGACCCAAGATTGGAACGGGTACTACGTTTAAGGGGGACGGGCATGGGTTCTCCGGGAATGGGAATGATGGGAAGACCGTATTGTGGGACTGGCCGGCGGAGGATTGCAAGACGGGCCGGAGGGCGGGCATATCGCCGGATTTCGTTGAATGCCGATCGGCCTGTTGTCGGCGGGGACCTGATCCAGGCCCACATGCGGGAGAGGATGGCCCTCCAGGGCGTCGTCCACGCTTAGATTTCGCCGAACGGCCACCAACTACAACAGCAAGCGATATTGCAACCACAGATGCACGCAGATTCACAATGATGAAATATTCACGAACCTATAACCAACCTTAGAACTCCAGCGTGAACTTCTTGGCCTTGCCCCGGTAGGTGAACTTGCAGTGGGCCAGGATATCGCGGCCGATGAGGGCCTGGACGTCCGAGTCGGGCATGGGCGCCCCGATGAACACCGCGCCGAACTTGATTTTCCCCAGTTGGACGTCCAGCAGGAACTCATGGGAGGACACCTGTTCCTTCAGGGCGGTGCGCATCTTCACCATCCCCACGGGAAAGATCCCCAGCTTCTCCATCAACCCCTCCCGGAGGATGCTCCGGGACGAGCCGGTGTCCAGGAGGGCGTCGACCTGGATCGAGGGGGCGGCTTTTTGGCCCTGGCGCTTCATGGCGCGGCGGGCCGCGGCGCAGGGGCTAAGGCGGATGCGCACCACGGGCCCCCGGTCATGCAGGCGGTCGCTCACGACCTCATGGCGTGCCATGGCGGCCTCCGGGTCAGGGGATGGGGATCGGGTGGGGCGCGGGCGGCAGGACTTTCTTGACGAGGAAAGGGACGTTGCCGAGGCGGTCATAGCCGGCCTCGACGCCCTCCAAGAAGGAGCCATAGACCCCGACGCGTTCCCGGTCGTGGACCAGGACGTACTTGCCGGGGCACTCCTTCAACCAGGCGTTTCGGTGCTGTTGGAAATAGACCCTTTCGATCTGCAGCATGGCGCGCCTCCACGGGAATGGATTGTTCGGCGCAGGCTCGATGGCTTCGATCGTTAAGTGGGTACGCACCTACCCTTCAACAAAAAGGCTACTCCTTCTACCCCGGAATTCAAAGGCCCCCTCCCCATCCATGGGGGGGCGCGGATGATCCGGCCCCATAAAAGGGGTACCAAAAAGCTCGAAAGTCATTTACTCCACAAACCCTCACCCCTTGGGGAGAGGGAGTAAGCCTTAAAAACGTTTCCGAATCGCCTCCTGGAAGCCTCACCCTTTAGACGGTCGGACCGCCCCTTATTTCTTCTTGTGGAAGGCGGACCAAAGAGTGCCGACCAAAACCCCGACGGCTGCGGCGGTGGCCACGGCCTGCTTGGGGTTATTCCTGATGTGGCCCTCAGCCTTCTTCGCCTCAGCCTTGATCTTGACCTTCAGGGCCAGGGCCCTTTTCTTGTACCCTACCGCCTTCTTTTCCAGGGCCTTGCGGGTCTTGGGATCCCGGAGTTTGGCCTCCAACTTTTCAAGCTTTTCCTTTCCCTCCGCGATCCGCTTGCGGATCTCCGCCTTCGCCCATTCCTGGTTCTTCTTGTCCAGCAGGGCCTTTTTCAGTTCCGCCGCCTTCTTCTCGACGTCTTTCCGTAATGCCATGTCCCCACCCCCATTATTTTCGTCAAACTGAGCCTGTTGTCCCTGCGATTTCCGGTGGTTTGCCCTGAGCGGCCGCAGGGAGTCGAACGGGTCCCTGTGTTGAACCTTTTATTTTCGCGTCAAGAGCCAGGCAATCCAGGCCGGCAGGAAAACCAAAAGCCCCCCCACGGTGAAGGCCACGCCCCGGGAAACCCCCCCAAGGTCGATGGCGAGGAAAAGTATCCCCAGGATAAAGATCGTAAATCCCACGCCCATTAAGACGGCCAAGAGGCCGAACAACAGCATCCTTCGGGTTTGGGCCTCGACGCCTTTCTCCAACCGATCCGTCAGGGTCGATCCCAGGGTCTTGAGCCACCCCACCATGGAAACGGCTTTCTCCACCATCGTGCCGATTCCCGGTTCCTTGCCCCCGGCCGCGCCTTCCTTCTTCCGTGCCATAGGCCCCCCCTCGGATTCAAGCCGCCCATCGCGTTTTCACCACGGTTGGAACGTCCTCAGGCAGGATAGCACCCTCGGGACACGCCCCATGGGGCACTAGAAGGCATTCGATCTTTCTTTATCTATGAAAACCCGCCATTCATTCAAAAGTAACGGCCCATTAACCACGGGGGACACGGAGATCACGGAATACAACCCATTGACATCAATACCGCCTCAAAAGGGAAATATCCCCGTGCCCTCCGCCTTCTCCGTGGTTCAAATATATTAGGTTACTTTAAAAATACTCCAACACCACCGAGGTTTCGGCCTGGCGGTCGGGGATCAACCAATATTTCCGGAGCAGGCGGTCCCTCTCGGCGGGGCTCACCAGCCTGAAGCCGTTCTTCTCATAGAACCTCACGGCCCAGGTCGCGGCGCCCCAGGTCCCGACCAGCACCGGGGGACGGGCCAGGGTCAACAGGTGCTCCAAGAGCGCGGCTCCGGCGCCCTTGCGGCGATCGGCCGTCCGCACGTAGGCGTGGCGGATGAGGGTGACGTCCTTCACGAGCTGGATGCCCATGACCCCGAGAAGCCGTCCCCCATCCTCCCAACCCCAGAATTGGACACCGGAACGGATCTCTCCATCCAATTCGTCTTCTTCCATGTAAGGAGTCTTGAACCTGTCGACGGGGATAAAACCCCGATAAGCCTCCGCGGCGTCGTTCACGATCTCCAGGATGACGGGGTGGTCCCCGGGGCCGCAGGCGCGGATCATTTGCGTTTTTTCCGGCGAGGCGCGGGACGCCCTTCGATGGCCATCTCCCGGGCGTAACCGAGTTTCCCATAGGCTTTGATGTGGCGCAGGCCCTCACCCCGGTCGGAGTTGAAGAGGACCGAATAGATCTGCGCGATCTTGTTGTTGAGGGCTTTGCATTGGGCCCCGGGATCATCGTAGGTCTGGCATTCGGCGCAACTGCCCCGGCCCTTTTCCATGCAACAGGTCCTGGCCTTGCACCAGGTCGCCTTCTGATTGGCTTGGCAACCCATGCACTTACCGGAGCGGAATTTCCCGCAGGCGCCGCAATACAAGCCACACATAGAGACCAGGTAGGAATCAATCACGATTGGCTTCATGGCTCATCTCCCGGCTTCGCGGCCCTCCATCAGGCCTGGAAGCCCTCTTCCCTCGGGGATTACTTTAGGATGGATGCTGGATAACAAGTCTGGCGGGCGTCATATGATTCGTTCCGACAAAACAACAGCAACGGCAACACCCATGTCCACCACAGAGACACAGAGCCACAGGGTTCAGGCACACAACATTTGATCCAGATAACACCCAAACGACTAAAACATCTTGTGAAAAACGGAGAGCCACCGTGATCCGTACTGCGACGAACGGCAACACCCATGTCCACCACAGAGACACAGAGCCACAGGGAACAAGGGCTTTACTGAGGTCGTTTCAAATAAAACTAAAATTGAGCTCATATAAAATGGGGCGCTTATTCACTTGAGGTGAAGTCAAACTCGGTGACCCTGTGTCTCTGTGGTGAATGTCTGTGTTAGGGATTGATCCACTTTGATTGCGGGAGCGGCGGCGGCGCTGCGGCGAGGGATTGGAACAAAGCATCCAAATCTTTCTCGATCCGGACGGCGGCTCGCATCTCGGGGGCCATGAAACCCTCGGCCACGGCCTTGTCCAATTGCGCCCCCAATAAATCGAAATAGCCTTCGACGTTATAGAGCCCCAGCGGCTTACGGTGGTAGCCCAACTGGTTCCAGGCCGCGGCTTCCAGCACTTCCTCAAAAGTACCGATCCCGCCCGGTAGGGCCAAAAAAGCGTCGGACAGCTCGGCCATCTTGGCCTTCCGAGCGTGCATGTCGGACACGACATGGAGTTCGGCTAGGTCCTCTTTCGCCGCCCCCCATTCCTTGAGCTTGGCGGGGATCACGCCGATCACCTGGCCCCCTGCCTTGAGCGAAGCTTCGGCCAGCACGCCCATCATCCCCTTGTTGGACCCGCCGTACACGATGGTCCAACCCCGCTGGGCACAGGCTTCCCCCACGGCCACCGCCGCCGCGCGGTAGGCGGGCCGGTTGCCCTGGTTCGAACCGAGGTACACGCAGAGTTTCATCCCAGCAACCCCCGCTTGGGCATCTTCTTGACCCCCTCGTGGATGGCCTTCTTGGCCTTGTGGTGCTCCCGGAGGGCCTTCTTGTCCATCCGGCTTTCCTGGAACCGCAGTTCCTTCTTCAGCTTGCCGTAACTCTCCCAACGCTCCTCCGGCAGCTTCCCGGCCTCCACGGCGGCCTTCACCGCGCAGCCCGGTTCCGCGCCGTGGCGGCAGTTACCGTACTTGCATTTGTAGGCCAGTTCCACGATGTCGGAAAAGGCGTCTTCCACCCCGCCGTCGGCGCTCCAGAGTTGGACTTCCCGCAGGCCCGGCGTGTCGATCAAAAGCGCCCCGCCCGGTAGGCGGAACATCATGCGACCGGTGGTGGTATGGCGACCCCGGTCAAAGGTGCCCTTCACTTCCTGAACCGCTTGGACCTCCTCGCCCAATAATCGGTTGGCGAGGGTGGACTTGCCGGCCCCCGAGGACCCGAGCAGCACGATGGTGGTGCCGGCCGTCAGGCGCTTGGTGAGTTCCTTCACGCCCTTACCCGTGGTGGCGCTGATGGCCACCACGTCGGTGCCGGGGGCCGAGGCGCGGCATTCCTTCAGGTCCTTCCGCAGGTTGGGGGACACATCGGCCTTGTTCAAGACCACCACCGGCTTGGCGCCGCTGTCGTAGGCCGTGGCGAGGTACCGCTCCAGCCGCCGGGTGTTGTAGTCGCCGTCAAGGCCCATAATGAGGAAGGCCTGATCGATGTTGGCCACCAAGACCTGTTCCTCGCTCTTTTCCCCCACCACCTTGCGGGAGAAGCGGGATTTGCGGGGCAAGACGCCGTGGATCACCAGTTCCCCGCCGCCCGGCGGGTCCTCGACCGCCACCCAGTCGCCCACCACCGGCATGTCGGACCGGTTGGTGGCGTGGTAGCGCATGCGGCCCGTGGTTCGGGCCTTACGGGTATCGCCGCCGCCGAGGGCCACCCAAAAGTGGGACCGCACCTGGGTCGCCACGCGGCCCGGCTTGAGTTTGGGGTCCTCCCAATGGCTCCAGGCCGCTTGGAAGAAGCCGTCCCACCCGAGGGCTTCGAGCGGGCCCATCAGGATGTTTTCCGGTTCGATGGGAAGTTGTTCACGGGCTCATTATAGGGCACAACCAATAAACCATTTGAACCACGGGGGTCACGGGGATCACGGAGGCCAAACCCTTGGTTTTAAAGCCCTTAATTTAAAATAAGTTCAACTCCGTGTCCCCCGCATTCTCCGTGGTCAAATAATTTTGCCGTGATTGTCTCCCAAAGATGATTAGGGCCAGGGCGATGCGACCTTTGTCACGGGGTTCAATTCGAATATTTATCACGGACGTTTCTTGACGTCCGGGCCCAGGGGCCCTACACTTCCCATCGACAACTAAATACTAGACTCCTGATCCAGAGAGGCTGAGGGACTGGCCCTTAGACGCCTCGGCAACCGCCCCGAAAGGGGGACAGGTGCCAAATCCAGCGCTCCGATGAACGTGAGAGCGAAAGATCAGGGGGTCTTGGGCCCCTTTCCCCCCTCGAACCCCCTGCACTCCAGGGGGTTTTTCATTTCATGACGACCTCGAACGCGCGGCCCGATTTTTACGCCGCCCTCACCGACCTGCTCCCCCCGGGGGGCACCCTGCTCGACCTCGCCTGCGGCGACGGCGCCCTGCTGAAGGCCGCCCTGGCCGCCGGGGCCGGCGCCGCGGAGGGCGTGGAGATCTCGCAGGAAGGCGTCCTGGCCTGCGTGCAAGCCGGGCTGACCGTCCACCACGGCGACATCACCGACGGCCTCACCACCCATTCCGACCGGTCCTTCGACTGCGTTTCCCTCATCCGGTCCCTGGAACTCTTCGAGAAGCCCGAGCCCGTGCTGGAGGAGATGCTCCGGGTGGGCCGCCGGGTCCTGCTGACCTTCACCAACTTCGGCCGCCTGAGCCTGGCGCTCCGGTTCTTGGCCACCGGCATCCTCCCGAGCAACGACCCCGAGCGACTCGGCGGCCCCCCCGCGCGCCTCACCCTCCCCCACCTCAAGCACTATTGCGCCCACGTGGGCATCCGCGTGGAACAAATACAGCCGGTGCCCAAGACGTTGCTCTCAAACCTCCTCGTCGAATGGTACGCGGAGGAAATCGCGGTGGTGCTGAGCCGTCCGCCCAAAACCGGGGCCCAGGAGCCCGTGCAGCTGCCCCTGAAGCCCCACAACCCCGGAGGGAAGAAAAATGAGTGATGTGCCCTACAAGCTGGAAACCCTGGCGGTCCACGCCGGGCAGGAAGCCGACCCCACCACCGGGTCGCGCGCCGTGCCCATCTACCAGACCGCGTCCTACGTGTTCAAGTCCACCGACCACGCGGCGAACCTGTTCGCCCTGAAGGAATTCGGCAACATCTACACCCGCCTGATGAACCCCACGACCGACGTGCTGGAGAAGCGCGTGGCGGCCCTCGACGGCGGCGTGGCGGCCCTGGCGGTCGCCTCGGGCCAATCGGCCATCACGTACTCGATCCTGAACATCGCCCAGGCCGGCGACGAGATCGTGTCGGGCGACAACCTGTACGGCGGCACCTACTCGCTCTTCCATTACACCCTGCCCAAGATGGGCATCACGGTGAGGTTCGTGGACTCGTCCGACCCGAAGAACTTCGAGAAGGCCATCGGCCCCAAGACCAAGGCGGTTTACGCCGAGACCATCGGCAACCCGAAGCTCGACGTGCTGGACATCGCCGGCGTGGCTGAGGTGGCGCATCGGCACGGGATCCCCCTGATCGTGGACAACACCACGGCGCCCCTGCTGGTCAGGCCCATCGAGCACGGCGCGGACATCGTGGTGTACTCGGCCACCAAGTTCCTCGGCGGCCACGGCACCTCCATCGGCGGCGTGATCGTGGACTCCGGCAAGTTCAACTGGGAGAACGGAAAGTTCCCCCTGATCACCGAGCCGGACCCCAGCTACCACGGCATCAAGTTCGTGGACGCCCTCCGCCCGATCGGCAACATCGCGTACATCATCAAGATCCGCGTGTCGATCCTCCGGGACACGGGCGCCTGCCTGTCGCCCTTTAACGCCTTCCTCATCCTGCTGGGCATCGAGACCCTGCACCTGCGCATCGAACGGCATTGCCAGAACGCCCTGAAGGTGGCCCAGTTCCTCAAGAACCACCCCAAGGTGGCCTGGGTGAACTACCCCGGCCTGCCGGACTCGCCCCAGGCGGCCAAGGTGAAGAAGTACCTGCCCCACGGCGCCGGCGCGATTTTGGGCTTCGGCATCAAGGGCGGCCTCGAGGCAGGCAAGAAGTTCATCAACTCGGTGAAGCTCCTGTCGCACCTGGCCAACATCGGGGACGCCAAGACCCTGGTGATCCATCCGGCCTCCACCACGCACCAGCAGTTGTCGGAGACGGAGCAGGCCTCCACGGGCGTCACGGCGGACTTCATCCGGGTCTCGGTGGGCATCGAGCACATCGACGACATCCTGGCGGACATGGACCAGGCGCTGAAGCAGGCGTGAAAAAAACGGCCGTTAGCCGCTCGCCGTTGGCCGTTAGCTCAAACAACAGAAGTTAAACAAGACAAGGGAACCACGGGTAAACGGGATTCACGAAGTTACAAAAAGGTTTAGTCGAAAGCTAAATCGGCGTGAATCTGTGCGGCGCGAAGCGCGTCCGTGGCTCCAAATCCTTTTGAGGTAGTGGCCGTGGGTCCCAACGAACAAAAAGTCGATACGCAGTTTTTCCATTCCCCGGCGCCGTTCAAACTGCGCAATGGGGAGACTTTGCCCAACCTCACCCTGGCCTACGAGACCTACGGCGAGCTGAACCAGGCCCGCGACAACGCCATCTGGGTCTGCCACGCCCTCTCGGGCGACGCCCACGCCTCCGGCATCCACGCCAAGACCGGCAAGAAGGGCTGGTGGGAGACCCTGATCGGCCCCGGGCTGGCGGTCGACACCGACAAGTGGTTCGTGGTCTGTTCCAACGTCATCGGCGGCTGCACGGGGTCCACGGGCCCCTCCTCCCCCAACCCCTCCACCGACCGGCCCTGGGGCCTCGACTTCCCCCTCCTGACCATCGCCGACATGGTGGACGCCCAAAAGGTCCTGATGGACCACCTGGGCATCCGGTCGCTCAAGGCCGTGCTGGGCGGGTCCATGGGCGGCATGCAGGCCCTGCAGTGGGCCGCCGCCTATCCCCAGGTCGTCCGCAACATGGTGGTGCTGGCCACCTGCGCGCGCCACACGCCCCAGCAAATCGCCTTCAACGAGGTGGGCCGCCGGGCCATCGTGTCCGACCCCAACTTCCACGGCGGGCACTACTACGACGGCCACGGACCGGACCTGGGACTGTCCGTGGCCCGCATGATCGGCCACATCACCTACTTGTCCGAGACCTCCATGATGTCCAAGTTCGGGCGCCGGGTGCGGGAGCCGGGCGCCTCCAAGTTCGAGCCGGCCTTCGAGGTGGAGACCTACCTCTCGCACCAGGGCTCGGCCTTCGTGGACCGGTTCGACGCCAACAGTTACCTCTACATCACCAAGGCCCTGGACACCTTCGACCTGGCCTCCGAGGGCGGCTCCCTGGAGGCGGCCCTGGGCCATTTCAAGGGCCGGGCCCTTTTCCTCACCTTCTCGACGGATTGGCTCTACCCACCGTCCCAGCTCAAGGAGGTGGCCACCGCCCTACGACGCAGCAAGGGCAACGTCACCTACGTGGAAATCGACTCGGACTTCGGGCATGATTCCTTCCTGTTGGAGAACCCCCACCTGGAGTCGCTGGTGGAGGGCTTTTTGGAGAACCCCGCCCGTGGCGGCCTGCCGCCGGGAACATCGGCGGAAGTGTAGGAAAGGCCGCCGTTGGCCGCTTGCCGTTAGCCGTTGGCTCAAGCAAAGCCAAACCACAAAATCGGGAACCACCGATTCGCACAGATGCACACTGATGGGGATTTCAACAATGATTTGTTTTACTTCGAAAGTCTAATCAGCGTGAATCGGTGAGCATCCGCGGTTGCAACCGGTTTGGTCGTGCCGTTTTAAAAAAGGGGGAACAAATGGGAAAGATATACGGGAACGCAGTTGAGTTGATCGGCCACACGCCTCTGCTGCGCCTGAGCCGCCTGGCGAAGGGCCTGCCGGGGGACCTGGTCGTCAAGCTGGAGAGCTTCAACCCGCTTTTCAGCGTGAAGGACCGCATCGGTTTCGCCATGATCGAGGCCGCCGAAAAGAGCGGCGCCCTGAAGCCGGGCGGCACGATCGTCGAGGCCACGAGCGGCAACACCGGCATCGCGTTGGCCTTCGTGGCGGCCGCCCGGGGCTACAAGTTGGTCCTCACGATGCCCGAGACCATGAGCCTGGAGCGCCGCAAGATCGTGGCGGCCTTTGGAGCCGAGCTGGTCCTCACGCCCGGACCCGAGGGCATGAAGGGCGCCGTGGCCAAGGCCGAGGCCCTGGCCCAAAGCCTGCCGGGCGCGGTGTTGGCCCGCCAGTTCGAGAACCCCGCGAACCCCGAGATCCACCGCAAAACCACCGCCGAGGAGATCTGGGCGGACACCGACGGCAAGGTGGATTTGTTCGTGGGTGGGGTCGGCACCGGCGGCACCCTGACGGGCGTCGGCGAGGTGCTGAAGGCCCGCAAGCCCTCAGTCAAGATCGTGGCGGTCGAGCCCGCCGATTCCCCCGTCCTATCGGGCGGCAAACCTGGGCCCCACAAGATCCAGGGCATCGGGGCGGGGTTCATCCCCAAGAACCTCAACCAAGCGATCTACGACGAGGTGATCCAGGTGAAGAACGAGGAGGCCTACGCCGCGGCGCGACGCCTCGCCAAGGAAGAGGGCCCCTTCGTAGGCGTCTCCTCGGGCGCCGCGCTCCACGCCGCCCTCCAGGTGGCCGGCCGACCCGAGAACAAGGGCAAGCTCATCGTGGCGCTCCTGCCGGACACCGGGGAGCGGTACCTTTCGACGCCGTTGTGGGATCTGGCCTAAAAGCATTAAACGGATTTCACCACGGAGGGCACGGGGACAGCGGGGATAAACCGTTGTCTCTTAAAGGTTTTTGGATAAATCCGGCTTTACTCCGTGACCCCCGCTTTCTCCGTGGTTAAGGATTCTTCGTTTCTTGGGTTCAGGGAGCAAAAGAGACTTACGTCATCCTCCGATCGGGGCCCTTCAGCCTATCTTATGGGAACCCGGCGGGGCCGCACCCCGTCGGGATGGCTTTATAAAAGAGGGAACGATGACTGACACCGCATGGATCGACCAGGTCCGCTTGGCCGCCCGCCGGATCCGCCGCCGCGTGCTGGACCACACGATCAAGCACAACGGCGGTTACATGAGCCAAGCCTGTTCCTCCGCCGAGATCCTCTCCACCCTTTACCTGAAGGCCATGGCCCTGGCCCCCCTGGACCGGCCCCTCCGCCCACGGCCCTTTCCCGGAACGCCCAAACGCGGCAACAACCTCTATTTCACTGGGGCCGAGTTCAACGGCCGGGCCCTTTCTCACCATGACCGCTTCATCCTGTCGCCCGCCCATTACGCCCTGGTGATCTACGCCGCCCTCATCGAGGCGGGCCGTATGGACCCCGTGGGGCTTGAGTACTTCAACCAGGACGGATCCTCCGTCGAGATGATCGGCGCCGAGCATTCCCCCGGCTGTGAGGTGACCTGCGGGTCCCTCGGCCAGGCCCTCAGCCAGGCCGCGGGAATCGCCCTGGCCCGGCGACTGCGCCGGGACAGCGGCCGCGTGTTCGTGTTCATGAGCGACGGCGAGTTCCAGATCGGCCAGACCTGGGAGGCCCTCCAGGCCGCCTCCCACCACCGCCTGGAGAACCTCATCCTGTACGTGGACGTCAACCGCCAGCAATGCGACGGCCAGGTCACCTCCGTCATGACGATCGAGCCCCTGGAGAAACGGCTGGAATCCTTCGGGTGGCGCGCCCTGCGGGTGGACGGCCACGACCCCGGGGCCCTGGAGGCGCCCTCGCGCCTCGAACCGAACGGCCGCCCCTTGGCGGTGCTCTGCGACACCGACCCCTGCCGGGACCTGAACCTACTCAACCGCAACGCGCCCAAACTGCACTACCTGCGCTTCAAGACGACCGAAGAGCGCGAGGCCTACCGCCAAGCCCTGGAGGTGCTGTGATGGAGATGCTCTCCAAGGTCCACACCAAGAACCTCGTGAAGTGGGGCAAGACCCACCCGAAGGCCGTCGTGCTGTCGGCGGACCTCACCTCGTCCTGCGAAGCCGACCTGTTCCGGGACACCTACCCCGACCGGTTCTTTTCCATGGGCATCGCCGAGCAGAACATGATGTCCTTCGCCGCCGGGCTGGCCCGGGAGGGGCTGATGCCCCTGGTCCACACCTTCGCGGTGTTCATCTACCGCCGGGCCTACGACCAATTGGCCATGAGCGTGGCCTACGCCGACGCCAATGTGAAGATGTTCGGGTTCCTCCCGGGCATCCTGACCCCCGGGGGGGCCACGCACCAGGCCATCGACGACATCGCCCTGATGCGTTCCCTCCCCAATATGACGGTGTTGGAGGTCGGCGACGCCACCGAGGTCGAGAGCGTACTCGACGTCATGGCGGCCGTGGAGGGGCCGGTCTATATCCGCATGCTGCGGGGTGAACTGCCCCGCCTGTTCCCGGCCGACGAACCCATGAAGCTGGACCAACCCCGCGTCCTGTCCCGGGGCCGCGACCTGACCCTGGTGACCAGCGGAGTCTGCACCGAGGAGGCCCTGCGGGCGGTGACGGTCCTCAAGGCCCGGGGCCTCGCCATCCAGCATCTGCACCTCTCGACCCTCAAGCCCTGCCACTCGCCCCTGGTGCGGGAGGCCCTGGAGACCCCGAAGTACGGCGTGTTGTCGTTGGAGAACCACCTGGCGACGGGCGGGTTGGGGTCCATCCTGGCCGAGAAGATCGCCGACGGGGGGTTGGGGACTAAACTCACCCGCCTGGGGCTGCAGGACACCTTCGCCCACGGCGCCTCCAAGGCCTACCTCATGCGGGAATACGGCCTGGACGCCCTGGCCCTCACTTCCGCCGTGGAACGCATGGTGGATCAGCCCTTGAACATCCGCGAGGAGGAGCTCTCAGCCGTGAGGATCGACGCGGTTCACAGTGAGCACAAGGCGGAGGCCCTATGAGCGAGGCCCGGTCGTTCCCAGAGCTTCACGAGTGCCTCCATGAGTTTTGTGGCGACTGCGACCGGTTCGGCGCCTGGTACCGCCTGACCGGCACCAAGGAGGAGGCCCACGCCAAGGCCAAGGACCTCTGCGTGGAGCAGACCATCGAGTTCCCCCTCGACCTGGTCACCGACCGGTTCATCACCGACCACGTGTTGGGGCGCATCGACAGCACGGTTTCCGGCCCCGACGGGGTCGCCCGAACCCTCGTCACCTTCGCCAACGACGACACCGCCATGGAACTCACCCAGCTCCTGAACGTGCTTTTCGGCAACATCAGCCTCAAGCCCGGCATCCGCCTGGAGGCCCTCAAGGACTGCGCGAACCTCTGGAACAGGTTCAAGGGCCCCCGGTTCGGCCGGGAAGGCCTGCGGGAACGCCTGGGGGCGCCTAACCGAGCCCTGTTGGCCACGGCGGTGAAACCCATGGGCGAGCCCGCCCCCGAGCTGGCGGCCCGGGCCTACCTATTCGCCAAGGGCGGCATCGACCTCATCAAGGACGACCACGGACTGTCGAACCAGCCTTACGCCACCTTCGAGGAACGCGTGAACCGCTGCGCCTCGGCGGTCGCCCGGGCCAACCGGGAGACCGGCTACAAGAGCGTTTACGCCCCCAACATCACGGCCCCCGCCGGGGATATGGAGCGCCGCGCCAGGTTCGCCAAGGCCTGCGGCGCCGGGGCCCTGTTGGTGTCCCCCGGCCTCACGGGTTTCGACGCCATGCGTCGGATCGCCGACGACGACGCCCTCGACCTCCCCATCCTGGCCCACCCGGCCCTGCTGGGCAGTTTCGTCACCAGCCCCGACAGCGGCATCTCGCACCACGCCCTCTTCGGCCAGATCATGCGCCTGGCCGGCGCCGACGTTACCATCTTCCCCCACGCGGGGGGACGCTTCGCCTTCAACGAGGCCGACTGCCGGTCCATCGTCCAGGGCACCGAGGCCAAGATGGGCGACCTCAAGCCGATCTTCCCGGCGCCGGGAGGCGGCATGACCCTCAAACGCGGCGACGAGTTGAGGGCTTTCTACGGGACCGAGGTGGTTTACCTGGTGGGGGGCGACCTGCTGAGGCACAGCCCTGACGTGGAGAAGAATTGCGCGCTGTTCAGGACGTTGGTGGAAAAAGCCTGAACAACGGCTGTCGGCGGTCGGATTTCAGCGGTCGGCGATCAATAAAAAAGATTTTTAACCGGCCCATTCAATTCCATATCGTATTGATAGACAATCGCCTGAATACCTCTTCGGGCCGGCTTTTCATCGATCCAAATTCAGCGGACTCAATTCCGCTGCATCTATCCCAACCCCCAGGGCCTAGGATAGGTCCGGGCCGGAAATCCGGCCCCATCAAAGGGGGCGGATCATGGATTACATCCACGCATTGCACGGCCAGGGACCCAGGGCGTCCAAGCAGTTCGGCTGGCTCTTTTACCTTGGGATCCTGAACATCCTGCTGGGCCTCTTCGCGGTGGTCTTTACGGACTTTTCCACCTACTTTTCCGTCCTTTACATCGGTTGGCTGTTGATCTTCAGCGGCACCGCCACTTTTTATTTTTCCCTCCAGTTGAAGGAAATCGGCGGACATTGGTCCTCGCTCATCTTCAGCGTCTTGGCCGTCGTTTTCGGCGCCCTGATGCTGGTGAACCCCCTTCGCAACGAGTTGTTTTTGACCCTGTTGGCCGCGACGTTCATGTTCGTGACGGGATCCGTGACCTTGTTTTCATGCTACATCGCCCCCTTTAGGCACCGGGGTTGGGTGGTCTTCAGCAGCGCGGCCTCCATCGCCTGCGCGGTCATGATCTACGCCCAATGGCCCACCTCGGGGGCCTGGGTGCTGGGCACCCTCTTCGGCGTCTATCTGATCCTGCACGGCATGACCCAGGCCCGGATCGGTTCGTCTGGCAAAAGCAACGAAAAGATCGCCCTCCCGGTCACCGAAACGGTCCACCCTCCCGCGAAGGGCGCCCTGGGGCAAAGATAAGCCTTGGGAGGAAGGACCCGCGGGGATGCGGCAGGGAAATGGCCGGGATGGAGGCCGTTCAATCAGCGATAAATCACATCCATGATGAACCGGCGGAAACATCCGGTTATATTTGACCAGGTATGAGCGGGATGGTTTTCAGCGCCCTATTAGACCGGCCCGACCGCCAATAAGTCCTTCACCGTCTGTTTTAGCTTATCCATATCCACCGGCTTCAAAAAGAAGGCCTTCACCAGGCCGTGGTACTTCGCCTCCTCGTTATAGGCGCTCACGATCACAACGGGAACCTTCGGAAGGTACTTCCTCAAATACATGATGACGGTGGAGCCCTCGATCTCGGGCATCATCAGGTCGGTCATGACCAGGTCGAAGGGTTCCCGCTCCAGGATCGCCAGGGCCTTGATCCCGTTCTCCGCCGTGACGACCGTATAGCCCGCGTCGCGGAACTCGGCCGCGTAAAGGGTCCGGGTGTTCTCGTGGTCCTCGACGATGAGGATCTTGCGGGGTTCGTTCGGCATGTGATCATTGTAACGGTTGAATCCCATAAGTCGAGGGATGAGATGACCGCGTGACAAAGGCTAGGTATGTGGGGTCGATTGAACTGACCGCGGTCCTGATCACCAACCGCCTGGATTCACGTGCAAAACAAAATCCCGTCGATTGGTCGGGATGTTTATTTCCTCTTTGAATTCTTCAGGTGCCATTCCACGACGCCCTTGAGGGCCGCCTCGGCCATCTTGTCCCAATTTTGCCCGTTGGCGTCCACCGTGATGTCGGCGTATTGGCGGTAAAGCGGGGACCGCTCGCGGAATAGCACCGGGAGGGTGGAGCCGCCCCGGCAAACCACGCCCCGGCTGGACCAATCCGGCAGGCGGCGCTTGAGCTCAACGAGGCTGACCTTGAGGTACACCAAGGGTCCCATCTTTTGGAGGGCCTTCATGCCGATCGGGTAGTACACCGCGCTGCCGCCCGGGGCGATGACACAGCGGCGTGATTTGAGGGTGCGGAGGGTCTGGTCCTCCATGGCCATGAACTTCCTGATGCCCAGGTCGTCCAACACTTTTTGGAGGGATTTCTTGAAGTTGTGCTCGATGACATGGTCCACGTCCACGACGTGGTAGCGCAAGCGTTTGGCCATCAAACGGGCCACGGTGCTCTTGCCGCTGCCGAACATGCCGATGAGCGTGATGTTCGGGGGGTACCCATTTTGACCCAATCGGTTCGCTGGGCGCGCCGCGACCGGCGCGTAGTCAAATGGGTTGCCCTGGTGTCCAAGGTCAGGCTTCGCCTGATTTCCGGTTGAAGGGTGATGGTAGGCGTTGGGGTCGAGCACTGGGTTCTCCCGGGGTCATTGAGGGCGATAGTGTACCCTCACTTCCTAAATCGGCAAAACCGAATTTCACCAAAGAGCCACAGGGACACTGTTTTATAACGTCTTTCAAGCCAAAACCCGAGTAAAAGCGGAGACACAGGATCGGTTTACGGTTGATCCGGTTTCTTGCCGGCGACTATCCGTGTTACTAGTTCTTCCCATGGGATCGGTTAACTCTGTGACTCCGTCCCGCCCGGTTTCCATGATATGGAGGCGGGACAGTCCCGCGATCATAATATCTTCAATTGGGCGCGGGACGTGTCTCTGTGGCGAAAAGCGCCGTTGGTCTATGGGCGGTTTTGAATGACAGTCCCGAAAGCCCCGGATAAACTGGGTTTATGCAGTCTCTCGCCTTCGTGTCGGATCTGGCCTGGTTCCTCGGGGTGGGCGCGCTCATCACCGCGGTATTCCTTCGCCTGCGCCTTCCCGTCCTGTTGGGGTACCTCTTGGCCGGACTGCTTTTGGGGCCCCAAGGGCCCTTCGCGTCCTTCCTGACCCACCCCGCCAACGTCGAGATTTTGGGCCAACTCGGCATCATCTTCCTTCTGTTCTTCCTAGGCACCGAATTCCACCTTCGTAAGCTCAAGTCCCTCGGCCCCGCCCCCCTCCTGGCCGGCGTCCTGGAGCTCACCCTCATGCTGTCCCTCGGCTTCGAGGCGGGCCGCCTCATGGGCCTGGAGACGGCCCCCAGCCTCTTCCTCGGGGCCATGCTCTGCATGTGCTCCACCACCATCCTGGTGAAGTCACTCAACGACCAAAAGTTGATGAAGGAGGACTTCGCCTCCTTCGTGGTGGGCCTCACTTTGGTGGAGGACCTGGCCACGGTCCTCATCCTGATCTTCGTGTCGGGCTGGTCCGAAAGGAGCCACCCGGGGATCGGACCGATGGTCTCGGCTTTGGGCAAGGTCACGGCCTTCACGGCCCTGACCCTGGCGCTGGGCCTGGGTCTGGTCCCGAGGCTCCTGAAACGGTTGGACCGGCAAGGCAACCTGGAGATCCTGGCCTTGGCGGCCATCGGCTTCGGGGTGGTGCTGTCGGCCCTCGCGGGACACCTGGGTTTTTCCACGGCCCTCGGGGCGTTCCTTAGCGGCATGGTGATGGCGGACTCGGGCGTGATGCCCAAGATCCAGGAACGCCTCTCGACCCTGCGGGACCTATTCGTGGCGTTGTTTTTCATCTCGGTGGGGTTCCAGGCGGATTTCTCGGCGTTGGGCGGCCATTGGGGCTGGACCCTGGCGGCCCTCGCCGTCGTGCTGGTGGGCAAGGTCCTCTCGGTGACGGCTTCCGCCCTCCTGATCGGCTTGGATGCCCGCACCGCCCTCCGATCGGGGCTGGCCATGGCCCATGTCGGGGAATTCTCGTTCGTGGTGGCCGCGCTCGGCATCGCCCAAGGCGCGCTTCCCGCGGAGATGATGGGCGTCGTGGTGGCGGCTTCCACGGCCACCATGTTGACCACGCCTTTCTTCATGAGACACGGCGGCGCCTGGGCCGATAAGTTGGAATCGCGACTGCCTTCAGGCGCCAAGACTTTCCTGGCGCGTTACCAAAGCTGGCTCAAGGCCCTCCATTGGCCGCTCCAGGACCTGAAGCTTCCCCGCAACCTCTATCCCCTGGCCCTGAGGGCCGGCATGCTCGTCCTCCTCCTCGCATCCTTGGGGCCGTCCCTGCCGTGGGTTCGGCGCACCCTCCGCGATCATTTTTACCCTGAGAACGGGGCCGAATCGCTCCTGACCACCCTGGGGGTCCATCACGCCCCGGATGAAGCCCTGGGACCTAAGCTCGCCGTGGAGATCGGTTTCTTCCTGGCCTTCCTGGTCCTCTTCCTGTTGTTCCTCAATACCCTCAAGCGCCTCTTCCGTCACCTGCTGATGAACCGGGGCGAGTCCATGGACCGGAAGGGCCAAACCCTCCTGGCGCTCTGGATGTTCGTGTCCGCGGCCGTCACGGCGGCCCTCTTCCTCGCGGAAGCCTCACCCTTCGTCTCACCTTGGACCCTTTTGGCGGTTCTGGCCGGGGTGGCCCTCTACCTCTTCGGCGGCCTGACCCGGGCCATGGCCCTCATGGATGACCGCCTCGACCATTTCGTGGACCAACTGATCAAGACCGCCGAGGGGGCGGTCCCCTCGGACCGGGCGAGCCTCCAGACCCTTTTGACCGACCGCTATCCCCTCTCGGCGGTGGTGATGGACTTCATGATGCCCCCGACCCCCACGGCGGCCAACCGCACCCTGGCCGAGCTTCGGTTGCGGAAGGCCACCGGCGCCACGATCCTGTCGGTGTACCGGGGGGAGACCAACCTCACGAACCCCTCACCGGACTTCCAGATCCTGCCGGGCGACGTCTTATGCCTCTTGGGCGAGAAGGAACACGTGCAGGCGGCCTTCGCCTATTTGAACGAGCTTTGCCGCAAGCCGCCGGAGGCCGACTCCCCCGATTCCGCCCCCCAATTGGAGACCCTCCAGGTCCCGCCGGGGTCGCCCTTGGCCGGAAAGACCTTGAGGGACCTGTCACTCCGAAGTTTGACCGCCGCCACCGTCGTGGGCCTGGACCGCGGTGGATCGCTTACCACCTCGCCCGCCGCCGACACCCCCTTGGCAAGCGGGGATATCCTGTTGGTGTTGGGGAGCCCGGAGGCCCTGAAGAAGGCGGACAAGCTGATCCAGTCCGGCGGCCCCTCGCCCGAGGCGTCCACCCTGGAGGAACAGTCCCTGGAAGCGGAACTGCGGGGTTGAATCACCGTTCAATGCCATATAAACCCATTTTCTCCAACACCCACCGCAATCACGAAGCGCCCCAAAAATAAAAAACCCCAACGGGCCCTGAATCCGTTGGGGTGAAACTGATCTCGGCCTGGGACGGCGGGGAGGAATCCGCCGCCCGGCGGGCGTCAATCAGGTATGGAAATCCGGGTCGATCCCACGGGGTCTTGCGTTACCGGGTGGGCAATATGGCTGATCGGGTGGGTGAGGCAGGGAATCTGGTGCCGGCCTTCCACGGCCGTCCCGAGCGCCATCAAGACAAACATCAAAATCCAAACCGTCAGGAAGGGAACCGCGGCTTCCAATCGCCGTCTCCAGGGATTCATCCGGGCCTCCCAAGGGTTTCGATCTCGTTGGGGGTTGGACACGGTTGGGAGGGGGTCGGTTCCCGGTCCCCGTTAAAGACTTAAAAAATCAAGCCGGTATCCATCGAGGATCGCCTCAAAAAACCATCGAATTGATCCGGATAATTATCAAAGTTTCATGTCCGCGTAGACCCACAGCTTGCGGGGAAGGTTTCCCAGGGGCCCCGCCGCCCTCCCCACCGTCCATTGTCCCCCCAAACCCAATTCCAGGTGTTTCGAGAACTCATAGAGCAGTCCCGGCTCCGCCAGGAGACGCCCATTTCCCGGCGACCGCACGAGTTTCGGGTTCCAACGAAGCCGGTAGTAATTGGGCGTCTCGATCCCCACGGAAAGGTAACCCGCCCGCGCGCCCGGATCCGTCGCGGCCGGGCCGAAAACGCGCCCCGTGCCATCCCAGAGGTATTCGATGTGGATGGGAAACTCGTGGTAGGCCGTGGAGAAACCCGCCACCCACTCCAAGGGGCGGCCCGAACCGCCCAAGGGATGCCACCCTACGCCCTCGAGCCTGCACTGGAATCGGCGGAAGGTGGCGGACAATTCCGCCCCGATGCCGTCCTCGCCTTCCCTCCGGGCGTAAAGCGGGGTCCCGGAGAAGCCGATCCCCTGGTTCTCCATCCGCACCACCCACTCGGAATGCCCGTCCCGGAGCCACCGCTGGGCGGCCTCCAGCTTGGTGTTCGGCCAAAGGGTGTAAACCGCGTCCCAACCGTCATTGCCGGGCTGGGGATCCCGAAACGCCTCCAGGGGGCTGGGCGCGTGAAAAATCCGCGTGGGCTGGTAAACCTTCGAGTCGCCCCAACCCACCGGCACCCGCCCAGCCGAAACTTCCCATCGGGCCTCGGTGAATTTCAGGAAAAGTCGTTCCAGCCTCGCCGAGTAGAGTGAGCTGCCGTCCGCGGAGGACCGTTGGCCTTCGGCCCAAAGCCGTCCGGCTTCCCCGTCAAGCGTGGAAGCGGCGACCCTGGGGGGCCCCAACTTGGTCCAATCACCCTGGCCGCCCGCCTCCAGGCGCCATTGCGCCGAGAAGTCATGGTTCCACCCCCCGGTCAAGCGCGTCCTCACGATCTCCGCGGCAGGGGCCTGGTCGGTGTCCACCACCCCCGACAGGTCTGTCAGGTTTCCGTACCATTCGGCATGGGCCGGCCCAGCCATAGCCGCCAGGAAAGCGGGGACCGCCAACGACAGGGCGCGCGAAAGCCTCATTTGTGTTTTACCGCCTTCCGTTTCGCGGCCTTCGGGGGTGGCGCCATCTCGACGGTCCGCGTGGGGTACGGAATGGTGATGTTTTCGACTTGGTAGCGTTTACGGAGCGCCTTGATGAACTCGTGCTTGATCAGGAAACCGTCGGTGAACCGCCTGGCCCTCAGGTTCACCGCGAAGTTGATCGAACTGGCGTCGAATGTGTGGAACCGGATGTTCGGCTCGTGGTTTTCCACCGCCCCCGGGACGGTTCGCTGGATATCCCGGGCGGTCTCCACCGTAACCCTCTCCACCCGGTCCAGGTCGCTGTCGTAATGGACGCCCACCTGCACCGTCACGGCCACCTCCGGGTCGGGGGCGTCGTAATTGACGATCTTTTCCTCCGCCAATTTCGAATTGGGGATGACGAGGATCTGGTTCGGCAGGAGGCGGATGCGGGTGGAGCGCCACCCGATGGCCTCGACGTATCCCTCCTCGCCGGAATCGAGCCGGATGAAGTCCCCCACCTTGACCGGCTTGTCGAGCAGCAGGTAAAAACCGGAGAACAAGTTGCTGAGCGTGCTTTGGAGGGCCAGGGCCACGGCCAGGGAACCGACGCCGAGGGACGCCAGGATCGGGGTGATGGAGATGCCCATGCTGGACAGCACCATCAGGAAGCCGAGGGACCAAATGACGATATGGAGGATCGCGGACAAGAAGACGTGGGCGTGTTTGACGGTCTCGCGGCGGGTCTCGAGGTCGGCGAGGAAGCCTTGGAGCAGTTGATCCACGAAATAGACCCCCGCCACCAACAACCCCACCATCAACACTTTGTGGACCACCGCCACCTGGCCCTCGGTGATGGGCGTGAACTCGACAGCCACCATGAGGCCGGTCACCAGGATCAGGGCGTTCAAGGGGGCCGGCAGGGCCTTCACCACCAGGTCGTCGAACTGCCAGCTTGTCTTGGAGGCGAGGGACTTCATGCGGCCCAGGATGATCTTTTCGACCATCCACCAGACGAGGGACCAGGCGACAAAGATCCCGCCCGCCATCAGCCAATGCTCGACCTGTGTCATTTCATGGCCGAAAAGCTGGTCCATCACGCCCTCCATTCACCGGATGCAACACCTTACCAAACCCTCCCCAACCGTCAAGGCGGGGTAAGATTTATCTGTCCCCCGGCTTTACCGCTCCAGCGGCCTTCTCATCAACCCGCTTTCGGGTTCCACATCCCACCAAACGCTTGTCTTGGGTTCAAACAGGCTCGCCCCGGCTGGGTAGAGGTCCGAACGGCACCCGAGCGTTTCCCCCGTGGCAGCGTCCAGGATCTCCGGTTCCGAATTGTTGGTCAGGTAGAGGACCCGATCCCCGAACGACTTGACCAAGGCGGTCATGTGTTTCAGGGTGTGTTGGCATCCTTTAGATGTTTTCCAAAGCAACCGTTTGTTGCCGTCATACGCGCGACAGTCATTCTCCAGGTCCGCCACGAAAGTCCTGCCCTGCTTGTCCCGGGCGATCCCCACGGGAAAACCCGGCCCATCCCCCGGCTTCAGGGACCAGACCACCTTCTCAGTCCTGAAGTCGATTTCCTCAATCGCCCAATTCACGGAGTCGGACCAGGACAGCACCAGGAAATTGCCGGTGTCGGGACAGCGGACCGCTTGGCGGATGGGGAGGTCGATCTTTCGCTCCCAACGGATCTTGGGGCGGGTGCGGCGCGCGTCCGCCAGGATGATGCGGTTACCGTCCCCGATCGCCGCCAGGATGAGCGTGGGATTTCCGTTAAGGTCCCGTTCGGCCGCCACGGCGCTGTAGACGCCGCCCTTCAAGCCCATTTGGGACCAGTCCCAAACAACCTTGAAGTTTCGGCCCACCCGGGAAAGGAGGAAAACGTTTCCGGACCAGCCGGCGACGAGGAGGTTGCCGGACGGTTGGAGTTCGAGGCTCACCTGGTCCCGGAGCGGATAGGACCAATCCAACGAACCGTCGGCGCCCACCCGGACCACCGAATCCTCCAGCGAGGCGTAAACCGCCGGAAACGACTCCCCCGCCCGGAGGGTGGCGGTTGAAAGGAGGGAGATAACCGCAAAAAAGAAAAGGAGGCGTTGGAGCGTGGTGAGTTTCATGGGGTTCCGAGGGTGTTGTTCAAAGGGACATGAGCCGTCCTGTGACTCCGTGTCCCTGTGGTGGATTTGGGTTTTAGGTCAGCCAGAACTTGATGATCTCGAAGTTCTTATTGGCGGTCCGGAGGCGCGAGCAGAGCGTGACCACCACAAGGTCTTGGAGGTTCAGGGCAGTCGCCGGCCCCTTCTGTTTAAGCAGCTCGTAGCTCGCCCCCGAGAGGCGGAAGACCGTCGAGGCCTCCTCGGAAACCGCGTCGGCGGACCTCGTGTCCCCCTCGATCAGGGCCATCTCCCCGAAGATGGACCCGGCGTCCAGCACGGTCAACAGCTGTTCCTGGGGTTCCTTGCGGCCCTCGGGTACCACCATCCGGCGGATGCGGATATGGCCGGCCCGGATGAAGTAGAAACCGTCCCCCGGGTCGCCCTCACGGAACAGGACGCCCCCCGGCGGGAGCTTCACCTCGGTCAGGGCCTCGGACAACACCATCCAGTCCTCCATCTTGAGGCCCCGGTAGGGCAAGGCGTCCCGGAAAACCGACAGGTCCACGGACATGGCTCGCTCCGATCCACGAATTAGGAATTCGAAATCCGGAATGAGGGATCAAAGCCGGCATTCCTAATCCCGCATTCAGCATTCATCATTTCTGGTTTAAGTGCTTGATGTACTGGCTCGCGCTTCGACCCGACCGCCCGTTGTTTTGCAGGCACCAGCGCAAGGCCCCCCGTTCCAGCTCGACCCGGGGGACCGTGAGTCCCGCCTTTTCCGCCAGGTGCCTCACGATGGCCAGGTAAGTCTCCTGGTCGGGCGCGTAAAAGCTCACGACCAGCCCGAATCGGTCCGAGAGGGAAAGCTTTTCCTCCACCGCGTCGAGGGGGTGCACCTCGTCCTGGCCCCCGTGGTCCGCGCGGTCGGAGAACGTCTCGGGCATGAGGTGCCGCCGGTTCGAGGTGGCCACCAAGATCACGTTTTCGGGCACCGCCTCGACGGTCCCCTCCAAGAGCCCCTTCAGGCCCCGGTAGCGCTCGTCGTCCGCGTCGAAGGACAGGTCGTCGAGGAAGAGCATGAACCGCTCGCGGCGTCCCCGCAGGATCCGCAGGACCGAGGGGACCTCCAGGGCGTCCAATGGGCTCACTTCCACCAACCGCAGGCCCCGGTCCTGGTACTCGTTCAATCCCGCCTTCACCGTGGAGGACTTGCCCGTTCCCCGCTCGCCGTAGATCAGGGTGTGGTTGCCGGGCTTTCCCGCGGAGAAACCCTCGAGGTTTTGGAGGAAGTCCCGCCGGGCCCCGTCGTAGCCCTTGAGGTCGGCCAACCGGATCGGATCGGGGAAGGCCACAGGCTCCAGGCGCCCTTTATCTTGGCCCGATGGCGGGGCCCAACGGAAAGCCCGGTAGCGCGCGAAGATGCCCTGGCCGTATTGGAGGAAGTAAGCGCAAACGTCCCGAACAAGGTGGGGGGTCGTGAGGGTGGCCTGGAGGATCTTCTCCTTCACCTGCCGCCTAGCCTCTTCCCAATCCGGAAGCGGTCGGGGAACCGGCAATCCCTGGAGGCCCTCGAAGGACGCCAGGTCGGCATGGGGGTCCAAGCCCCGGGATCGGACCGTCCAGTCCTCCCGAAGGATCGCTTGGAACCGCTCAAGGTCCTTCCCGTATTGGAGGATCAGGTCGGGGCCCATTTGGCCGATCGGCTGGGTCTCGGCCTTCCGGTGGACCGGGTTCGGATCGTCGAGGAACCGCTCCAAAAGGAAATCCTGCAGGGCGTTGCCCACCCTCGGGTGCCGGATGAATTCCTCGGTTTCCGCCACATGGCGCCAAAGGCGTTGGTGAAGGACCGCCGTGGCCGGGGACTTCATCTGGAGCGCCTGAAGGAAAAGCGGGAAGGCGAAGACCGGCTCGGAACCCTCGAAAAGCCGGTCGAGCAGGACGAAGCCCGAGAGGTCCGGGGCGCGATGGGTGGTTTTCGGTTTGTTGGGCTTCGGCATGGACACCCCCGGAGGAATGGCCAATATTGTAACAGGCTCCGGACCGGAAGACGGGGGAGGGCATCCGATCCCTCCCGACCAATCCCCACTAGGTTGTATGCTGGTTCGGTGAAAAAGCCGTCCCTGGAACAAGCCCTCGCGAAACGCACGGTGGAAGGCTCCCTCGTTGAGCGCCTCCCCGACGGACGCCTGCGGTGTTTCGCCTGCGGACACCGCTGCGCCCTGAAGGACGGACAAAAGGGCATCTGCAAGGTGCGGTGGGCCGATGGCGGCGTCCTCCATGTGCCCCACGGTTACGTCGGCGCGCTCCAGGTCGATCCCATCGAGAAGAAGCCGTTCTTCCACGCCCTGCCCGGCGCGAAGGCCCTTTCCTTCGGCATGCTGGGCTGCGACTACCACTGCGATTACTGCCAGAACTGGATCACCAGCCAGGCCCTGAGGGACCCGGCCTCGGAGGATAATGGCGCGGCGCCCCGCGACATGAAGGCCGCCGAGATCGTGGACCTGGCCCTGGGGCAAGGCTGTCGGGTGGTCACCTCGACCTACAACGAGCCGCTCATCACCAGCGAATGGTCCGCCGAGATCTTCGACTTGGCCCGGGAGAAGGGCCTGTTGACGTCCTTCGTTTCGAACGGCAACGCCACCCCCGAGGTGTTGGACTTCCTCAAGCCGAGGTTGGACCTCTACAAGGTGGACCTGAAGGCTTTTAGGGATGAAACCTACCGCAAGACCCTCGGCGGGCCCCTAAAGCCCATCCTGGAGACCATCGAGGGGCTCAAGTCGCGCGGCGTTTGGGTGGAAGTGGTGACCCTGGTGGTGCCGGGCCTGAACGACAGCGAGGAGGAACTCAAGGGCATCGCCCTGTTCCTCGCCTCCGTGTCGAGGGACATCCCCTGGCACGTGACGGGCTTCCATCCCGACTACAAGATGGAGGACAAGCCCTGGACCGAGCCGGAGGGCCTTCGGCGCGCCTGGGATATCGGCAAGGAGGCGGGGTTGAATTTCGTCTATACGGGCAACCGGCCGGGGGAAGTGGGGGCCACCGAGAACACCGACTGCCCCTCCTGCGACGCCTTGTTGGTGGAGCGGAACGGGTACCGCGTCCTCAAGAACCGCCTGGGCGCCGACGGGCTTTGCCCGGCCTGTGGGGCCAGGGTCCCGGGGATCTGGTGGTCAACGCCATGAAGGGGAAACCGGGGACCAACAAAACATTCCTAATCAACTACGTCCTAGTGTTGAAGGGCCTTTCAGCCTCGAGAAGGTCCGTCGGGTTCCGCCTCGCCTCCTTGGCCGCGGGCACGGTGTTTTTCCTCGCCTTACTACCAGCCCTGTTCCTCTTGATCGCAGACCGGGTGAACCCAATCCGCGGCCTCTCCATCCCCCGGCCGGCGGAACAGGGCCTCGCCTTAACGTTCCTTGCCACCGGCCTCGCCGCCCTCGCTTGGGCGGTCCTGACCCAATGGCGGATCGGCCAAGGCACCCCGGTGCCCAACGCCCCGACCCGGAAATTGGTGGTCGAAGGGCCGTACCGGTATTGTCGAAATCCCATTCAGCTTGGAGCCATGCTGTATTACCTGGGTCTCGGAACCTTTCTCAGGTCCGCGGGGGCGGGTCTTTTCGCGCTTTTAGCCGGCGGGCTTCTTGGAACCCTTTACCACCGTTTCGTCGAGGAAAAGGAACTGGAAAAAAGGTTCGGGGATTCCTACCGGGCATACCGAAAACGGGTCCCATTCCTTCTCCCAAAGCTCCCCGGCTGATCCGATCGGGAAGGAACGCCTCCGCGGTTCGGATCCCATTCGCATGCATTCCAACATCCGATTCGATTAAAATACCCAAAGATCAATGGGGCGCAAAATGAGGACATGGATTCTTCTCGTCGTATTCCTTGCGGGCACCCACGCTTTTTGTTTTGGGGCTGACGCCACCCCGACCCCCGACACGACCCTCACCCGCGCGAAGATCCAGGCCTGGATCGAAAGCCAAAACCGGTTGACCGCGTCCGATTGGAAACCCATTTGCAAGGCCCTGGTCGGGACCTTCGTCAACGGCCTGCCCATCACCAAGCCGGCCCCGACCCGCCAATGGGACAGCTCCCGTATGGTCGAATTCACGGATTTGGACCTTTCGAAGGCCGAATCCCTATCGATCCCAACATCCCTCCAATCCGAAGCGGAGGGGGCCCCCGTCGAGGGCCTCGCGTCGATCCGGAGGCTTCCGCTTGAAAAAAGCGAGCTCTTCGCGGCGGCCTACAGCTCCCAACCCCTGGATGGGCCGCCAGGTTCGGTCCTTTACGACATCCTGGACTTATACCGGGACGGGCCCTCCGGCGCCGTACGGGCGCTTCACCTCAAATCCCATGGACTTCAACTCGCCCTCCTTCTCGCCGAACCCTCGGCGCCCCCTTGCCTTCGGCTGTCGCTTCTCGGGGAAGGCGACCGGCTTTACGTCGTCGGACCCCGGGGCGGGATCACCATGGCCCTGAAGGGAACCTGGATCGGGGCCTTGGATTTCGGCCCGAAGGGCCGAAGGGTGGTTTTGATCCATGACGCGGCCCTTCCCCACGGCTTGGTCCCCGGCTCATCGGGTAAGGCGCCTCCCCGGGTGATGGAAGTTTTCCGGTGGTTGGGGTCCCGGTTCGTCCGGGACTGCCGCTATTATTTCCTCGGCTAATCCCATTTGAAGGCCGGGCCGAAAAACCGCCGCTCCTGTACAATACCCGCACCCACCATCCGAGGCGCCCGATGTTCGTCACCTTTTACGACGACGATTCCGATTCCCAACGGTTCCCCTGGGTCAACACGGCCCTGTTGGTGGTCAACATCTGGGTCTTCCTCAAGACGGCCACCCGACCGGACTTCAACCTGATCCTCCGGGACTACGGCTTCCTGTCGGTGCGGCCCCTTTCCCTCGGGGCCCTGACCGGCCCCTTCCTCCACCTGAGCTGGACGCAATTGGTGGCCAACATGGCCTTCCTTTTCGCCTTCGGCCGGGCGGTGGAACACCGGTTGGGGGCCAAGAACTACCTGTTGGCTTACCTCTTTTGCGGCCTCGCCTCGGAGGCCGTCCATTGGCACTTCAACCCGACCTCCACGATCCCGCTGGTCGGGGCTTCCCGGGTGGTGACCGGCCTGGGAATCATCTTTTTGCTGTCGAACCCTTGGGGCAAAATGAAGTGGTTCATCTCGTTCTTCGGGGCCCCCATCGCGGAGTTCCCCTCGCGCACCCTGTTCGTCTTCGCCCTTTGGGCGGGGCTGTTGGTGGCCCTGGCCTGCATCCCCATGGCGCAGGTGAAGACCGCCGCCACCTGGCTCAACGTTCCCCTTTTGGCCACCAGCGGGTCGGCCGGCATCGCCTGGTGGGCCCACGCCGGCGCCGCAGCCATGGGCGCCCTGTTGTTTTTCCTCATGCCCAAGCGCAAAGGCGTGAAACGCAAGGGTTCTTGAATCGAAACGGAGGCGGCATGGATTCCATCGAACCGAAGGGCGGGAGCTTCCAGGACGACCTGGCCAAGCAGGTCTTGGCCGCCACCCGCGCCCAGATCGAGAAGCGCGTCATGGGCCTCACCTGCCCCGACCATGGGGAAAAGCCCCGTTGGAAGTCGGTCCACACCACAGGCACCGAGGCCGACCTCGAGTTTGAGTGCTGTTGCAACAAATTAGCCGAGCTTCTCCAGAAAACCCTCCAATAAGCCGAAACCCTCCGGCAAACTTGATTTTTTTCGGAGTGTATTCACTGAAGCCCGTGGAATTTAACCCCGCCGTCACAACAAGGGACTTTTGATCGTTTTTAAGCTGTTGTAAACGTCCGGCAAACAGGAACAACGGCCCAATTTTGTCCCGTAGTCTCTTGCTTTCCCCCGACAGGTTATGCGATAAGGTCGCCTTTCCGGCTTCATTCCGTTACGACGTTAGGTCCCCTTTGGGCTTTGGGGCGTCATGGGCGCCCCAACGGTTCACCACCGTGCCGTAGCCCGACGGGTCAGTGGTGGGGCTTCGGTTCCGGAAAGGCCCGTCCGTGGGGCTTTGACGGTTCCCACGAAACATTCTAGGGGGATCTTAAGATGAAAACATTGACCGTTGGAGGCTTGGCCTTCGTCCTATTCGTCACGGTGGTCGGATTGGTTCCGGTGGGTTGCAGTAAAAGCAGCAGTCCCGCCCCGGCCGCCCCTTCCAATCCCCCCGCTTCGACCAACACCTTCACGCCCACGTCCACGGCGGCCAACACCCTTTCCTACACCCCCACCTCCACCCGGACCTTCACCCTGACGGTGACGGACACGGCGACATCCAGCCCCACCGCGACCTTCACCCTCACCGACACGCCCGTCGCGACGTCGACTTTCTCCAACACGCCCACCCCCACGCACACTTCCACCAACAGCTCCACGAACACCCCGACGAGTACGGCGAGCTCAACGCCGACCCAAACCCCTACCGCCACCTATTACCACGCCAACAACGCCACTTACGATGGATCAGGCAATATTGTCTCATGCGACGCTGGATGGCTGAATTGCGACGGTGTCGCCGGCAATGGATGCGAGTACAATGCCGCCTCCTGCGGGGCGCCGACCTTCACGCCCGACCCAACTTCAACGCCGATCGCCACCAATAGCCCCACCTCCACCTTCACCATCACTTTGTCGCCGACCCCCACGCCCTATTGGAGGCAACTGGGGATCGAGGGTTTCTCCGGAGGCGCCGCCAGCTACATCAAACTGGATTACTCGGGTAGCTCGCCCTACGTGGCCTACCAGGACGCCGGTAACGGCGGCAAGGCGACCGTGATGCAGTACTCCGGGTCCGCCTGGGCCGACGTGGGGGCCGCGGGCTTCTCCACCGGCACGGCCGGCTACATGTCCTTCTGCTACACCCCCTCCGGGCTGTACTCGGCCTACCAGGACGGGAGCACGGGCTTTCCCGCGGTGAAGTTCTTCACCAGCAGTTGGACCACCGTGACGGGGACCCCAAGCGTCGCCGATCCCGAGACTTCGATCGCCTATGATTCCGTCAGCGGCTACCCCTACATGGCCTTCAGTGACGGGGGCAACTCCAACAAGGTCACGGTCATGAAGTACAACGGATCCATCTGGTCAACCGTGGGCACCGCCGGGTTCTCGGCCGGCTCCGTCCAGAACCTCTCACTGGCCATGTACAACGGCACGCCCTACGTGGCCTACACGGACCTCGGAAACTCCGGTTACGCCACGGTCATGATGTACAACGGTTTCGGGTGGCTGGCCGTGGGTTCCGGCGCCTTCTCCGCCGGGGCCGTCAACTACATCGCCCTGGACGTCAGCAGTGGCACGCCTTTCGTGGCCTACTCGGACGCGGCCAACTCCAATAAGGCGACGGTCATGACGTATAACGGTAGCACCTGGGTGAACGTGGGTTCCGCCGGATTCTCCCCCGGCACGGCCGACTTCGTTTCGCTGGCTGTCTATGGCGGCCAACCCTACGTTTCCTACGAGGATCTCGGCAACAGCGGCAAGCTCAGCGTGATGGCCTACAACGGAAGCTCCTGGGCGAACGTGGGCCCCGTGGGTTTCTCGCCGGGTTTCGCCACTTCGACCTCCTTGGCCTTCTATGGGAGCACTCCCTACGTGGCCTTCGCGGACGGCAACACGGGGAACTACGCCACCGTCATGTATTACCAATAAAACCGGCCTAGGGTCGAACCGAAGCCAGGCTCCCCAGGAGCCTGGCTTTTTTTATTCCGGTCAACGCCCGGTGATGTTCGGCTTAACCCCCATCCGCTGGGGCCGACCTGGAATTTTCGCGCGGTTGCGGCAAACCCGCCCAATCGCCCCGGCCCCCCCCAATAAACAGCGCGGGCCCCGTCGAACTTTCAGGCCCTACCGTTCGTCCAATCAACACCCTCATCCCCCGAAACCGGCTCCACGGCCAATGCACGCGGCCGGATAGGAGGACCCCCTTTCGCCATTAAGCCTAGGACTACCCGGTCCTGGGGTGGCTGGGGTGAAAGGGTACCAAACCCCCGGAGGTTTCCATGCGTTGGCCTCGTTTCATCCCCTTTCTCCTGCTCGCCCTCGCCTTACCGCCCGTTTCGCGCGCGGATAATGCCCCGCCCCCTGACATCCAACAGGCCCAGGCCAAGGTCTGGGACCTCCAATCCCAGCTCTACGACGCGAAGTACCGCCTCGCCATCGCTCGCATCGACTCGGACAAGGGCCATGAAATCTCGGAGATGAACCGGGCTACCCAAGCCAAGGATTTTAAACGTGCCGGGGACTGCCAATCCAAGATCGCCAAATTGGACCACCGGCGGGAACTCGAGAACCAACGGCTCCAGTTGAACCACCAACTGCTCCAGGCCCAGCAGGCGGGCGATAAGGGCCAACAGGAACAGTTGAAGGCCCAGCTCAAGGGCCTCCGATGAGGAACTTCGCGTTCTTTCTCGCCCTGGCCCTTCTCGCCCTGCCTTGGGGATGCGAGACCACCCGCTCGAAACCCACCGCCAACCGGCCCCCCACCTACGGCGACCTGTGCCCGCCCTCCCAGGATCCGGTGATCCAACGGGACCAAATGGACGTCTTAGGGTTGGAGGACGGCCTGGCCCAAGCCCAACACGATTTGGAAATCTTGAGGATCCAATACCGGGAGCGCGACCTGCAGGACCGGTCGATGAAGGCGCACCAAAAAAACGACCCGGCCGGAATCGCCAAGGCGGATGGGGCCATCCAAGACCAGGAAGCCAGGCGCAACCACGAGGAACAATGGCTCGCGCTGAAACGCCAATGGGTGGAAGACCTGAAGGCCGGGGACTGCCTGGGGGCGCAAAACACCAGCTGGCAACTCCAAAACCTGCGCTAGGTCCAAACCCTCCTCTAAAACAAAAAAGGCGCCCCCGAGCGGGAGCGCCTTTTCTTTTTGTCGCGGGGATTAAGGAGTGCCGGTCGCTGTGGGGGTGTCGGTAACCGTGTCCGTCGGGGTCGGCGTTGGGGTGAAGGTCGACGTATCGGTATCCATGGGGGTAGGCGTCAACGAATCCGTATCCGTGAAAGTCGCGGTCGGGGTGTCGGAGTCCGTGTCGGTGAAAGTCGGGGTCGGCGTCGCGGAACCGGTCGGGGTGTTTGAGGCGGTCGCGGTGGGGGTCGCGGTCACCGTCGCCGTATAGGTCGGGGTGAAGGACTGTGCGTTCAAAACGGTACCGGTCCAGGTGGCCGTGGACGTAAAGGTTTCCGTAAACGTATCTGTCGGGGTCGGCGTGAAGGATTGGGCGTTCAAGACCGTTCCGGTCCATGTCGGAGTCGGGGTAAAAGAAAGGGCGTTCAGGACCGTCCCAGTCCAGGTCGCGGTGACCGTGGGCGAATTCGTGATGGTTGGGGTGGGCGTGAAGGATTGGGCTAAAACCGTTTGGGTCGCGTTTGGGGTCTGGGTTGGGGGAGGCTCGGGGGCGGTGATGTGCTTGCGGGGGCAGCCGGTCAAGACCAGGCTGAAGGCGGCGGCGAGGGTCAAGGAACCTAGGATGGCGCGGCTTTTCATGCTTCCCTCCAACGAGATGGGACCGGCATTGTCGTCGTATCCCGTTGGACCGTCAAGACGGACTTTGGTGCCCAAAACCCCCGTATAAAAAACGCGGGAGGCCGTTTTGCGGACCTCCGATACGCCGTCCTTATAGGGGCTCTGCCCCTATATACCCCGAATCAACTATTCAATCCAGTTCTAGTCCAATTCGCGTTCGAGGTGGGAGCCGCCGCCCGGGCGGATGCCCGGGTTAGGCGGCCTGGATTTCATGCGGCTTGCGGACCCTGAATCCATTGGGTTACATGAATTTCACGGATTCCGCGTTAGAAGTGTTGAATCGCCGCCAGCAGGGCCACCAAGCCCCAAAAGGCCAGTCCGGGTCGGAAGTTCATGGGTGTCGCCTCGTTACCTGGTCATGTCGGATGGGGTGGCCATCTGGATACGCCCTTTCCACCCTCAACCTCTAGAGCGATACGAGGTGTTTTTATTCCAAGTTTAATTTTGCTTTAAGCCGCTGGGATGGGGCCCCATTCGACCACTCGGCTCCGGCTATTCGAACCTCATCACCGTCGCCTTGTCCTCGTGGGCGCCGTCCGCGAAGGCGACCAGGGGCACCGACCCATCGAAGGCCAGGGTGATGCCCCGGGCTTCCCCTTCGGTGAACCCCGCCTTCCCCACCGTCACCCATGCCCGGCCGTTGAACCGCATCACCGTGCCCCGGTCCCCCTGTGCCTCGTCGGAGAAGGCCACATAGGGCGTTTCGCCGTTAAAGGCCAGCGAGACACAGCGGATCTCCCCTGCGGAAAAACCGGGCTTCCCCACGGGGACCCAGGCGCGTCCGTTCCACCGGCTCACCGTCACGCGGCCCCCCCGAGTCCCATCGAAGTAGGCCACGTAGGGGACTTCCCCTTGGAAAGCCAAGGCCGTATAACCCGCCACCCCCGCGGAGAAACCCGCCTTCCCCACGGTCTCCCATGAAATACCGTTGAACCGCTTGACCGTGACCCGGTTTCCACGGGTCGCGTCCACGTAGGCCACGACGGGAATGTTTCCTTGAAGGGCCAGGGACAAGTCGTTGACCGCGCCCTCGGAGATTTCGCCCTTCCCCACGCTGATCCACTGCCCCCCCATGTAGCGGATCACCACCGCCTTTTTCCCACCGTCCTTGTCCCGATAGGCCACATAGGGAGTCGAACCCTCAAGGGCCATGGACGAAGAGGAGGCGGGCAACCGGGTGACCAGGGGCCGTCCCACGGAAACCCAAGCCTTCCCGTTGAACTTCTTCACCGCGAGTCGGTTCCCATAGGTGGCGTCCAAATAGGCCACATAGGGCGTTAGGCCCGAGAGAGCCAGCGAGACCCATTGGCCGGGTCCATCGGAGAGGGAAGCGCCCCCCACCGTCACCCAAGTATTTCCGTCGAAGCGCCTCATCGTGACCCGATTGCGGTTTGATCCGTCCACGAAGGCCAAATCGGGAGCCGACCTGTCGAGAGACAGCGAGGGGGAATAGGCGGACCATTCCGTGAAACCGGGTTTCCCCACGAACCGCCAGGACGGGCCTTTGGACTCTTGCGCCGCGTCGTGGGTTTTCGGGGAAGCGGGCGAAACGGCCAGGCCCCAAAGGGCCAAACCCAAAGCCAGATGAGGATGTCGTCGGAAAGACATGGACGCACCTTGGGATACCCGTCAAACCCGGGGATCGCCTGGAGGATATCACAGGGGAGGGGAGGCAGTAACCCACACCGAAGTGATCGTCGCCCTATTTCAGTCAGTGGTCATTTCCACGGCATCGTGGTTTGACACGTCCATAAGGAATCAGCGAAACAGTCCCTCGATGACCTCTGTCCCTGTCGGGGGGTGGGCCGCCACCCCGAGGTTTTCCTCCACGTGCGCGACGCGTTTCATCCCCACCAGGGCCGCCGTCACTCCCGGCGTGGACCGGGCGAATTGGATCGACCGCTGGGAATCCGCCGCGAACCCCGGGAAGGCTTCCATCACCGCGGGCGGCAGGTTCTGGGTGAGGCGTGATTGGAGGATCGAGGCGCTGGTGAAGACGGCCACCCCGTTCGCCTTCGCCGCCGCCAGGAGTGAAACACTTTGGGAGCCGAGGGTCTGGGTCGGGGCCGCGTAGGCCTCCGCCATCCCCAGGTTATATGGCAGTTGCACCGCGCGGAAATGGTGGCGCGACCCTCCCGCCTTCTCGGCGGCCTTCAGGACCTTCTCCAGGGACAGGTGCCCGGCATCGCTGGGAGGCGCCCGATAACCGTCCCAGGTGGCGGTGCCGTGGGAAGCGATCCTCCCCTCCTTCACGAGCTCTTCCAACGCCCCAAACGCCTCGGCCAAGCGCTTATAAAATTCCGGGGGATCCATCTCATCCAGCTGGATCTCGGGGTTGTGGAGGTAAAACAGGTCGATGGACGACAGCCCCAAGTTGGCGAGGGACCGCCCCACTTGGTTCTTCAGGTATTTCGGGGTCATGACGTGGCAACCGGCCACCAGGTCCTCAGCCCCACAGATCCCCTGGGCCACGTATTCCCGGTGGAAATAGGCGGCGCCGTCCCGGGGCGGTTCCCCGTCGAACGGAAGAAACCCGCCCTTGGTGCAGACCACCACCTCATTCCGCTTGAGCTTCCCTTCAGCCACCTGCTTCCCCAGGGCGGCCCCGATATTCCGCTCGCTCCGCATACAGCGGTAGTTGATGGCGGAATCCAGCAGGTTGATCCCGGAAACCAGGGCCTTCCCAATCGCCTCTATATACAGAAGGTCATCCGCCTCATCGGCGTTGCCCAGGTAGGTGCCGAGTCCCAGTGTCGAGACCGTCAAACCGTTGAAAGAACGGTAAAAGCCGTTGGATTTGAGGTTTGGGAAACGATCGGCGTAAGCGGCCGTGGCGCCTGTGGGCATGGGTCTCTCCTGGGGATGGAGGGACTCTAGCGGCCTTTCGTCCGGGTTTTCAAGTGGAGCCGGTTAAGGAAGGTTGTGGATCGGGTCCCAGACATACGACCTCACCCGCAGGACCTCCGAGCCCACCGGGATCGCGTGGTTCCGGGCGAAGACGCGGCCGCCCAATTTCTCATAAAACCCCTGGGCGGCCAGCCCCTCCAGGGCCCAAACCGCGAGGGACTTTTTTCCGCCCCGCTCCAGTTCCCGGACCGCGGCTTGGAAAAGACCCCGCCCCAGGCCCCGGCCCTGGTAATCCTTCAGGAGATAGAGGGAGTAGATCTCGCCCAGGTCCGGGTGAAGGCGGCTTCGTTCGGCCCCGCCTTCCACGAAACCGACCGTCTTGCCCCCATCCTCGGCCAGGAACAGGAACCGGTCGCCATGGGACAGGGTTTCGGTGAAGGCCCGGGAGCAAAAATCCTCCGTCAGGCCCTTCGCGAAGGGTTCGGGCGCCGAACCCTCATAGGTCTCGCGCCAGCATTCCAGGTAAAGCCGGATGAAGGCCGACTGGTCGCTGGGGACCGCGGGTCGGATTCCGAAGCCGGAAGGCGGGAAGGCCATCGGTTCAGACGGGATAACGGCGCCGTTCCTTGCCGGCGGGTTTGGAATCCGCCTTGGCCCCCATGAACCCCGCGCCGTCGTCGAGGATGATGTCCTTTTCAATCCACTTGTATCCGCCGTCCAGGGCGTTCCGTGCGACCTTGGTATCGGCTAGGTCGGTGTTCCACCCGACCGCCGTGAAGGCCGCGTTGACCCTCAACCGGGCCTGGCGGCAGAAGAGGTCGGCCAGTTCGCGGGGCTCCTGGGCCCCCAGGTTCGCCCGTTCCATGCTCAAGGCCTTGGAGCAGGCCGAGGCCATGGCGAACAGGTCCGTGCCCACGTCCACGAGGCGGGCCAGGATCATCTGTCGCCGCTCAAGCTTGGGGCCGAACCAAATCATCTGGTGGAAGAGGGTGCGGGCCAGCTTTCGGCTGGTCCGCTCGATGAAACGCAGGTGGCTCCCCAGGTTGCCGGCGCCGAACCAGCGGGGCCAACAACCGGTCGGAAGCCAGAGCCGCAGGTACCAAAAGGGGTAAAAAGCCGCGCACTTGAGGAAGGCCGTAGCCTTCTCCCGGGGGCCCGTCTTGGGATTGAGCAGGGGCCCGGCCAGGCGCATGTGGCCGTCCAGGGCCTCCCGGGCGATGAACAGGTGCTGGATCTCGGTGGTGCCCTCGATGATGCGGTTGATGCGGCAGTCGCGCATCATGCGCTCGACCGAATATCCCTTTTCACCCCTCTGCCTCAGCGAGGGCGCTGTCTCGTAGCCACGCCCCCCCCGCAGCTGCATGAGGTCGTCCACGATCTTCCAGGATTCCTCGCTGGCGAACAACTTGGCCATGGCGGCCTCGAGCCTGATGTCGGCCCCGCCCTGGTCCACCAGGCGTGAGGCGTAGTAGGTCATGGATTCCATCGCGAAGGTCGTGGCGGCCATGTGGGCGATCTTGACGGCCCCCGCCTCGTGTTTGCCCACGCCCTGGCCCCATTGCACCCGCTCATTGCCCCAAAGCTTGGCGATGTGGACGGCCTGCTTGCCCATGCCCGCGCCCGCCGCGGGCAGGGTGAGGCGCCCGGTGTTGAGGGTGGTCAGGGCCAGCTTGAGGCCCTGGCCCTCACCCAACAGGATGTTCTCGGCGGGAACCTTCAGATCCTTGAACCGCATCAACCCATTCTGGATGCCCCGGATGCCCATGAAGTCGCAGCGGAAGGGATACGAGATGCCGGGGGTGCCCTTCTCCACGATGAAGGCGGTGATCTGCTTGCGTTCCTTGCCGTCCACCACCTTAGAGGGCGTGCGGGCCATCACCACGAAGACGTCGGCCACGAGGCCGTTGGTGCACCAGAGCTTCTCGCCGTTGATCACCCAGGTCTTGCCGCCGTCAATCGGCTCCGCGGTGGTGGTCATTTGGGCGGGGTCGGACCCGACCCCCGGCTCGGTCAGGGCGAAGGCCGAGATGGCGCCCTTGGCGAACATCGGGAAATATTTCTTCTTCTGCTCGGGGGTGCCGAAGAGCTTGAGGGGTTGGGGCACGCCGATGGATTGGTGGGCCGAGAGCCACACCGCCGTGGACCCGCAATAGGACGCCACGAGGGCCACGGCCCGGTTGTAGTTCACCTGCGAAAGGCCCAGGCCGCCGTATTCCTTCGGGATCTTGATGGCGAAGGCGCCCAGGTCCCCCAAGCCCTTGAGGACCTTGGCGGGCACCTCGCGGGCGCGGTCCACCTCATCGGGGTCGAGGTTGGCCTTGAGGAATGACTCGAGCGTCTGGAGGAACTCGTCCCCCGCCTTGCGGTCGTCGGCGGGTTGCTCGGGATAGGGGAGGATCAGGTGGTCGCGGAAGCGCCCCATGAAGAGGCCCGCCACGAAACTCGGCAGTTTCCATTCGGTCTCGCGGGCGGATTCCGCGACTTCCAGGGCCTCTTTTTGGCCCTCGTTCATATGCTTGCCCGGGATCACGGCCATGGCGCACCTCCGAGACTGGATTTCCCTCTACTCGAAACTGCCCACGAACCCATTGTAGCCCCAGGGCCCAATGGACGGCTGTACCATCGTTTTCCCAAGGTGGACGCATCCCGAACCGGTACCGCCTCGGGGTACCTAGGCTCGTTAGGACCAAATGCCCTCAACTCATGAGGGGCAAAGCCACTCATTTCAATCCCAACGAAAGCATGGGTGAACGCAAGATTACCTTTGTTGAGCCCCTAACAGGCCCGAAGGGGCTGTCAACGGCCAGATTCAAAAAGCTCCCTACCAACCGTTATCGAGAGTCCGTACCTTTGGTCCGCACAACGCCTCCCCAGATTGGAGTAAAACCGGCTTGAATAGTTGCCTCGGGGTAGGTAGGGGCAGAGCCCCTACCAGGACGGCGTATCGGGAGTCCGCACAACGCCTGCCCCCTGGGGTCTTCGTGGGCATCCCCACGACCCACGGGGGCCCGATCCTGGGCCCATTGACGCTTAGGGTCGGAAGATTGGACCGGCACCACATTTCTTGGTTCCCGAAGCCGAAAGGAGGGTTAAAATAGGGACACCATGAAACCACTACCCGCCGATACAATCGTCACCCACTTTGACTACCCGCTTTTCGCGGCGCCAGCCGAGGACACCACGTCGCCCTTGGCGAACGTGCCCCACGTCGAGGGGTTCGCGCCCTTTGACCCAGCCAATCCGACCGCCGGGATGACCGATACGGTGCCCGTGGTCCAGCCGGCCATTTTCCAGGACTTCAAGAAAGTCGTCCCCCAACCCTGACCAGTCGTTTCCCCTTCAACTCAAAGGCCGCCGGATCCCCGGCGGCCTTTTTTATTCTTCCGACGTTTAAATTCCACCTTCTCGCTTTTGATTTGTCGCAATAAGATCAACTCCACAATCGCCATGACTACAAAAGGAACGAAAATCGCGAAAGGACCAATAAATTTTGACGCAACAAATGCAAATCCAATTCCAACAACCGTAACAGTCCAAATCTCCTTGCTCAATAACCATTTCCATTCCCAACACGTCCCCTCAAGTACGCCATCACATAATGAATAATAATGTTTTCGTTTAATTTTTCGCTCGGTTCGTTTTTCATAAATCGCCCGTGGTGTATTTTTAAGTAACAGATTTCTATTTGGCCAAGCTATCCGCCAAGTAACTGCTCCGGGTAAGCGGGCTGGCCTGGACTTTGATCCCCACCTTCTCTCCCGCCAGGCGGAAGGCCTCATAACGTTCCATCGGCACGTATTCCGTGACTTCCAGGTCCGAGCCGGGGGGCTTTAGGTACTGGCCGATGGTGAAGAACCTCACCCCCGCCTCCGCCGCGTCCTTCAACACTCCGCTTACTTCTTCTAGCGTCTCGCCGAACCCCACCATCAGGCCGCCCTTGAGCGTCACTTTCGAGGGATCGGCGTTCTTGGAGAACCAGCGGAACAGGTCCAGCGATCGTTCGTATTTGGCCCCGGGGCGGATCGGTCCATAGAGCCTCGGCACGGTCTGGAGGTCATGGGCCAAAACGTCCGGCGGCGCGTCCAGGAGCTTGGCATAGGCCGCTTCCTTGCCGAGGAAGTCCGGCACGAGGATCTCAACTTTGAGGGCCGGCTGGTCGGCCCGGAGCGCCTTCACGATGGCGACGAATTGGGAGGCTCCCCCGTCCGGCAGTTCGTCCCGGTTGGGCGAGGTCATCACGAGGTACCGCACGCCGAGGGCGCGGGCCAGTTCCACCACCTGGCGCGGTTCGTCGGGGTCCAGCGGCGCGGGGCGGCCATGGGAGACCGCGCAGAATGGGCAGGCGCGGGTGCAGACGCTCCCCATCACCATGATGGAGACGGTTCCGTGCTGGGGCAGGCACTCGCCCCGGTTGGGGCACTTGGCTTCCTCGCAGATGGTGGTGAGGCCGTCCATCGGCAGCTTCGCGATGGCGTCCCGGAAGGGGTGCTTGGGGTGCGGGTTCACGAGGAACGCCGGCGGCTTGAGGCGGGTCTTTTCCATGGGCGGACAGCATAAACCGGCCCACGACCAAAAGTCAGCGAGAAAAAACACCACGGCACTTTTTAGCCACCGATGAACACCGATGAACGCAGATACATCGGAATAACGCTTAAATCAAATGTTCTAGTGATGTTGGTTCATCCGTGTTAATCCATGTTCATCGGTGGCTACGATTGCGTTGCTTATGTTGTTGTGCCGCTTCTTTAAGTCGTGCCTAATTGCCCCAGTGATCTAATGATTTGGTTTCATCTGTGTGAATCCGTGTGCATCTGTGGTTGCAATCAGCTTTGACGTTTCCGTGGGTCATGGCAAAATGGGCCCATGCACATCCTCAAGCTCCAAACAACCCAACGCAACCAGGTCCTGGACCTCACCTCCAAACTCCAGGACCTTCTCACCCAACTGGGATTCCAGGACGGCCTCGCGGTCGCCCATTGTCCCCACACCACCGCGGGACTCTCAGTCAACGAGAACGCCGACCCCGACGTGAAGAGCGACATGCTGGGCCACCTGTCCAAGCTGGTGCCGCGTTCCCCCGAATTCCGCCACGGCGAGGATAACGCCGATTCCCACATCAAGGCCACGCTGGTGGGGCTCTCCCAGACCTTCCTGGTGGAGAAAGGACGGCTCCTGCTCGGCACCTGGCAGGGCCTGTACTTCATGGAGTTCGACGGCCCCCGGCACCGCGAGGTCTGGGTGAAGTTCCTCAAGGGATAGGGTGGGCTTTGGAAGCCCCCCCAAGGGGCTGGTAGATCCCCCCATTATTCCCACGTTTTCCGCCAGCAATTTTCAGGGACGGCAGGTAGGATATCGCCGTTCCGCGGGGTCCCGCGGGATGAAGGTCACTTCAGAAGAAATGTCGAGGATTCAGAAAATGCCGCAAGGTACCGTGAAGTGGTTCAAGAACGAGAAGGGTTTCGGATTCATCGCCCAAGACGGTGGGGAGGACGTGTTCGTCCACTACTCGTCGATCCAGACCAGCGGTTTTAAGACCCTGGCCGAGGGTGACCGCGTGGAGTTCGAGGTCATTCAAGGCGACAAGGGCCCGAAGGCCGAGAACGTCGTCAAGATCTGAGGCGCCGTTCCTCAAAAGTCCCGTCCCGGAAGGGTCGGGGCTTTTTTTATGCCTGAACAAACCCCATTCACCCCAGTGATACTGAGTCACAGGGATTTACCGTTTTTGTGATCTAATGCACCCATGTCCCCCGAACTGATCCTCGAATCGAAGGTGACCCCGGCCTTCCACGGCAAGACCCTGATCGAGTACCTTTGTGTCCGGTTCCCCTACCACACCCGGGAAGGGTGGGAAAAGCTCATCTTCCAGTACAAGGTGCGGGTCAACGGCCAGAAGCCCGGGGCGAACCAGATCCTCCACAAGGGAAACGTCGTCAGTTACGCGTCCCAGCGCGAGGAACCCCTGGTGGACCGCAACCTGACGATCCTCCATGAGGAGGATTCGTTCCTCGTGGCCTTCAAACCGGGCAACCTCCCCTCCCACGCCGACGGCCAATACATCACCCACACCTTCATTTATATCCTGAAGGAGATGAAGAAAGCGGCGGGGTACACCGGGTTCTTGAGCTTGGTCCATCGCCTGGACCGGGAAACCAGCGGGATCATGGTGGTGGCCAAAACCCGGGAAGCCCACAAGAACCTCACCCGCCAATTCGAGGACGGCACCGTGGCCAAGGAATACCTGGCCTGGGTGAAAGGCGTGGTCGCCGAGGATCGGTTCGAGAGTTCACTGCCCATCGGCAAGGACCCGGCCAGCAAGATTTCAATCCGGCGGAAAGTTTTGCCTGGGGGGACCGAGGGGGCCAAACCCGCCCGCACTCTGTTCGAGGTGGAGGAACGCCGGGAGGACCGCACCCTGGTCAAGTGCCTGCCCCAATCGGGCCGCACCCACCAGATCCGGGTCCATTTGGAGGGGGCCGGATACCCGGTGGTCGGGGACAAACTTTACGGCATGTCGGATTCCCAATTCCTGGAGTTCGTGAAGCGGGCCAAGGAGGGTTGGGAGACGGATTGGACCAGGAAATTCGGGGCTGAGCGCCAGCTCCTGCACGCCGCCCGTCTGGCCTTCAAGCACCCGGTCACCGGCGAACCGGTGGTTTTCACTTCGGAACTCCCCGCGGATATGAAGCCCAACGCCTAACCCGCTTAGCTTTTACCCGCGCTGACCTTGGCCATCGAGTCCAGGTAGGCCGGGGGGAAATCCCACAATT
>CAYMOV010000012.1:0-49930 GCA_964392085.1 uncultured bacterium
GAGCGTCTCGTTCGCAATGAGAAGGTCAGCGGTTCGATCCCGCTCATCTCCACCAACTTCTACCCTGCGTTTTTGACGATGGATAGGCCGGTCGCGAAGCCCGCCCAAAAGCGGGCTTCTTTGTTTCTGCCGAAGGCCCTGAGGATCACGAAGCGTCTCAAAGGGCGGTGTCTTTTTCCGCGCGGCGGAAAACGGCCGTGTGGTTGATAGCGGCTGACTCGAAGTCGGCTTTACGCGCAAGCGTAACGGGAGTTCGCGCAGTCCGCGAAAGGGGCCCCAAGCCCCGGAGCGGGCCTGGACTGCGCCGATTTCAGGTTGAAATCGGCCATCTCCGACCGATCCGCCATTGGACTCGTCGTTCCCCCGGGTCTTTCCACCCCGGGTGGCTGCGGTTGGTTGTCGGAGAGGTGTCCGAGTGGCTTAAGGAGCTCGCCTGGAAAGCGGGTAGGCCCCAAAAGGGTCTCGTGGGTTCGAATCCCTCCCTCTCCGCCATTTTCTCAATTCATGTCGAGGCTAGCTTGTCGGTACAATTGAATAAGTAGTTCGGCCCGGAGAGGTGGCAGAGTGGTCGAATGCGGCTGACTCGAAATCAGCTTTACGCGCAAGCGTAACGGGGGTTCGCGCAGTCCGCGAAAGGGGCCACAAGCCCCGGCGCGTGACTGGACTGCGCCGATTTCAAGATGAAATCGGCCATCTCCGACCGATCCGCCTCATTCGTTGGTTTGTGTCTGGACAATTGAATAAGTAGTTCGGCCCGGAGAGGTGGCAGAGTGGTCGAATGCGGCTGACTCGAAATCAGCTTTACGCGCAAGCGTAACGGGGGTTCGAATCCCTCCCTCTCCGCCATATTTCACTCCGTGAAATATGGCGAGAACAATCGAGAATAGAAAATAGAGAATATAGTCGGATTCGAACCCCAGGTTCGACATCTGCGAGGCGGCCACCAGCCGGCGAGCGTCTTGATGCGGCTGATTTCCATGAGGGAATCGGCCATCCCCTCCCTCTCCGCCATTTTTCGCGAAACGATTTCAATATATGATTGTCCTTGAACCCGCCGGGTCAATGGCCAAACTTCTGAAAAGTCGAATCCGCCCCTGGAGGACCCTATGTTCCCCAGCTTGATGTCGAAGACTTTCCTGATCCTTTCGATCTCCCTGACCCTTTGCTACCTGGGCGCCCAGGCCGTCGTCAGCTATTACCGTTACGCCTTCCGCAACAAGCGTAAGTTCGTGACGGCCGTCAAGAACGAGCAGGGACAGGACGACCTCGTCGTCGATTCCCAACACCTGATGTGGGTCTTTTGGCCCGCCATGATCGTCAATATCCTCTGCTTCATTGGGCTGATGGCCTTCCGGTCCGAGTTCCCGGCCAAGATGGCCTGGATGGGGCTTTTCACCCTCTCGGACGGCATCACCCTGGGGGTGGTTCTCATTTCCGTCGATGAGAACCTGGCCCTCAAGGTCGCTTGGTTGACCGCCCTCATCACCCTCTTCGCGGGGACCCTCGGCCTCTACTCAAACGTCAACTTCGCTCCCCTGGGCAAGTACCTGATGTGGGGCCTGTGGATCCTTTTGGCCTTTCTGACCGTCAACCTGTTCGTCTCCATCAAGAGCGCGACCCAACGGATCATGTCCGGGTTCGGCGTCCTGTTGTTCACCGGATACCTGTTATTCGACTTCAACCGCATCAACCGCCTAAAGGACGTCGAACTGTACGACAATTGGAACCAGGCCCTGGGCCTCGCCATCAGCATCTACCTGGACATCATCAACCTTTTCCTCCACCTCCTGCGGCTCCTGTCGAAGAAGTGACCTGACCGGCTGTCGGTGTACCTGGCCCCGCTTCCCCCCCTTTTTTCATGGTTTGGGGACGCAAAAAAAACGCATTCGTCACCTATAATATGCGCCGTCCCAAAGCGCTCGAGTTTTCGGTTGATCCCAAAAGGCGGCGGTCGCATGCGGTCGAATACCCACTCCAATTTCCCCCGACCCGCGGCCCGCGCCGCCCTGGTCCTCGCGCTCGTCGCGATCCTTTTCCCCCCGCTCCGCGCCTCCGCGGCGGGCTCCGACCCCCTCCGCAAGTCCCTGGTGAAGATCTTCACCACCCTGCAGGACCCGAATTACGCCGACCCCTGGCGCATGGACGCCCAGGAGGAGGTCAGCGGAAGCGGCTGTATCCTGCCGGGCCACCGCATCCTCACCAACGCCCACGTGGTGTCCAACCAGATCTTCATCCAGGTCACCAAGGACGGCGACCCCCAGAAGTACACCGCCAAGCGGGTGGCCGTGGCCCATGACTGCGACCTGGCCATCCTGAAGGTGGACGACCCGCGATTCTTCCGGGGTACCCTCCCCGTCACCTTCGGCGGGCTCCCTTCCCAGAAGGACAAGATCACGGTCTACGGCTACCCCGTGGGCGGCGACGAGCTTTCGACCACCGAAGGCGTCGTGTCCCGGGTCGAGGTCATCCCCTACAGCCATTCGCTCTGCAACCTCCTGGGCCTCCAGACCGACGCGGCCATCAACCCCGGCAACAGCGGGGGCCCGGTGTTCAAGCGGGGCAGGTTCGTGGGCGTGGCCTTCCAGGGTTACAGCGCCTCGGCGGCGCAGGCCACCGGTTACCTCGTTCCGGTATTGCTCGTCAAACGGTTCCTCACCGAGATCCAAAAGGGCCCCTACAAACCCGTGCCCGTCCTGGGGCTCTATACCGAGACCCTGGAGAACGGCGCCTTGCGGTCGTCCTTCGGGATGAAAAAGACCCAATCCGGTGTGCTGGTGGCGAAGGTGACTTACGGGTCGTCGGCCTACGGAAAGATCCAAGAAAACGACGTGATGATGTCCATCGACGGTTTTCCCATCGCCAACGACGGCTCGATCCCCTTCCGACCGGGCGAGCGCCTCAGCTTCCCCTACCCCCTTTGCCTACATGAGGGCGGCGATCCCATGAAGTTCCGCATCCTCCGCGCCGGAAAGCCCATGACGGTCACCGTCACCCTGAAGGACGATGTCCGGCTGGTGCCCCTGCTGCAATACGACGTCAAGCCCACCTACTTCATCTTCGACGGGCTGATCTTCACCCCGCTCAACGTGAACTACATGCAGTTGAAGAAGTCCGCCCAAAGCTTCATGTCGCTCTACTTCGACGGCCTGCCCACGGCCGAGCGTAAGCAGGTGGTGGTCATGAGCCACATCCTTTCCCACGAGATCAACAAGGGTTACGGCGCCGAGTACGCGAACCTGGTGGTCAAGACGGTGAACGGACACGTCATCACCGGGATGAAGGACCTGATCCCGGCCTTCCAGGACCCGAAGGACGGGCGCCACGTCATTGAGATCGACGACGGCGAGGGCGGCGGGACGAGGATCGCGCTGGACGCGGCCTCCTCGGCCAAGGCCACCCAGGACATTTTGGCCCAGAACAGCATCCCCAGCGACCGATCGGATGACCTGAAATGACGCCCCGATCCCTTACCCGCGCCGGCTTCCGCTGGACCGCCTTGGCCCTCGGTTTCGCCCTGTTCCTGCCGGCCTGCCATTGGGGCAAGCGCGACCTGCGCAAGAGCGTGGTGAAGGTCTACTCGACGATCCAGAACGTGGACTTTTCAGAGCCTTGGAAGCCCGGCACCCAGGTCCAGCTCGAGGGCTGCGGTTGCGTGGTGCCCGGGGGCATGGTGTTGACCACTTCCCACCTGATCAACAAGGCCAACTACATCGAACTGCAGAAGTTCGGCGACGCCAAACGGTACGTCGCGAAGGTGGCCTACACGGGCTACGACTTCAACCTGGCCCTGCTGACGGTGGACGACCCGGAGTTCAAGAAAACCACTATTCCTGTCGAGTACGGCAAACTTCCCTCCCCCGGCGACAAGGTCACCATCCACGGCGGCGAGGAACTTTCCATCAAGGACGACACCCTCTCGGGCATGGACATGGTGTGGTCCTCCGAGACCAACCGGGTGGCGCCCACCTTGCTCACCAACGAGGACATCAACCCCAAGATCTACGGCTGCCCGGTGTTCAAGGACGGCAAGCTCATCGGCATCCCCTTCGAGACCTGGCACAAGTCCGAGAAGAAGGGTTCCCTCATCCCCATCAACGTCATCGAGCGGTTCTTCCGGGGCATCCAAACCAAACCCTACGTGGAGTTCCCCGACACGGGCGTGACCAGCCAGGAGCTGGAGAACCCCTCCCTTCACGGCTATTACAAGGCCGGCCCCGACCAGACCGGCGTCGTGGTCACCAAGGTGCTGTGGAACGGTTCCGGGGACGGGTTTTTGAAGGAAGGGGACGTCATCACGGCCATCGACGGCCACGACATCGATAATGAGGGCTACATCAACCTTCCCAACCATGATCGGGTCAACTGGGAATACCAAATCACCTTCTACCTCGTTGGCGAGAAGGTGAAGCTGGAGGTCGTCCGGGCCGGCCAGGCCCTCAAGGTCGAGATGCCCCTCAAGCCCCTCCCGAAGCTCGTGGTTTACCGCGAGGACAACCGCAACCCGACCTGGTTCATGGCGGGGGGCCTGGTGTTCGTGCCCCTGACCGGCAACTATATGCAGATGGGCAACTGGCAGGGGTTCAAGCCGGGGCTCAAGGACCTGTTCTTCCACGGCTTCCAGGCGGCGGACCGCAAGGAGGTCGTTTTGCTCAGCCACATCCTGCCCCACGACGTGAACATCGGCTACAGCCGGTTGACCGACGCGATCGTCACGAAGGTGAACGGGCGGAAGATCGGGTCCATGAAGGACCTGGTGGAGGCCTTCAACCACCCGGACAACGGCCACCATGTCATCGAGATCGACGACCACGCCTGGTTCGGCTCCACCATCGCCCTGGACGCCGCCAAGACGCCCCAGGCCACGAAGGACCTGATGGCCCAGTTCCAGATGACGACCGACCGTTCCCCCGACCTCAAATAACCTCCGTCACAACTTTCCTCATGGCTTCCGCCGCGGGGGACAACGTCGCGCCCTTGCGCCAGGCGAGGGACAGCGTCCGCGTGGGCTTCGGCGCCGCCAATTCCAGGTAGGCCAACCCCGTGGCCTTGCGCACCATGCGGGGCACTAGGCTGATCCCCAGCCCCGCACCCACCAACGCCTGCATCGTCTCGATTTCCCCGCTCTCAAACACCACTTTCGGCTCCAACCCCGCCTTGCGGAACAGGTCCAACACGATCTGACGGAAACCATGGCCGGTCTTCATGAGGATGAAGGGCTCCTCGGCCAAATCCTTCAGGTTCACCTTCTTTTTCCCCACCAACGGATGCTTGGGCGGCAGGGCCACCAGCAGGTCCTCGGTGAAGAGCGTCTTCTGGTCCAAAGCCGGGGTCACCCCCGCCTCATCCAGGATGGCCAATTCCACTTCGCCCTGCTCCAGGCAGCGGGCCAGGCCGGGGGACGATTCCTCCCGCAACTGTACCTGGATCTTCGGGTAGGCCTTGCCGAAGGCCGAGAGGACCTTGGGAAGCAGGTGCGCGCCCGTCGTGGGGAGGCAACCCAGGGTCACGCGGCCCGCGGAAAGCCCCGAGAGGGCCTCGGCGTCGTGGCGGGCGGCCTCCATCTGGTCGAGGATGGCCCTGGCCCTGGGGAGAAAGGCCTCGCCCCGCGCGGTTAGGCGGGCGCCCTTTTTGGTGCGGTCGAACAAGGCGCCGCCAAGTTCACCCTCCAGCTTGGCGATCTGGATGGAAAGGGAGGGCTGGGAAACGTTGCAGGCGATGGCCGCCTGGGTGAACCGGCCTGTCTGGGCCACCGCCAGGAAGTATTTGAGTTGGTGAGTTTCCAAAACAGCCTCTTTCGCCATGGATGAACACCGATTAACGCAGATGAGGCTTATGTGAAAGTCTTAAAACACTCGGAAAGTTAGTTTTATTTTGGATCGTTCCTTTTATCGAGCGGCCCGCCACGCCAGATGTTGAGCCCCACCCCCCCCAATATGGCAACCCCGATCAGGACGCCCCCCAGGATTTGAAGCGGGGTCGACCCAACCCCCACCATGTCTTGGCCGAACGCATAGGCCAAGCCGCCGATCCCCGTCAAAGCCAAGAGGGCGAAGGTCCTAGCCCGCCGCCTAGATCCGCCTTTTACGATGACGGCATCATCCGGGTAATGGATCTTTTCGGATTGGGGATCATAAACGGCTAGACCATGTTTCTTCGCCAGTTCCCTCACCAACCCTTCGACATAGGCGGCCTTCGGCCAGACGCAACACATGATGATGTGACCAGGGGATCGATCATGCGCGCAACTCCAAGGACAATGGTCCAGGTCGTCCACCTTGTCATCCGGAATTGAATCGATCTCTGGGTGTTTCGACGTCAATTCTTCATAGAAGGACTCCAGGTTATGATGAGATTGGACACCCTCCTGGTTGCCTTCGCAGAGTCGGACGTAAAGCTTCCCCGCCTCTTGATTGGATAAACGATGATGTGGATACCAAACCGCGAAGTCACAACTCATGGGGTCCTCCTCGAACATGGAATTGGGGCCAATACCACCCCATTAATAGATAGTCTATAACTATACTAATAATAGTAACTATATCTTTTACTAATGTCATCCCCAGACGTACGCTTGGAGTCATCCAAGGAGGCCAGTCATGGCAAAAGGTACGCTCTACAACAAGGTTTGGGACGCCCACGTGGTGGACAAGCTGCCCACCGGGCAGACCCAGCTGTTCATCGGCCTGCACCTGATCCACGAGGTCACCAGCCCCCAGGCCTTCGACATGGTGGCCGAGAAGGGCCTGAAGGTGGCCTACCCCCACCGAACCTTCGCCACCGTGGACCACATCGTGCCCACCCAGAGCCAGGCGCGGCCCTTCGCCGACGCCGAGGCCGAGGCCATGATGAAGGCCATCGAGAAGAACGTAGCCAACTTCGGCGTGCCCTTCTTCGACTTTAAAAGCGGCAACCAAGGCGTGGTGCATATCGTGGGCCCCGAGCAGGGCCTCACCCAGCCCGGCATGACGGTGGCCTGCGGCGATTCCCACACCTCCACCCACGGGGCCTTCGGGTCCCTGGCCTTCGGAATCGGCACCACCCAGGTGCGTGACGTTTTGGCCACCCAATGCCTGGCCCTGGACCCCATGAAGGTCCGCCGGGTCGAGGTGAACGGCAAGCTGAGGCCCGGCGTGTACGCCAAGGACGTCATCCTCTACATCATCCAGAAGCTGGGTGTGGAAGGCGGCATCGGTTACGCCTACGAGTTCGCCGGCACCACCTTCGACGGCATGACGATGGAAGAGCGCATGACGGTCTGCAACATGGCCATCGAGGGCGGCGCCCGCATCGGCTACGTGAACCCCGACCAGACCACGTTCGACTACCTGAAGGGCCGCCCCTACGCCCCCGCCGGGGACAAGTGGGAAAAGGCGCTCCAGTATTGGAAGAGCGTCGCCTCGGACAAGGACGCGCGGTACGATGACCAGGTCGTCTTCAAGGCCGGGGACATCGAGCCGATCGTGACCTGGGGCATCAACCCAGCCCAGTCGGTCGGCGTGACCCAATCCCTGCCGAGCCTTTCGGGCTTCACGGGCAACGCCCTGCAATCCGCCGAGCTGGCGTTCAAGCATATGGACCTCAAGCCCGGCGCGCCGATGGCCGGCACGCCCATCAACGTGGCCTTCATCGGGTCCTGCACCAACGGGCGGTTGTCGGACCTGCGGGAGGCGGCCAAGGTGGCCAAAGGCAAGCATGTGGCCGCCTCGGTGAGGGCCTTCGTAGTGCCGGGAAGCATGAAGGTGAAGGCCGCCGCCGAGAAGGAGGGCCTCCACGAGGTCTTCAAGGCCGCGGGCTTCGATTGGCGGGAGGCCGGGTGCTCCATGTGCCTGGCCATGAACCCCGACAAGCTCAAGGGGCCGGAGATCTCGGCCTCGTCCTCGAACCGCAACTTCATCGGGCGCCAAGGGTCCAAGACGGGCCGCACGCTTTTGATGAGCCCCGCCATGGTGGCCGCCGCGGCCATCGCCGGGAAAGTCACCGACGTCCGGGAGGTGTTGGCATGACCGCGCAAGACCTGAAGATCCTGCAAATCACCGGGACCGGGGTTCCCGTCACGGGCAACGACATCGACACGGACCGCATCATCCCGGCCCGCTACCTGAAGGAGATCACCTTCTCCAACATGGGCAAGTACCCGTTCTACGACGAGCGCTTCGGCGAGGGCGGGGTGTCGAAGGGCCATCCCTTCGACGACCCGAAGTACAAAGGCGCGTCGGTGCTGTTGGTGAACCAGAACTTCGGCTGTGGTTCCTCGCGGGAGCACGCCCCCCAGAGCCTGATGCGCTGGGGCGTGAAGGCCATCGTGGGCGAGTCGTTCGCCGAGATCTTCGCGGGCAACTGCACCATGCTGGGGATCCCGGTCATGACGGTCACCCCGGCGGACGCGGCGCGCCTCCAGGCCCTGGCGAAGGACAAGCCCTCCACGAAACTGACCATGGATGTGGAGAAGACCCGGATCCTGGTCGAGGGCGGGGAGACGATCAAGGCCCAGATGCCCGAACCCAAGCGCCAGGCCCTGATCGCGGGAACCTGGGATTCCACCGGGCTTTTACTGGCCAACGCCGCCAAGACCGCGGCGGTGGCCCAGAAGTTGCCCTATGTCTCGGGTTTCTGAGCCGGCTTAACGACGGCTTAACCCCCTTCCCTTATAATCGTCCGGTCGTTTGACTCCAATCCCGGACCCAATTAAAGGGAGGCGTTTCGCGGACCTTCGGTACGCCGTCCTGGTAATGGACGGAAGGGATCTGTTGAACTTGGCCGTTGACAGGCCCAAGGGCCTGTGAGGGGCTCTGCCCCTACCTACCGCGAGACAACCTTTTAAGCCGGTTCGAGTCAACGTTGAGGAGGACTTTTTATGAGCGCGGCCAAGACAGGCATCCAATTCGACGTCCTTTATCCCGGGGATTCCCCCGCGGTGCGGATCCTCCTGCCCGAAGGCGAGTCGGTCTACGCCGACGGCGGGGCCATGCTTTGTTCCACCGCCAACATCCAGGTCGAGGGTGAGATGAAGGGAGGCCTCTTGGGCGGCCTGGCCCGAAAATTCCTGCGGGGCGAGACGTTCTTCTTCCAGACCCTCAAGGCCCTGAACGGCCCCGGCGAGGTCTTGCTGGCGCCCCCGCCCCCGGGCGAGGTGAAACTCCTGGAATTGGACGGCGGCATCGACTGGCTGATCCAGAAGGGAGCCTTTCTCGGGGCCTCCCACAGCCTCCAGATGGACACCAAGACCCAGAACCTCCTGCAAGGCCTGTTCAGCGGCGAGGGCTTCTTCATCAGCCGCATCAAGGGCCAGGGGACCTTGGCCCTCAACGCCTTCGGCGCGATCCACCAGAAGGACCTGGCCGCCGGCGAGGAATATATCGTCGATAACGGCCACCTGGTGGCCTGGACCGCCACAACGCCCTACAAGATCACCAAGGCGTCCAAGGGGTGGATCAACACCATCACCTCGGGCGAGGGCTTCGTCTGCCGCTTCACGGGCCCCGGCACGGTGCTCATGCAGACCCGCAATCCCCAGGCCTTCGGGGGCTGGCTCTCCTCGTACCTGCCGACCCAAAAGGGATGACCCAAAACTTCAAGGCGACGGCCTTTCTCGCCGAACCCAAGGGAACCTCCCGGTGGGCGGACCTGACTTTGGAGGCGGGAGGCCTCCGGGTCCGTTCCGGGCGCCAAACCGCCCTCTGGCCTTATGGGTCCCTCCGCTTGTCCCCGGCCGGCGACGAGAACCAATACCTCCTCGTCACTTCCAGTTCCGGCGGCCCTTTTGACAGCCTCGTGGCGCGGGAACCCGCCTTCTTCAAGGCGCTTGGCGACCGGCTTCCCTCCCAGCGGGATCTCCTCCACGGGTTCGATTCCTCGAGAAAGGCGGCACGCGCCCGCAAATGGTTGGGCCTGGTCGGTTCGGTCCTGGTGGGTCTTTTCCTCCTGGCGCTGGCCTGGTGGGGCGTGACCCGTTGGCTCGTGAAGGAAGTCGTGAAGCACACCCCGGTCCCGGTGGAAGTGCGTTGGGGTGACCGGCTGGCCGCGGGTTACCTGCGGGGAAAGAGGGAATTGAGGAAGGGTCCGGCCGTTGACGCCGCCCAAAAGATTTGGAAGCGCCTGACCGACGCCGCGAAGAAGGACAACCCCGGGTATCCCCTCATCCTCCACGTGGTGGAGGACCCCACGGTTAACGCCTTCGCCCTACCAGGCGGCCACGTGATCCTCTTAACCGGGCTGATGAGGAATGCCGACAGCGCCGACGAGGTGGCGGGGGTTTTGGCCCACGAGACCCAGCACGTCCTCCGGCGCCATGTAACCTCCCGCATCGCCCAAAGCCTGGGGTCCCGCCTGCTGGTCTCCACCGTGTTCGGCGGCAGTGACTTGGAGGGCCTGACCCTCACGGCGGAGCAGTTGGGCGAGCTTTCCTACGGCCGGAGCCAGGAAACGGAGGCGGACCTGGAGGGCGCCAAGCTCATGGCCCGCGCCGGTCTCCCCCCCTCCTCCCTCGGCACTTTCATGAAAAAACTGGAGGAAGTCGAGAACCCCGGATCGAAGTTCCCCGCCCTGCTTTCGACCCATCCCCAGAGCGCAGAACGCGCGAAGCGGTTGGCCGCCCTCGCGAAAACCCTAAAAGTGGTGGACCCCCGGCCGCTGGGCATCGACTGGACCCTGGTAAAAGAATCCCTTAAATAACACATACATCCACCACAGGGACACCGGAAGGCAGCCGTTAGCGGTTGGCGGATAGCGGTTAGCTTAAGCTTCATCAACAAAGCCAAAGGATGATGTTGGCTTTTCCTGTGTCTCATGGCAGATCTCACATTGTTTCTTGGCTTCGGCTGTCTCCAAACCCCACTCTGTGACCCTATGTCTCTGTGGTGGAATTGGGTGTTCACTTGAGGGCGCTTAAAGGAGTTGTGGATTGAAACCCGGATATATCGACCTCCACCTCCACGGCTACGGCGGGTACGACGCCCAGAGCGCCGATCCGGAAGAACTTCTACGCCTATCCACGCGGTTGCGCCGGGAAGGCCTCGCCGGGTTTCTCCTCACTTACGTCAGCGCGCCGAAATCCTCCATCCTTCGGTCCCTCGCGGCCGCCCGAAAGGCCAAAGGCCGTGAAAGAGGCGCCCAAATCCTGGGGGTCCACCTCGAAGGCCCCTTCCTGAACCCCGCCCGTCGAAACGCCCATCCCACGGGTTCGATCCGCAAACCCTCCCTGGCGGAGGCGAAGGAATGGGTCCAGGTCGCGGGAAATTTCCTCAAGATTGTCACCCTGGCCCCTGGGTTACCCGGCGCCGGACCTGTGATCCGATTTCTCAAACACCAAGGCATCCGGGTCCAGGCCGGCCACAGTTGCGCCACCTTCGCCCAGGCCCGAAATGCCCAACGAAAAGGCGTGACCGGCGTGACCCACCTTTTCAACGCCATGGGCCCCCAGGACCGCCATGAGCCCGGACTCGCCCACTACGCCCTGGAGAACCGGTCACTTTATACGGAATTGATCGGGGATGGGATCCATGTCTCGGACATCCTGCTGGACCATACCTTGCGTAAGCGGCCCTTGGACAAAATCCTCCTCGTTTCGGATAATTGTTCCGCGTCCGGGTTTCCCGCCGGGCATAGGGCCCGTTTTGCCGGAGGACCGGTCGTCACGGCCCAGGATGGCTCCCTCCGCCGGCCGGACGGGTCCTTGACGGCCTCAAACCTATCCCTCCCCAGGGCCGTGAACCGGATGACCCAGGCGGGGCTCTTGACGCCGTGGCAAGCGCTCAAGGTGGCTCGGACGAATCCCCTCACGTATATCGGTATCCCATGAAGGACCTCCTGAAGGCGTTCCCGCTCCTATTCCTCCTGCCGCTCTCGGCTTCCGCCCAGGTCCACTCCCCGGCGAATTACCGCGCCACGGTCGAACGGTTCAACCGGCATATCGCCGATCAAGTGGCCGAGATCACCCAAGCGAGCGGCGGTTACCGCCTCCCCAGTTCGCCCTTCCTGATGGTCCACGGCAAACCCGCGAAACACAGCATCGTGTTGATGCACGGCCTGGGCGACTCCCCCTATTTCATGCGGGACCTGGCCAAGCTTTTTTACGGCCACGGATACGATGTGGTGGCTCCCCTCCTGCCGGGCAACGGGACAAGGATGGAGGACCTGGGGAAGGTGAGCCGGGAGGATTGGAAGAAGGAAGTCACCTTCGCCTATGAGACCGCCCAAGGGCTCGGCGAAAAGGTCTCCCTCGGGGGAATGTCGGCCGGGGGCGCCCTCGCGGTTTGGGCCGGACGAAAATACTCGGGTGATGTCGAGGCGGTCTACCTATTTTCACCGGCCCTCTTTTTCGGGCATTGGGTGACCCGTTTGACCTGCTTTCGGCCCCAACACCTGTTACCCAACCAAGGGTCGGAAGTCCCCATCCGTTACAGCAAGACCTCCAACAACGGCACCTGCCAATTGGTTCACCTGGTGGACGAACTGGACCTGCAACCGGGACATGTGTCCCTGGCCTGCCCAATTTTCCTTTGCGTCACCGAGTCCGACGACGTGATCAACGTCCAAAGGACGGTCTACTGGGTCGAGAGCCAACCTGGGGACCACCGGATTTTGGCCTACGTGAAGGAGGGCGTGAAGTCCGACCTGGAGTTCGACGACCTGGACCACGAGATCCTGGTCCCGACCCAACCGATCAAGCAAACCCATATCGCGCTTCGCTCCAACGGCTATGACGACGAGTTCAACCCGAGGTTTGTGGATTTGGAATCATCCCTATTGCGATTTATCAATCGGCCAACGGTTCCGAACCGAAACTGAAGTCCTTTAAATCGGCCCAATATCCTGGATTGTCAGGTCGGAAACTCTTCACGACTTGGCGTAATCTATCGCCGCGGTTGACAGCGATCGAATCGACCGCAAACCATCTTGGAGGGAAGATAGATGAAGAAGCGCCTGTTGTTGGCAGTCTTGCTGGGGTTGGGCTTGGCCTTGTCGTCCCAGGCCGATACGGTAAAGGACGCCTCGGCGGCCAAGCCGGCCGTGGCCGCGAAAGCCGCCGCTCCCGCCGCCGACCTGGTGGACCTGAACAGCGCCACGGTGGACCAGTTGAAGACCCTGAAAGGCATCGGGGATACCTACGCCGCGAAGATCGTGGCGGGACGGCCCTATAAGGCCAAGACGGAGCTGGTGGCCAAGAAGATCCTGCCGAAAGCCGTCTACGCGAGGATCAAGGACTTGGTGATCGCGAAGCAAGCCAAGTAAACCTCACCCGCAATACCAAAGGCCGGGCCCAATTCGGGTCCGGCCTTTTTTTGTGGCCAATCGGAATTCCTTCACCCCCAAACGAACCGAGGTGCACCTAAAAACTGTCCCTTCTCGCCGACCTTTGCCATAATGGCCTTGGATGAAAAACACCGCCCCAAGCCCCGAATCCCATCCCCTCATTTCCTGGAAGTGGTTCCTATTGGCCGCCCTTGTCTTCGCGGCCCAGGCGGTTCCCCGGATTTGGACCGATTCGTTGGTCAACGATGAGGCTTGGGAAGTCACCAATGGTTTCGCCTATCTCACCCAAGGTGAAACACGGACCGGGCGCGATTACATCCACCCCCCATTGGTTCCAGCCTTGCACGCGCTACCCCTCCTTGCACTGGACCTCAAGCCGCTCCCCCAAGGGTTTGACGGACAAAACAGGGCCTTCATCTTTTATTATTTAGCCAATTCGGACCGATTACCCTTCCTGGCCGCCTTACCCCGGATGGCTTCGATCCTATTAGGCCTAAGCGTGGGTTTCCTGTTGTTCCTCTTCAACCGCCGCGAGGATCCGATTGTCGTCGCTACGATTTTATGCCTTTGGGCTTTCGAGCCCAACTTTTTGGCTTGGACCGTCCCGGCCAAGACCGACAGTGGAACCGTTGCCTTCGCCGTCCTGGCCGTAGGGCTATTCGGCCGTGCCCTCCGGAACCGGGATCCCCGATTGGATTGGGCCGCCGGGGCGGCCCTGGGTGCGGCGCTGACGTCGAAACTGACGCTTGGGGTCCTTCCCATCGCATTTCTCCTGGCGGACCTGTTGACGCCGCGAAAACAGCCCCGACGCCTTATGCTTTGGATCCGCTTGGCCGCAGGGTCGGCGGCGTGGATCACCCTGCTTTACCTTCCGGCCTGGATTCATTCCGGCGACCCCATGCGACCCCTCCTGGATTATTGGAGAAACATCAACCATATGATGAGCCTCGGCCAACTTCCCATACCCCAATACCTTCTCCACAGGCTTTACGATACCGCCCCGGCTTGGACCTTCCCCTTGGTTTTCGCCCTGAAATGCCCGCTTCCCCTGACCCTGGCCCTAATCGCCGCGGCGATTTCGGCGGTCCGAGGAAAAATCCGGTTGGACTGGGTCTGGGTTCTCCCGGCCCTGATTCTCCTCGCGGCGATCTCGGTGGAACGGTTGGCCGCGTTCAGGTACGCGCTGCCGGCCCTGGCCCTGCTTTATCCCACCATCGGCCGAACGGCTTCATGGTTCTGGCGGCGTTCCCCAGGACGTTTGACCGGGGCACTCTGGACAACTTTCCTACTTGCCTGGTTTATCGCCAGCGCGCTGGTCCAGGCGGGGCATCCCTTGACTTATTTCATCGACCCCATTCCATCCCAGGAAAGGTCGTTGGCCTTGGGGGACTATAATTTCGACGTCGGACAGGATTTCAAACGCTTGGCCCGGACCGCCCACAGCCGAGGTTGGAAATCCTTGAAACTGGCGGATACCCTGATGTCGGAACCTTGTTTTGACGGGGTCCCCTGGACTTCCTGGACCCAGCGGGACCTCTTAGGACCACAACCCGGAAACGTCTATGTGGTGGGTGTTTCCCTGTTACGATCCGGCTATGTGGCTTATCCGCAGATCCGGGACCTGGCGCTGGGATGGCCTTCCCGGATCCCGCCCACCGGTCGGGTCGGTGAGACCCTGTTTTATTGGGAAATACCGGGAAAACAAAAAGAGGATCCGACCAGCCCCATCCATAGCCGTCCCTATTTAAAATATTTCATCCCGCCCTGCGCTCTCGACCGATCCGCCGCCCCTTAAATCAAAAAGGCCGGGGGCTTTCAACCCCGGCCTGGTTTCGTCGGTCTTCAACCCCTTATTCCCCGGTTTGAAGGATTCCATAGAGGGTCGACCCATCCCGCCAGATGAAGAGCCGGATGCCCTTCTTCAAATCGCCATCGTTCAGGGCCTGTTGCAGGCTCTTCGCCGTAGGCACGTCCCTGTCCCCCACCTTCAACACCACGTCCCCGGGCCGAAGACCGGCCGCCGCCGCGGGACTTTCCTGCCCCACCTGGAGCACCACGGGCCCCCTCGGCGCCGAAGGCGGCAATTGCACCCGTATTTCAGGTGTCTGGTCCTGGTAGAGGAACCCCGGATCCGTCCGGGTGTCCACCGGGGCCATCGGCGCCCTTTTTGTGACATGGGTCGGTTCAGGATCATCGGACAGGGCCTGGAGGGTGATGGTCGTGGTTATTTCCTTCCCCTCGCGCAGGACCTCCACTTGGGCCTGGTCCCCCGGGGCCTTGGTATAGAGCTTAGCCACGAGGTCGCTGGCGCTGTCGACGGGTTCCCCGTCGAAGGTGAGGACGATGTCCCCGGGCTTCAGGCCCGCCTTATCGGCGGCCTCGCCCGCGTTGATGCTCGAGAGGAGGGCGCCCGCGGTGCTGTCCAACCCGAAACTCGCGGCCATCCTGGAATCCAACGACTGGACCACCGCCCCAAACCCCGCCCGGACCACCTTGCCCTGGCTCGCCAGGTCCTGGGCCACCTTTTTGGCCACGTTGGCGGGGATGGCGAATCCGATCCCGATGTTGTTGCCCGATTGGCTGTAGATGGCCGTATTGATGCCGATGACTTCCCCCCGCAGGTTGCAAAGGGGCCCCCCTGAATTGCCGGGGTTGATGGAGGCGTCGGTCTGGATATAGCTCGAGTAGGGGCTGTTCTCGTTCAGGTTCACGGTCCGTCCCTTGGCCGAAACGACCCCGCTGGTGACCGTATGGTCGAGGCCAAAGGGGTTGCCGATGGCCATGACGGATTGGCCCACCTGGATGGCGTCCGAGTCGCCCAAGGGGACGTTGGGAAGGCCGTTGCCCGCCTCAATCTTGACGAGCGCGATGTCGGTCTTTGGATCATTCCCCACGACGCGACCGGCATAAGTTTTCCCGTTCTCCAAAAGGACCGTCAGCTTCTCGGCTTTGCTCACCACGTGGGAATTCGTGAGGATATACCCGTCCGGAGTGATCAGGAAGCCGGACCCCAGGCTTCGCTGTTTCCGCTGGATTTGCTGGGGTCTCATGTTCTGCCCATAAAACCAGTTGAAGAAATCGTTCATGTCCCCCGGGCCCTGGAAGCCCTGGAGATGCTCCGTCCATTCCGAGGAAATGTTCACGACGGCCGGCGAGACCACCTTGGCCACCCGGATGAAGGCGCTTTCTTGGATGAGGGCCGCGTTGTTGGGGGGAAGGATGATGCTGGGGGATTGGTTGAATTTAAGGGGCGGTTCCGCGGCCCAGGCCGCCTGGAGCCCCATCAGGAATAAGGTAACCGTGAGAAGCCGGAAGGCCACCCTATGGGGATTATCGCGGGAAGCGGGGGGGGCGGTCATTCGGTTCCTCCGGTGGATGGGAGCTTTCATTACTGGGGTTTGACGCCTGGGGGCCTGAAAAGTTCCTTTGGAAGATCTTCTCGGCCATTTGGGGGTCGCACTCGGACAGCTCCACCAGCAGTTGGACCCCTGCTAAATTGACGCCCTTGACCCGCACCAGGTAATTGATGCACTCGAGCCGGTCCACATCGACCTGGCAATAGAGGCGGGTTTTCCGGATCGAGCGGCAGGGTCGGATCAACCCCAACCGCTCATACTGCCGGATGGTCTGCTCATGCAGGTCCAAGAGCCGCGCCACCACGCCGATACTGTAGATCGGATCGTACGGATCACATTGCATGGCGGCGGATCAGTCCACGTAGTCCCGAAGGGCTTCGGTATCCTTGAGGCCCCTCAGTTTCTTCACCGCCCTCTCCTCGATTTGGCGCACCCGCTCCTTGGAGATCTTCAGTTCCTTGCCGATCTGGTCCAAGGTGCGGGCTTCCCGCCCATCCAGGCCGTAGCGCCAGGTCAGGATCTGGCCGTCCCGGGGGTTCAGGGTCTTCAGGATACCCTGAAGCTTCTCGCCCAACCGGCGGTCCATCAAGGCCTTTTCGAGGGACTCCACCGTTTGGTCGCTTTTCAGGAACTCCAGCAGGGGCCTCTCACCCTCCCCCACCAGGGTGGTGTCGAGGGACAGGTAACCCATGCTGAAACGCCTCATGTCATCGAGGGATTCGCGGGTCAGGTCGGCCCCTTTCATGAACTCAGCGTCGGTGACCGCGCGCCCCTTCTTTTCCTCCAGGGCCCTCATGCGCTTCGAGGCTTTCCGCATCTTCTTCACCTGGCTCTGGGGAATGCGCACCAAATCCGCCTTATCCAGCAATGCGGCCAGGATGGTCTGGCGGATCCACCAGACCGCGTAGGAAACGAACCGTACCCCCCGTTCGGGGTCATAGGTCCGGGCGGACTTCATGAGGCCGAGGTTGCCCTCGTTAATGAGGTCCAGGAACGAAAGCCCCCGGTTCCGGTAATGCTTGGCGACCGACACCACGAACCGCAGGTTGGCCTCGACCAACTGGTTCAGGGCGTTTTCCTCTCCGGAACGAACCTTGCGGGCGAGGGTCTTTTCTTCCTCGGGAGTCAGAAGGGAAACCTTTGCGATTTCCCGGAGGTAGGTTCCGAGGGCTTTATCTTCGTGCAGGGATGGTATGCGGTCCATGGAGGCTCCCCTTTGGTGACTTCATTTAATCTTGTGTTGGCATAATATAAAACCTGAGCCAGAACGTGTCAAGTAATATAATAATATGTCATTAGAAAATAATCCCGTTGTTTCAAGCGTTTACGGCTCTTCCTTTAAGGAGATCTTGAAGGGTATCCAGATAGAGAGCGGCGGATACGGCCAAGGGGATGAAGAAATAGATCACCCGAAAGAGGAGGGCCGCCACGAGGGCCTTTTCCTCAGCCACCCCAAATGCCCCAAAGGTCACGGTCATCAGTCCCTCCATGACCCCCAGCCCTCCCGGAAGGATATTCACCGTGGAGGATAGGAACGCCAGGGTGAACCCCACCAAGACGAAACCCACGCCCAGGTTCACCCCCACCGCCAGGAAACATTGGTGCAGGGTGAGGGCCGTGAAGAACCAATCGAAGGAGACCCACAGCAGGGCCAGGCCCATGGGACCCCAACCCTGGTGCAGGAGGAGGGTGGAGGATTCCAGGTTCCGCTCGATCTCCTCGGCTCGGCCGGGCTCGAAGGGCCTGCGGAGGATCCGGGTCCGCACCCAAGCCGTGACCCACACCAAGCCCCGGGTCACCCAGCGACGGGTCGGTCCATGGAAAAAAGCGGTGGCCATCAGAGCGACCAGGGTCACCAAAAAAGCCAAGGCCCCCCAGATCAAGGCCTGGCCCAACCCTCCCTGGAGCCCCGGTTGGGTCCGGAGGAACAGGAGGCCCGATAGGCAGATCAATCCCAGCACCAGGTTCGTCAACATGCTTTGGGCCACGGAGAGCGGCACCACGACCGAGATCGGGATCTTGCGCTGCTTGAACAGGTAGGCCCGCACCGCCAGGCTGGAGAGGCCGCCGGTGGACACCACATAGTTGAACGTCGAGGAGATCAGGGTGATGGAGAACAACTTGGGGAAATTCAGGCGGTGGTGCGTGATCTGGAACAGCGCGGAGAAGGAGAGGGCGATCGATAGGTAGGAAATCGACATGCAGACCAGGGCCGTAGCGACCGCTCCCAGCCGGAGCTGGTCCAACACATCCAACAGTTTGGGCCCGTCGGTCAGGAGCGCCGAGACGAGGATCACGGCCACCAACCCCAGGGCGAAAAGCCCCAGGGCGAAGGTCAAGCGTTTGGAGGAGGATTTCATCGTTCGCTCACCCGCCCACCGGTCTCCCGAACATCCACCGCGTCCCGGTTTCCGGGTTTGGACCCTTCCACCCAACGGGGTTTCCACCAAAAAAAAACCCCCGGAGCAAACCGGGGGTTGATCGATTCGGCTCGGGGCTTCCCTATTCGATCAAATCGCCGGACCCACCCCCGCTGTCCTTCTCCAGGTCCTTCACGATGGGGGACGACGAACCCAATCCCTGCGGGGGCTTCGGCACGGAAGGCGGCGCGGCGGTCGGCGGTATGGGGACCGCCGGTTTCGCCGTGTCGGTCTTAAAGCCGTCCTGGTTGTCCAAGTCGAGGATCCCGGGGGGTGGGGCTTGCTTCATGGCGGTTGGGACGATTCTCGGCGCGGGAGGGACACCGGCGCCTGGGGGCGGCGGCACGGAAGGTACGGCACCGGGTACGGGCGGGACCTGTGGCTTGACCGTCGTCACCGGGGGAGGCGGTGGTGTCGTGGGAACCGTCGGGGGACCTCCGGCCGCGGTCGGCGGCTTCACCGGAGCGGGAGCCGGTACGGCTCCCGGAGCCGCGCCGGGCACCGGCGGTTTGGAGGACAACAACGCGTCAAGGCCGGCCCCGGGCACCAGCGGACGGACCGCGGGCGGCGGCACGGGCATGGGCGCAACACCCGGCAAGGACGGCTTCACCGCCGGGGGCGGTCCCCCCATGGGCGGGACGGCGACGGGCGGCTTTGAAGCCCCACCCAACAAAGCGTCGAGTCCCCCGGCGGGGATCGGCGCTTTCGGAACGGTCGGCGGCGGCAAGCCCGGAACCGGGGGTTTGGGAACGCCGGGGGGGATCGGGGTGCCGGGAACCGGCGGTTTGGGAATCCCCGGGGTGGGAGCGGCGGGTTTCGATCCGCCCAAGAAGGCGTCCAATCCCCCGGCGGGAAGCGAATGCTTGGCAGGGGATACGGGTGGCATGGACGGTTTCGCGGGGATCCCCGAGGGCGCCATGGTGCCCGGTTTGACCGCGCCCAAGAGACCGCCGGTCACCGGGGGGACCGCCTTGCGCACCGAGGCCAAAATGGCCTCCGCGGGGTTTTCCTTTTTCTTGTACTGGCTCGGGAAGGTCAACAGGAGCCTCGTACCGGGCTCGGCCTTCTCCGCCAGGGCCACGCCGCCGTGGGCCGACAGGATGGTCTTGATGAGGGCGAACTTCAGTCCCGTCCCGGCCAATTGGGGTGAGGCGGGGTGCTTGGGATCGTAGAAATCGTCGAAGAGCTTGGACAGGTACTCGGGCTTGACGATCAAACCCGGGTCCAGGACCGTGACCTTCACGTCCTGGCCGACGGGCTCCACCACGATCGTGACTTGGGCGTTGCGTGGGGCGTCCTTGATGATCTGGAGGTACAGGATGTTCCAGAGTTGGGTGAAGCGGCGGCGCACGATGGGCACCTTGGAGGGGGACCCCTTCTCCTCCACCTTGATCTTGATGCCCTTGATGTCGGCCTGGGGTTGGAAGTTGAAGGCCAGCCCCTCGATTTCCGAGGCCAGGGACGCCGGGTCCCTCGGGGCGTCGTCCTGCTCGATTTCCACCTGGTAGATGTCCACCAAGTCGTTGATGAACTTCTCGAGCCGGGCGCTCCGGTTGATGACCATCCCGAGGAATTCCTGCTGCTTCTCGGTGATGCCGCTTTGGGGGCTTCCGAGGGCCGACGACACATAGCCCTTGATGATGCCCAGGGTGGTCTTGAGCTCCTCAGCCATGGTTTTGATGGCCGCCACCCGGACCTTCGAGACGTTGATGGAACTGGCGGCCGCCACGACCTGGAGCAGTTTCGACTCGAGCTCCCGGACCTGGGCCACGGCCTCGTCGGCTTGCTGTTGGATCTTCTGCTTGAGGTCGGACTCGACCTTCTTGGCCTCAGAGTCCTGGTTGGACATGAGGGCCTTGAGCTTGGCGATCTCACCCCGGGCCTGCTCAGCCTGCGTGCGCAGGCCGTCGGCCATGCCCTTGAGGGCGTCCATTTCCTTCAGCTTGTCGGTGAGCTGTTGGGCCTTTTGGTCGCCGTCGGCCTTGGCGTCGCCATACTTCTTCCCCGCCTCCACCAGTTCCTGGTTGCGCTGCTGGAGTTGGGCCATCGCCTTGCGGATCTCATCGTCCTTCTGTTGCCCCAGGGATTCCTTCTCGCGCTCGAGCCTCTCGGCCCAGCGGGCGGAAACCGACAGGAGCGCCGATACCTCGGGCGCCCCGACCTTGCGGATGGCTTCCTCGGAAACCTTGCCCTGGCCCGACGCGGCGGACTCGAGGACCTGGAGCGCCGACTTGAGCGGCTTAAGGAAACCCATGAGGAGGATGAAGCCGATCAGGAGGATCCAGCCGAACGCGCCGATGATGACGAGGAAGAGCAGGTTCCCGGCGAGGAGTTCGGGATTCTTCAGGACCTTGTCGAGGGTCAGGCCCTCGGCGGCGGGGGCACGGGCGGCCGCGAGGGCGGCGGCCCGCAGTGGGATCAGGTGCACCACGCCGAAATTGCCGACATTCAGCGGAGCGAACACCACGGCTTGGTCCTGGTTCGACTTGGTCCCGGATTGTTTCGAGCCGAGGTCTTGGAGGACCGAGGCCATCAACGAGTCGTTGTTGGCGTTCAGCGGGTTGTCCAGGAGGTCCGGGCGGGTCGCGCCGTACACCTTGCCGCTGTCGGCGGCGACCAAGACGGCGTCCCCGCCGGCGGCGATGAGGGGTTTCAGGAAAGCCTCGACTTCAAGGTCCACACCCACGAACCCACCCGACTCGGCCTTCTCAATGAAGACGAATGAGGGGCGGTTGTTGCGCCGGCTGTAGAACTGGAAAGGCCAATGGGCGGTTCCGTCGGCGGAGCGCTTGAGGATGTTTTGGAACTCCTCGCTGGCCGCGAAGGTGGCGTCCACGGGGTTCGCGTTCGAAGGGTAGGCCAGCATCGGCGCGCCGGCTGGGCTCACTTGGAAGACGTCGGAGACCCCGGGATGGGCCGTGACATAGGACTGGAACTCGGCCTCGGAGGTCTTGGTGGCGATCGAGGCGATGTCCCCGGCGGCGGTTTGGTTGGCCTTGAGGAAGGTCTCCACAACCTGCTGGACCTTCGTCAGGTCCGCGCCGAGGTCCGGCGGCGCGAGGGGCGCCGGGCGGACGGGCGCCCGGGCCGCGGGGGCGCCGGTGAGGACGACATAGAGGCCGATCCCGCCGACGGCGAGGATCGGGAGGATCCCGAGGAGGAATAGGAGGGTGAAAAATTTGCCCTTCACGACTGAGCCTCCCCTTCGCCCTCTTCCTTCGGAACGGTGACCACCGCGGTCAGGCGGTCATCGGCGTCCAGTTTAATCAATCGGACCCCCTGCGCCAACCGTCCGGTGGGCTTGATCTCCTTGACCCGCTGGCGGATGACCTTCCCGGAGGCCGTAATTGCGATGATTTCGTCGTCATCGGCCACCGACACCACTGAAACGACCTGCCCGTTCTTGGCCGTGGTCTTGATGTTGAGGATGCCCTTGCCCCCGCGGCTCTGCCGGCGGTAGACGCTGAGCTTGGTCCGCTTGCCGAACCCCCGCTCCGTGGAGGTCAGGAGGCTGGACTTGTCCTCGACGATCTCCATGCCGATCACGAGGTCACCCTTGCCGAGGCGCATGCCCCGGACGCCCTTCCCCGCCCGTCCCACCTCCCGCACCTGCTTCTCGGCGAACCGGATGCTCTTGCCCTGGCGCGTGGCCAGCAGGAGCTCCTTCTTGCCGTCGGTGATCTCGGCGGTGACCAGCGCGTCGCCCTTGTCCAGGGTGATGGCCAGGATGCCCCCGGCCCTCGGTTTGTCGAAGTTCTGTAGGGTGGTCTTCTTGACGAGCCCCGCGGCGGTGGCCATGGTGACGAAGCGCTTCGGGTCGAAGTCCTTCACGGCCAGCACGGCGGAGATGGTCTCGTGCTCGGTGATCTTCAGGAGCCCGGCCATGGCGGCGCCCTTGGCGTAGCGGGACGCCTCGGGGATCTCGTACACCTTGAGCCAATGCACCCGGCCCATGTTGGTGAACATGAGCAGGTAGTCGTGGGTGGAGGCGCTGTACATGCGCTGGATGAAGTCTTCCTCGCGGGCGGAGGCCCCCGTCACGCCCTTCCCGCCCCGGCGCTGTTTCTGGTAGGAGTCCATGGGTAGGCGCTTGATATAACCCGAGTGGGAGACCGTGATGACCACGTTCTCGTCGGCGATGAGGTCCTCGATCTTGAGGTCCTGGGCCGCCCCGGTGATCTCGCTTCGGCGCGCGTCGGCGTACTTCTCACGGACCTCAGTGAGTTCCTCGGTGATGACCTGCCAAAGCTTCTTCTCGGAATTGAGGATGCCCTTGAGGATCTCGATGGTCTTGAGGAGCTGGGCGTATTCCTCCTCGATCTTCTTGATCTCAAGGCCCGTCAACTGGCGCAGCTGCATCTCAAGGATGGCCTGGGCCTGGATCTCCGACAGGTCGAAGGTGGTCACCAGGGTCTTCTTGGCTTCCTCGGTGGTCTTGGACGACCGGATGATCTTGATGACCTTGTCCAGGTTGTCCACCGCGATGCGGAGGCCCTCCAAGATGTGGGCGCGCTTCTCGGCCTTGTCCAGGTCGAAACGGGTGCGGCGGATCACCACGTCCTTGCGGTGCTGGAGGTAGTGGTGCAGGAGCCCCTTGAGGTTCAGGACGCGGGGCTGGCCGTTGACGAGGGCCAGCATGATGACGCCGAAGGACGTGCGCAGGTTGGTGGTGTTCAGCAGGTTGTTGAGGACCACTTGGCCGTTGGCGTTCTTCCCCACCTCGATGACGATCCGCATGCCGTCGCGGTCGGACTCGTCCCGCAGGTCGGTGATGCCGTCCATCTTCTTGTCCCGCACCATCTCGGCGATGCGCTCGATGAGCTGGGCCTTGTTCACCTGGAAGGGCAGCTGCGAGACGATGATCTTCTCGCGTTCCTTCTTGTCGGTCTCGATGTGGGCCTTGGCCTGGAGCTTCACGCTGCCTCGGCCCGTGGTGTAGGCGTCCACGATGCCCTGGCGCCCCAGGATGTAGCCGCCCGTCGGGAAGTCGGGACCCTGGATGAACTTCATCAGGTCCTTGATGGTGGCGTCGGGGTGCTCGATGAGGTGCAGGAGGCCGTTGATCACCTCGCCCAGGTTGTGGGGCGGGATGTTGGTGGCCATGCCGACCGCGATGCCCTGGCTGCCGTTGACCAGAAGGTTCGGGAAGGCCGCGGGCAGAACCAGGGGCTCCTCGCGGGTGCTGTCGTAGTTGGGGATGAAGTCGACCGTATTGCGGTCGATGTCCTTCAGCAGTTCCTCGGCGAGGGGCGCCATGCGCACCTCGGTGTACCGCTCGGCGGCCGGGGGGTCGCCGTCGACGGAACCGAAGTTGCCCTGGCCGTCCACCAGGACGTACCGCATGGAGAAATCCTGGGCCATGCGCACGATGGAGTCGTACACCGAGACCGTGCCGTGGGGGTGGTAGTTGCCGGTCACGTCGCCGGTCACCTTCGCGGATTTTCGGTAGGGCTTGCGGGAGGTGAGGCCGAGGTCGTGGAGGCCCATCATGATGCGGCGGTGGACGGGTTTGAGGCCGTCCCGGACGTCGGGCAAGGCGCGGCCCACGATGACGCTCATGGCGTAATCGATGTACGAGTCCTTCATGAGATCCTCGATCTCAAGCGGCTCGATGCGGCCCGCGTTCTCGTCGGAGGAGACCGCCGGCACGACCGCGCCGGTCACCGGCTCGAGCTCTCCCGCGCCGGTCTCAGGCTTCTTCGGCTCGTCCTTGTCCCTTTTACCGCGCTTACCCTTGGCCATAGTCCCCTTCGGGAGTTTTAAGTTAGAAGTTAGGAGTGAGGAGTTTTAACCGCCAACTCCTAACTGTCGTTTGTTTCGTTAGATGTCGAGGTTCTTTACCTGTTTCGCGTAGGTCTGGATGAACTGCCGACGGGGCTCCACTTGGTCGCCCATCAAAAGGTCGAAGATCTTGTCGGCGGCCACCATGTCCTCGAGCCGCACCCGGATGAGGGTCCGCTTCTCGGGGTCCATGGTGGTTTCCCAGAGCTGTTCGGGGTTCATTTCGCCGAGGCCCTTGTAGCGCTGGATCGTCAGGCCTTCCTTGCCGAAGTCCTTTACCTTCTCCACGAACTCGTACATGGACTCGATGTAGAACTCGTGGCTTCCGTGCGTGACCACGTATTGGGGCTTCACCTCGCGGGCCTTGCCCGAGGCCACGTCTTCCTTCACGGGCGGCACCAACTCGGTCAGGTCCACGCCCCGGGCGTCCATGCGCTTGAGGACCTCCTCGAGGTGCTTGACCTCGGCCATGTCGCGGATAGCCCGGACCCTCACCTCATCCTTGATCTCGCGCCGGGTGTCGTACAGGAAGTCGGAGGCCTCGACGTCGACCTCCTTACCCTTCTCGGCGGCCTTCTTCATCTCTTTGAGTTTCTTATGGAGCTTCTCGACCTGGTCGTCCTTCTCGCCCTCGGTGAAGGCGTACTCGATTCCCAGGGGGCTCTCCACCTCATAGAGCGGCAATTTCTTCTTGGACCCTTCGGACCGGGACTCGAGGAACGCCCGCAGGTTGAGGCCCGTGCGCTCCAGGGCCGCCCCGTAGGATTCCATCTTCACGAGGTCGGCCACCAGATCCTTGAGCTTCTCCTGGGGAAACTCGGTCCGGTTCTTCCCCTTCAGCCGATACAGGCGGATGCCGTCCATGCCCTCCTCAAGGAGGAACTTGTTCATGTCCGAGTCGGTCTGGAGGTACATCTCCTTCTTGCCCCGCTTGACCTTATAGAGGGGCGGTTGGGCGATATAGATGTAGCCGCGCTCCAGGAGCGGCTTCATCTGGCGGTAGAAGAAGGTGAGGAGCAGGGTGCGGATGTGGGACCCGTCCACGTCGGCGTCCGTCATGATGATGATGCGGTGGTACCGGGCCTTGTCGGCGTTGAAATCGTTGTCGCCGATGCCGGTGCCCATGGCCGTGATGAGGGTCCGGATCTCGTCGTTGTTCAGGATCTTGTCGATGCGGGCCTTCTCGACGTTCAGGACCTTGCCCTTGAGGGGCAAGATGGCCTGGAACTTACGGTTGCGGCCCTGCTTGGCCGAGCCGCCGGCCGAATCGCCCTCCACGAGGTAGATCTCGCTCCGGGAGGGGTCCTCCTCCTGGCAGTCGGCCAACTTGCCCGGCAGGGCGGAAATCTCCAGGGCGCCCTTGCGGCGCGTCAGGTCCCGGGCCTTGCGGGCGGCCTCCCGCGCCTTGGCGGCGGTTTGGCACTTGTTGATGATGGCGCGGGCCACCGCCGGGGTCTTCTCGAAGAAAGTGGCGAAACCGTCGTAGCAGACCTGGCGGGTGATGCCCTCGACTTCCCCGTTGCCCAGCTTGGTCTTGGTCTGGCCCTCGAACTGGGGATCGGGCACCTTGACCGAGATGATGACGGTCAACCCCTCCTTCACGTCGTCGCCCGTGATCGGGGGGTCCGAGTCCTTCAGCATGTTGTTTTTCTTGGCGTACTCGTTGATGGACCGCGTCAGGGCGGAGCGGAAGCCCTGGACGTGGGTGCCGCCCTCGATGGTGTTGATGTTGTTGACGAAGGAGAACAGGTTCTCGGCGTAGGAGTCGTTGTACTGGACGCAGACCTCCACCACCACCCGGTCCTTTTCCTTCTCGAAATAGAGGGGCGTGGCGAAGAGCCGTTCCTTGCTTTCGTTCAGGTGCTTGACGAACTCGATGATGCCGCCTGAATACTGGAAGGTGTCTTCCTTGCCCTTGCCGCGTTCGTCGGTCAGGCGGATCCGGATGCCCTTGTTGAGGAAGGCCAGCTCGCGCAAGCGCTTGGCCAGGATGTCGTAGGAATAGACGGACTCGGTGAAGATCTCCTTATCGGCCAGGAAGGAAACCTTGGTTCCGGTCTTCTTGGCTTCCCCGCCCGATTTAACCCGGGCCGTGGGGGTGCCCCGTTTGTAGTCCTGGGACCAGACCTTGCCGTCGCGGCGGACCTCGACTTCCATCCATTCGGACAGGGCGTTCACGACGGAGACGCCCACGCCGTGGAGACCGCCGGACACCTTATAGCTGTCGTGGTCGAACTTGCCGCCCGCGTGGAGCTTGGTGAGGACCACCTCGAGGGCGGACACCTTCTCGGTGGGATGGATGTCCACCGGGATGCCCCGGCCGTTGTCCGTGACCGAGATGGAGTTGTCGGAATGGATGATGACTTCGATGGCGTCGCAGTGGCCGGCCAGGGCCTCGTCGATGGAGTTGTCGACGACCTCATAGACCAGGTGATGGAGGCCCGAACCGGAGGTCGAGCCGATATACATGGCCGGCCGCTTGCGGACCGCCTGGAGTCCCTCGAGCACCGTGATGCTGCTGGCGGAATAGCCGTCCTTCTGGATCGGGTCCGCGGCCTTCAACGGCGCCGGGGCGGGCTTCTTGGGGGAGGCTTTCTTCGCCATGGAGTTCGTGGTCCCTCTCAGGATCTTGCTAACGCCGTTTTCAGCTCTTTGTAACCCTCGGCCGGAAAGGCCGCCTGCAGCGCCTTCAGGGCCTCGTCCTGGCGGGCCTGGATCTCCTGCCGCCAAGCCGGGTGCCGGAATTCCCAGGTCACCTGACCCTTCCGCACGGTGACCTTGGCCAAGGACCGGCTCCCGGCCTCGCCCAGCCACTTGCGGCACCAATCTTCAAGACTAACTTTGTGCACTTCTTGCCTGACGCCGAGGCGCTTCAGCGAGTCCTCGACGAACGAGCCGACGGCCGACCATTCGGGCGACGGTTTCCTCGGCTTGCGCCTCACTGGGCCGCTACCCGCGCGGAGACCGGGGGCCCCGCGTCCACCATCGTCACGGCCCCCTCGGCCACCCGGAAAACCCGGGCCCCGCCGCGGGCCGCCGCGAAGTCGTTCTCGGAGGTGCCGGTCAACAGCGCCTGACCCCCGCGCATCAGGCGCTCGAGGAAGAACGCCTGCCGTTTCTCGTCGAGCTCGGCCATGACGTCGTCGAACAACACCAAGGGAGGCACCCGGCAGGCGCCCGCCAGGATCTCCAGTTGGGCCAGCTTGACCGCGAGGGCCCCTGTGCGCATCTGGCCCTGGCTCCCGTACTTGCGGAGCGGCTTTCCGTTCACCGAAAGCCTCACATCGTCGCGGTGGGGCCCGTTGAGGGTCGTCCCGCGGACCATCTCGTCCCGCCGCCCGGCCCGGAGCGCCTCGAGGATCGCCGAACGGATCGAATCTTCGTCCGCCCCCGCCTTGACCTGCGGGGCATAGGCCGCCTCAAACCGCTCGGCGCCGCCCGTCAAATCCTCCAGGGCCCGGCCCGAGCGGTCGGACAATTCGGCGGCCAGCTCGCCCCGGCGTTTCTGGAGGAACGCGCCGTGGCGGGCCAAGGCCTCGTCCCAAACAGGCAACTGCGACTCCAACCCGGAGGCGCGGGACTTCAACAAGGCGTTCCGCTGCTTGAGGCTCCGTTCATACTGCTGCAGGTGGACCAGGTAAACCGGGTCCATCTGCAGGAGCGTGACATCCAGGAGCCTTCGCCTCAGGACCGGCGCCCCCTTGACGAGAAAAAGGTCGTCCGGGGAGAAAACCACCGAGGGAAGCCGGCCCAAGAGGGAAGAGAGCTTTTTTTGTTTCTTCCCGTCGAGGCTGAGGCCCTTGCCCTGGTGCCGGTAGTACTCGAGCCGCAGGACCTCGCGGCCCGCGGGGTGCTCGACTTCCGCCTCCACCGCGGCTTCGTCCTGGCCGAAGGCGATCAGCTCATCATCGGCGGCGGACCGGAAGGACCGGGTCGTGGAAAGGCAGTACAGCGCCTCAAGGATGTTGGTTTTGCCCTGCGCGTTCGCCCCGAGAAAAAGGTTCAGTCGCGGGTGAAGGCCGACCTCCAGCTTGGGATAATTGCGGAACCGGACAAGCCGGAGCGAAAGGACGGACAAGCGGCTTTTCCCCCTCGGTCAAGGGATGGGGAAGAGCCCCCTCCTACGGGGCGAAAGGACGCTCCCGACGGCGTTTCAGGCCTTCCGCCGACTCCGTTGAACCGCCGAATCCCATAGAAATATGAGGTGCCTATTATAAGGAATAAACCTTTTTCAGTCTAACCTAAACCGGTTTATTTACTGGGCTTTTAGCTCGTTTTAGGCGGGAAGTGCACAATAAAATGTGCAATCGGATTGAGAGGTTTTTTGTTCCACGTGGAACAACGTCCCATTCGGTTGAAACGAATGGGACGACCCTCATTCCATGAATAAGGGCGACCCCTGTTGGGGTCCGGCAATCGAATCATAGAAAATTGAAAATCGACAATGCCGATTGGGTCTATTCTCCATTTTCAATTTTCGTCAGTTAAAGCGGATTCTTGCTGGGCTGGCCCGCAAGCCGTGGATAACGCAGGGGGGTTTTCCCCACTTTCTCCACAACGAGAAGGACCCGACGGGAATCGAGGCCCGGGAGGGAATAAGGCTTATTTTCCAATACTTTGCCGCCCAACCAATGTAAGGCGTTCTCGGACTTATCCACAGCGTGATACCGGTCCTCGGTCATCCAATCCACCAGATATCCACCGACCTTCAGCAGGGGAAGGGCGTACTCCAAAAGGACCGGTAAGTCCGCCACGGCACGGGCCGTCACCAGGTCCCAGCTTTCCCGCAACCGTGGGTCCCGTCCCACATCCTCCGCACGGCCGTGAAGGGTCGCGCAATCGAGGATCCCCCCCTCCAAACAGGTGGAAAGAGCCTGGATCTTCTTGGCCGTGGCATCCATCAAGGTCACTTCCCAGGCCGGGAACCCATAGGCCAAGGCCACCCCGGGAAAGCCGCAACCTGTGCCCAAGTCCAAGGCCCGATAGGGGGTTTTGCCGGCGGAAAGCCTCTCCAAAAGGGGGAAGGCCATGGCGGAATCCAACACATGTTGGATCCGAACCTCGGATTCTTCGGTGAGCCGGGTCAAATTGAGCGATTCGTTGACCGCCAACATCTTCTCGAGGAAATCCGCAAGGCCCTGGAGCCTCGTCGGGTCCGCCCATTTCTCCAGCTGGGCCCTTTGGAGGGTTTCGGCCATGCCGTCGGGGGTGGGGATCACTTCGAAACCTCCGGGGGGTGATGCAACGCCAGGAGAATGACCGATATATCCGCCGGCGTCACCCCCGGAATGCGGGCGGCCTGGCCCACGGTGTTGGGAAGCACCCGCCGGAGCTTTTCCCGGCCCTCTCGGGAGAGGGAGGCGACCCGTTCATAGGCGAAGTTCGGGGGGATCAGGGTGTCCTCGCCCCGTTTCTGACGCTCAATATCCCGCCTTTGCCTGGCTAAATACCCCTCGTACTTGATCTCCACCTCGCATTGGAACGACACCGGGGCGTCCCATTGGAGATCTGGAGGCAAATAGGGCTTGAGGTGGTCGTAGGTGACTCCTGTTCGGCGCAATAGGTCCGCCACCTTCAGGGTTTTGTCCTGGGCGGGAAACTCCTCGGGGTATTGGTCCAGGAGTGCTTGGGGAACGCCCTTGGATCGGAGGACCTGGAGGCCCTTTTGGATGGCCACCCGGCGCGCCACCAAGGCTTCACGGGCTTGGAGGGGGATCAAACCCCACTCCCAGCCCTTTTCCATCAACCTCAGATCGGCGTTGTCCGGACGGCAAAGGAGCCGGTATTCAGACCGGGACGTGAAGAGCCGGTAGGGTTCTTCGGTGCCCCGGGTCACCAAGTCATCGATCAAGACCCCCAGATAGGCTTCCTCTCGGCCCAAAACGAGGGAGGATTGGCCCCGTACCTTCCGGGCGGCGTTCAAACCGGCCATCAATCCCTGGCCCGCGGCCTCCTCATAACCGGAGGTGCCGTTGATCTGGCCCGCCAGGAAAAGGTTCTCGACCTTCCGGGTCTCCAGGGAATGGAGTATCTCCGTGGGGGGGATGAAATCGTACTCCACGGCATAGCCTGGCCGGATGATCTCGGCGGATTCGAGGCCCGGAATGGTCCTGAGGAAGGCGTATTGGACGTCCAAGGGCAGGGAAGTGGACAACCCGTTGAGGTAATACTCATTGGTGGAGAGGCCCTCAGGCTCCAAAAAGATCTGGTGGCGTTTGCGGTCGGGGAACTTCACCACCTTGTCCTCGATGGAGGGGCAATAGCGGGGTCCGATGCCCCGGATGACCCCGGAATAGAGCGGGGACCGGCTCAAATTGTCCTGGATGACCCGATGGGTGGTTTCAGTGGTGTAGGTGATGTGGCAGGCGATTTGGGGCATCTGGGGAAAGACTGTGGTGAAGTGGGAGAAGGGAACCGGCGAATCATCGCCCGCCTGGGGCTCGCACTTCGAAAAGTCGATGGATTCCCGCTTCACCCGGGGGTTGGTGCCGGTCTTGAGGCGACCCACCGGGAAACCCAGGTCCCTCAATTGCGTTGAGAGGCCCAAAGCCGCCGGCTCCCCGGTCCGGCCGCCCTCAATCTTCCTGTCCCCGATATGCATGAGGCCGTTGAGGAAGGTGCCGGTGGTCAAGATGACCGCCTGGGCCCGGAGGATCTCGCCGGAATCCGTCACCACCCCCACCACCCGGGAACCCTCCAGCACCAAACGCTTCACGGTGGCCTGGAGGACCTGCAGGCCCGGTTGCCGCAGGACCGTCTGCTTCATGCGTTGGTTGTAGGCTTCCTTATCGCATTGGGCCCGGTACCCCCAGACCGCGGGTCCCTGGGTCTGGTTCAACACCCGGGATTGGATCGAGGTGGCGTCGGTATTCTTGGCCATCTCCCCGCCGAGCGCGTCGATCTCCCGGACCAGGTGCCCCTTGGCGAGGCCGCCGATGGCTGGGTTACAACTCATCTTGGCGATGGTGTCGGGGTTCATGGTGAGGAGAGCGGTGGAGAGGCCTAGGCGCGCGGCGGCAAGCGCGGCTTCACAGCCGGCGTGGCCGGCGCCGACCACCAGGATCTCGTAGGAAGGGGCGTTCATGGGATGGGGTTTATAACACGCGGAAGGGGAAGGACTCAATCCACCCGAATGTTCCACGTGGAACATCAGGCACTCCTATTCCCCGGAGCTTCAGTCTTATTCATGCGACGACGAAAACCTTGAAGGTGCCCCCGGGGAAGGGTCTGAGCGTTGGACGCCCCGTAAATGGAGTTCAGGTTTAGCGGAGCCCCTCGGATAAAACGCCTTCCTAAGTCTATCCAGATCGAATAAGTTGAATCTGGGATGGAGGGAAACCCATGCGCCTCGCGTTCATTTTGTTCGACGGCTTGACGATGTTGGACTTCATCGGCTTTTACGATCCCGTGACCCGTTTGAAGTCGATGGACCTGGTCCCGGATTTTTCATGGGACCTCTGTGGCCTGACGGCCGACCTCCAGGACGATCACGGCCTCATCTACCGCGTGGACAGGATCCGACCGGACTTGTCCGCGTATGACGCGATCTTTGTCCCGGGCGGGTTCGCCACGCGGGAACTGATGAACGATGAAAATGTTTTTCTCCCTTGGCTCCACGGCGCCGCTCCATGCCGAACCAAACTCTCGGTCTGCACCGGCTCGCTCCTCCTGGGCGCCGCGGGATTCCTGAAAGGGAAGAAGGCGACGACCCATCCCAACGCGATGGATCTCTTGCGCCCCCTTTGCGGCGAGGCGCTCCCGGATCGGGTGGTCCACGACGGGGATCTCTGGACCGCCGGGGGAGTCTCCTCGTCGTTGGACTTAGGTCTCGCCTACTGCGAAAGCCTGGTTGGCGCGGGGAATCGACGGAAGATCCAGGCCCAGATGGACTATCCGGACTTTTGTTTTTGACTATTTTTTGTCTTACTTAAACCGGGAGGAAGACTTGCGACTTTACCTGATCCGGCACGGGAGTCCCGACTACGCCGTGGACGGCCTCACGAAGGAAGGCCACCTCGAGGCCCAAGCCTTGGCGAAACGCCTTTCCCGCCTGGGACTGGACCGGCTCTATAGCTCCCCCCTGGGCCGCGCCCGGGCCACGGCGAAATACACCGAGGAGGCCCTGGGAAAGGCCGCCGAGGTCTTGCCTTGGACCCGGGAGCTCTCGGACTGGAAGACCGACCAGCCCCCCTGGGGCCGCCTCATGGCCTGGGACACGCCCGCGGAGATCATGAGGTCGTGGCTCCCCGTCCCCGGGGATTCCCTTGAGGTTTTCCCTCCCTTCCAGGGGTTGTCCATCCCGGAGGGCTTTGTCCGGCTGGCGGGGGAATCCGACCGGTTCTTGGAGACCTTGGGATACCGACGCGAAGGCCACCGATACAAGATCCTCCGGGCCACCCGCGAGAAGGTCGCGCTCTTCTGCCATGGGGGCTTCGGCCTGACTTGGCTCGCCCACCTCCTCCAGATCCCCCTGACCTTGGCCTGGTCCGGGTTCTGGCTGGCCCCGACCTCGGTCACCACGGTCCTGATGGATGAGCGCACTTCGGAATGGGCCACGCCCCGTTGCGTGGGGCTTTGCGACGTCTCGCACCTCTATGCGGAAGGCCTTCCGGTCTCAACGCATGGGATCAAGGGGAACCAAGATTAGCCGGACGATGGATGACATTTCAGCCGGAAGGGAAGCAAGAAGAATCCAGACTCTTATTTGCCGATACAAAACCGGCTGAAGATTTCCTCGAAGGCCTCTTGGGGCAGGTCCCGGCCCCGCACCCGGCCGACGGCCAGGATGGCCTCCCGCAGTTCCTCGGCCCACTTATCCCAAGGCTCCCGGGTTTCCATCAAGCCCCCCAAACTTTCGAGGGACTCCACCGCCTTCGCGATTTCCCGACGGTGTCGCTCTTGGGTCAGGACCACGTCCGAGGAGGCCGTTTCGCCGGGGGCCAGGACGGCCAGGCGCCCCTTCAACTCATCGAGGCCTTGGCCCGAGACGCAGGAAACCGCAAGGCTCCGGTCCGCCGGTAGTCCCGACAGGTCCGGCGGGGCCAAGTCCACCTTGTTGACCAGGAACCAGGTCTTGGGGTCTTGAAGACGGTCTTTCGCCTCGACCAGCCCCTCCAGGGGCCTGGAGGCGTCCAGGACCCAAAGGGCCAGATCCGCCTCCTCCAGGATTTTCCGGCTCCGGCGCACGCCTTCCGCCTCAATCCGGTCGCCGGACTTCCGCAATCCCGCCGTATCGAAGAAGCGGACCCGGACCCCCGCCATGACCATCTCGCCTTCCACCGCGTCACGGGTGGTGCCGGCGATCGGGGTCACGATGGCCCGATCCCTGCCGAGGAGGGCGTTCAGGAGGCTGGATTTGCCTACGTTGGGCGCCCCCACCAAGGCCACCACGAGGCCTTCCTGGAGGACGCGGCCCTCCCCATAGGACTCAAGCAACTTTTGGAGCAGGTTCAGGCATTCCCCCCAGGCCCGTTGGAACTTGGGACGGTCCAATTCCGGGATGCCGTCCTCGGCGAACTCCAGCCGCGCCTCGATCTGGAGGTAAAGGGCCTTGAGTTTCTCCTCAACGGGTTCCAGGAAGGCCGAAAGGCCGCCGGTGAGCTGGCGGAGGGCTTGGCGGCGGGAGGCCTCCCCTTGGGCGGCCACCAGGGCCTGGACGGCCTCGGCCTGGGACAGGTCCAGCCTTCCGTTGCGGAAGGCGCGGTAGGTGAATTCCCCGGGAAGCGCCGCCCGGGCGCCCGCTTGGGTCAGGAGCGCCAGGAGCTTGGCCAGGACCGCGGGGGACCCATGGACCTGCAGTTCCACCACATCCTCGCCGGTGGAACTTTGGGGGCCCGGCATCACCAGGGCCAATCCTTCGTCCACCGTGTCTCCCGTCAACGGGTCTTGGATGGAACCGAACCGAAGGCTACGGCGGGGCGGGAGCGGGGAAGGGGCGGCCCAGAGACGCGAGGCGATCGCCAGGGCTTGGGGGCCTGAAAGCCGCACGATGCCCACGGCGCCCAACCCGGGCGCGGTGGCGACCGCCACGATGGTGTCCCCCAGTTCGTACATGGTGCCCAGTCTTAAATTTTGAGTTTAAAAACCCTGAGCCATCAATTTAACACAGGGACCACAGAGACCACAGGGACGGCATTATTGATTTATAGAATTTGAAAGCTTAAGGCGGATGAGTTTTCCCTGTGGTCCCTGCGTTTTAAGGCATTTTCTTGCTTGAAATAAAAAAGCCCCGCGCCCATTGGTAGGGGCGGGGCTCTTTATCTTAAAAGGGTTAAGCCCGGTTGCCGATGTTGTCGTCCATCTCCGGGGGTTCCGGGGCCACGGCGTTGCCGATCATTTCGTGGTCCTCGGGGGCGGCCGCAGGCGTCGAAACCACGGCCTCAGGAACATAAGCCGGCGCGTCGTTTCCAGACTCCTGGCCTTCAGGCTCGGACACCGTCCCGGGTTCCATGGGCGCGGCTTCCAAGGGGGCGGTGTTTTCCGCGACCTTGGGGTGCTTCGGCACGATCATCACGCGCCGCCGCAGGCCCTCGCCGGTGGATTGGGTGGTGACTTCCGCGTGGTCCCGGAGGGTCAGGTGGACGACCCGGCGGTCCCGCGAGCTCATGGGCTGCAGGGCCACGGTTTGGCCGGTTTCGGCCGCCCGTTTGGCCATTCCGTTGGCCATTTCCTGGAGCTTCTCGCGCTGGCGTTCCCGGTAGCTCTCGATGTCGATCACCACGAGGGAACGCTCATCGTCGCAGGCCTTCTGGACGATCTTGGACACGATGTACTGCAGGCTCTCCAGGTTCTGGCCGTGGCGGCCGATCAGGAGGCCCCCCGAGGGGCCCACCACGTCGAGCACGGTGTTGCCGTCGGCGTCCTTCTTGCGCTGCACCTTGTCGGGCAACCCCATGGCCCGTAGGACGCGGGTCAGGACCACCTCGGCGTAGGCCGGGGCCGCGGCGGGCTTCAACGAGACCTTGAGCTTGGCGGGCTTGGAACCCAGCCCCAGGAAACCCTTGCTGCCCTCATGGATCACCTCGATGCGCATCTGGTCGGGACCCACGTTGAACCGGCGGGCCGCCTCCTCGCGGGCGTCCTCCACCGAGCGGCCGGAGACCTCCACCCAACCCCGTCCCTCGCGGTGCTCGCGCGGCCCCTGGCCATCCCGGGACTCGGGCTTACGGTTGAAATTGCGGTCGTTGGGGCGGTCGTTGCGGAAACTCCGGTTGCCGTCGGGGTGGCCGCCGGGCCGGTTGCCGGAATCACGGCGCGGGAATTCCTGCCGGTCGTTGCGTGGACCCCGGTTGCCGTTCGAGGGACCGGTGGTGTTGCCGTTGGCCTCCGGACGACCCCCGGACCGGTTGCCCCGGTATCGGTTGCCCCGGTTTCGGTCTTGGTTCGGATTGGAATTCGGGCTCGAATCTGGACTCATGCTGGTACTTCCTTTCTTGGACTGAATCGGCCGAGCGGTCCCGGTGAGGGGGGACGGAATGGCCCCGGGCCGCTTCCCGATGGGAAGGCGGCCGTCGGCCTTGGATGAGTCGCTTGCGGTCCGTTCAACGTCCGGGGCCTCCCCCAGGGAGGCCTCCTGCTAGGCCTGGCTCGTCGCCCGATTCACCATCCGCTGCTGGACCAGACTCAGCAGGTTCGTCACCACCCAGTACAGCAACAGCCCGGCGGGCCACTGGAAGGAGATGAAGGTGAGGAAGATCGGGAAAAACCACATCATGAACTTCTGCTGGCCCCCCGCCGCGTTCGGCGTGTTCTGGGCCGTCAACCTCTGCTGGACAAACATCGTGACCCCCATGACGAGGGGCAGCACGTAATACGGGTCCTTGAGGGACAGGTCCTGGATCCAAAGCGCGAACGGCGCCCCGCGGAGCTCGATGGCGTGGGCCAGGAGCGAGTACAGGGCGAAGAACACGGGCATCTGGAGCACCATGGGCAGGCAGCCGCTGGTGAAGTTGATGTTGGCTTCCTGGTACAGCTTCATGGTCTCTTCGTTCTGCTTCTGCTTGTCGTTGGCGTATTTGCGCTTGAGGGCCTCCAACTTGGGTTGGATGGACTGCATCTTCTTGTTGTTCTGGCTCATGTTCTTGTAGCTGGAATGGGTGGGCCACCAGAGCACCAACTTGACCAACACCGACAGCAGGATGACCGCCAATCCCCAGTTGTGGCACCAGCCGTAGAACCACTTCATGAGGAGCAGGAGGTAGAAGCTGATGAACTCGAACATGCCCAGGTCGAGGGCCTTCTCGAGTTGCACCCCCAGGGCCTTAAGGTTGCCGACTTCCTGGGGACCCAGGTACAGGCTGTAGGAGGCCGAGAAGCCGTCCCCGGCCTTGATCGCGGGGGCGGCGAAAACCAGCTCCGGGCGGGGCACCCAAAGCGCGAGGTCCAGGGCGTGGCTGTCCTCATCCTGGCTGATGAGGCGGGGATGGCGGTCCCGGACCAACCGGGCCGTGACGTTGCCGGAGGAGGGGGAGGGAATCAGGGCCGACAGGTAGAACTGGTCCGCGAAAGCCGTCCAACGCACGTTGTCGGTGTAGTCCTTGGATTCCTGGGACTTCTTGGGCTTCTCGGTGCGCATCTTGTCGCCCTCGAAGGTCGCCGTGCGGAAGCCCGAGGCGCGGGAGTTGGTGCCGGTGAACTCCTCGTGGCCCAGGTCCGAGGGCCCCTCGAGGACGAGCTCGGAAGGGCCGAGGCCCGCGCCCATCGACCGGAGCCGCGTGGTGACGCCCAGGACATAGGAACCGTTCGTGAAGGTCACGGTCTTCTCGACCCAGGCCCCGGCGGACTGCGCCCGGAGCGTCACGGTGGCGGCTTCGGTCCCCGTCAACTTGATCTCGCGGGCACCGCCCACGAGCTCCCAGTTCAGGGATCCCAAGTCGCCCGCGGGGGAATAGGCGAGGGCCAGGGGTTTCGGCGAGTCCGTGTCGGCGCTCACCAGGTCGAGGGGGCGCTTCGTGTGGCGGTTGAGGAACTTCGTCAATTCATAGGAGGTCAACACCGCGCCCTGGTTGGAGAGCGCCGCCTTGTAGAGGGACGTGACCACCGTCACTTGGGCGGGTGCCGCGCTCTTTACGGGCTGTACGGAGCGGGGGCGGGTTGAGGGTTTCGCCGAGGGGGACATCACCGCGAACGAACCGGCCGGGGCGGCGGAAGAAGGGGAGGGGGATGCGGAAAGCGCCACGTTCGCGTGGGAGCCGGGAACCGGCGGGACCGGGGCCGGCGCGAAGATGCCGTTGTAAACCATCAGGATGGTGAAGGCCACCACCATGAACAGGATGAGTCGGATGTTCTGCTGGTCCAAGGAAAGCCCCCGTTGATTGGTCTTATGGAACGGGGTGGAACCCTCCGGACGAGTAGGGATGGCACCGACCCAGCCGTTTCACACCCAACCAGAGACCCCGCAGGACGCCATAGCGTTCCACGGCTTGATAGGTGTATTCCGAGCAAGTGGGGGTGAACCGGCAGGAAGACGGCAGGTAGGGCGAAAGGAAGCCCTGATAGGCCTTGATGAGCCAAAGCAACCCACGCGTCATGAGCCGATTCCCCTGGTGTCGCCTCTATCCGGGGGGGCCGCTTCGGCCGGTCCGGAACTCGTCCGAGGGAAAAGCCCCGCGCGTTTGGCGAGAGCCAAAAAGGAATCCCGCAAAGCGTCGAAGGGGCGTTGGGCGGCGGTCCGTTTCGGGATCAGGATGATCCGGTACCCGTCACGGAACCGCGCCTTCTCCACCCGGTAAATCTCTCGGAGCCGTCGTTTCAACCGGTTCCGGTCGTGGGCCTTGCCATGCGCCCGACCGACCGAGATGCCGTAGAGGCCCCGAGGCGGAGATTTCGAGAACTGGACGTAAAAGGCCAGGTTCGGGTCTTCGACCTTGCGGCATTGTTGAAAGACGGCTTTAAAGTCTTTCGAACTTCTGAGCCGCTCTTCTTTGCGGTAGGGCGGCATGATCGTCTTTTTTAAACTTCCGTTATTGGACACTCACCTTACGGCGGCCCTTCTTGCGGCGCTGCGAGAGCACCCGGCGTCCTCCCACGGAACGCATGCGAATGCGGAATCCGTGGACTTTCTGGCGCTTACGTTTGTTCGGCTGGTACGTACGTTTCATGGTCGGCGTCGTCCCTCTATTAATGAACGAATGGATCCCACCTGGGCAGGGCCGGTAGGCCGTTGGGAAGCTCCCAGAGCCGGGGATTCTAACGGAGCCCAACGGGGGGGTCCACCCTAAAAGGCCGGTCCCCCCATCCGTTGACGGCTCCTCCCCCCCTGCCTACACTTGGTGGGATTTCAACCAGCGCCCAAAGGCCCCCTTTTGCCGATTCTCCAAGGTTCCCACCTCCAATTCAGTTACGGCCGGCGGTCCCGGGACCTCTTCCGGGACGTGTCCCTTTCCTTCGAGCCGGGGGATTTCACCGCGTTCCTCGGTCCCAACGGGGCGGGGAAGTCCACGCTCCTCAAATTGTTCGCGGGACTGCTGTCGCCCACGGCCGGTCGGATCCTTTTGGAGGGGAAGGACCTCTCGGAGGTTTCCCCGAAGGAACGAGCCCGGTTCCTCGCCTACGTACCCCAAGGCCTCCACTACGCCTTCCCCCTCACGGCCCGGGATTGCGTGGCCCAAGGCCGTTACGCCCATCTCGATTGGTTCGGCCGATTGTCCCGCACCGACCGGACGCTTTGCGACCAGGCCCTGGAGCTTTGCGACGCGGCGTCCCTTGCGGACCGTTGGCTCGAGGAATTGTCCGGCGGGGAACGCCAACGGGTCCTCCTCGCCTCCGCCCTCGCCCAGGACCCGCGGGTCCTGTTGTTGGACGAGCCCACCCTCTCGTTGGACCCGGGCCACCAGGATCAGTTCTTCCGGGTCGTCCGCCACCTCCACCGGAAACGGGGACTCACGGTCCTGATGGCCACGCATGAGCTGAACCTGGCGGCAACCTACGCGGACCGGGTCGTCCTGCTGTCCGAGGGAAAAATCCAAGCCGACGACGAACCGGACTCGGTCTTGACGGCCGGGAGGATCCACCGGACATTCGGCGTCCGCCTTCGCCGGGTCCGGATGGGGAAGGGCCGCTTCCAATTGATCCCAGCGGCCTTTCCGGGGGACAAGCCTTGATCAACCCCATGACGGTCCCGGAACGAAGGGGCCTCTCTCGACCGGCCGCGATGGGCTGGATCATCCTGGTCTTCCTCGCGGCGGCCTTGGCCTGTCCGTTTTGGGGCCCCACCTCGGTGAATTGGACCGCGGCTTTTTCGGGGACCGGCTCGGACGCCCAGGTCTTCCTGGACATCCGCGTCCCCCGGGTGGCCATGGCGCTCTTGACCGGCGCGAGCCTCTCGGTGGCGGGCGTGGCGTTCCAGGCCCTGTTGGGAAACCCCTTGGCGGATCCCTTCACCCTCGGAGTCGCGGGGGGAAGTTCCCTGGGCGCCGTGGCGGCGCTGCTTCTTTTGCCCTCGCTCAGCGCGCAGTTCACCGGCACGGTCCCTTTGGCGGCGTTCCTCGGGGGACTGGCCTCGGTGGCGTTGGTGTACGGCCTCGCGCGGGCGGCCCGGGGTCCTGAGACCGGGGCGCCCCTGTCCCCCGCGGCCTTGCTGTTGGCCGGCATCACGGTGAATTATTTCTTCAACGCCCTGATCCTCCTGGCGTTCTACGCGGTGGACTTCAGCCGAAGCACGTCCTTGATGCGCTGGATCCTCGGGGGGTTGGACGTGGCGGACCGGTCGGCTTTGGCGCCGGCCTTCTGGCCCTCAGCGGCGGCGTTCCTCGCGCTTTGGCTCCTTTCCCCCGCGCTCAACCTCCTGTCGGGAGGCGAGGAGATCGCGCGGTCGAAGGGCGTCAACCTGCGCGCCACGATCCTTTGGACTTTCCTGGCGGCCTCGGTCCTGACCAGCTCGGTCACGGCCTTCACCGGACCCATCGGCTTCATCGGCCTCATGGTGCCCCACGCGGCGCGGAAGTTCCTCGGCCATGACCACCGGTGGCTTCTTCCGGGCTCGGCCCTTCTCGGAGGGGCCTTCCTAGCCCTGGCGGATACCGCGGCCCGAACCTGGTTCGCCCCGGCGGAACTGCCCGTAGCGGCCCTCACCGCCCTGTTGGGCGGGCCCTTTTTCCTCTTCCTTCTTTTTCGCCAATTCCAAAACAAGGTCTCCTAGATCCGGGAAGCCTCCTCCCATCCGAATTGGGGAAGCGGTTTTTCTTTTGGATTTATTGGGTTTTTCCAAGCACGCCTCCTGACAATTTGTATTTAAAACCCACACGACAATATTTAGTGAAAACCACCGCTTGGTTAAATGTTAAACACGCATCCTTTTGGACATTTTTAGTCAAAAGAGGTATAGTTCTGGTGCGGGTTAAACGACATCCCTTTCTTTTCACAGTTAACCCGCTTTTAAATTCAACCGCGGACTCCGCGGTGGCCGCATATCGAAAGGGGTCGTTCCATGAAAACCAAACTCAAGCCCGGGTCTTCCCCCCAGGACTGGAAAAAGGGCCTCCTTGCCCTCAATCATTTCTGGAAAGCCGGTTACATGCCGGATGACATGGAACGTCATTTCTTCCTGACTTGGTTCGCCCTGTCCGAGGGCCGCATCCTCCAGGCCGTGCAAGCCATGCAGCTGCACCGCAATACCTTCCAGAACTACCTCTCCAAGTTCCGGCTTGCCCGCCAAACCATCCGCCTGCGTCGGCTTTGGCAAAACCTTGATGACGGCAAGGGAGCCAAGACTTTTGGGACCCGCATGGGCGCCTACTATAAGAAGACCACGCCCAAGCCCGCCCTCACCCCGGAGCAAAACAAGGCCCTGATCGGCCTTTGGAAGACCGGGATTCCCTCCAAGATGCTCATGCCTCATTACGTCCTTTGGGCGATCCGCGCGGGAAAGTCGAGGGAATGGATCCGGAAAAAGCTCGATTTCTCGAACCGACACCTGATTCGGGTCCTCAGCCGGGTCGCCCAACCCAAAAGCAAGGACCACTTCTGGCTTTCCCCGCTCAAGCCGAAGGCCACGGAGCTTTACCTGCCCCGGTACCAAACCCGACTCAAGAAAAGGAAGCTGGCCTAAGGAATCACACGAGTCCCCAGAATAGACTTGGACCGGTTTGAATCGTTGCTTCGGGGCACCTAGGGGCAGAGCCCCTAGGTGGGTTCGTAGGGGAAGTCCGCTCAACGCCGCCCCCCGGGGGGGCGGTTTTTTTTCGTCCCTATTCCCTCATACCGATTGACGGCCACCCCCAAAAGCGGTAAAAACCAACTACAACTTAAACCTCTCGAGGCGTTCGGGAAGCCGGTGTGAATCCGGCGCGGGCCCGCCACTGTGAGGGACGTCTTTTTTCGGTTCCCCATTTCCTTCGGGGAAAGGTCACTGCTCCGTGCTTCGCGGGGTGGGAAGGCCGGGAGCCGAAGTCCCAAGTCAGGAGACCGGCCTCGTCGAGGAAAGAATCTGCGGTTTTCCCCGGGACGGGACCCGCGGGAGAACGCCCTCATCTTCGGCCCTTCCCCCGCCTTCCTCCCTTGGAATCCCAGGTTCGCTTGAACGGCCGGACCTCTGGGTTCCGCTTGGGGTGGATGAAATTCGGCATCCCCCGCGCCCGCTTGGGCGTGGGGGATTTTTTTTGTCCACCGTCCGGAGGTTCCGTCCGATTCCACGAGGAAAAGGAATCGAGATGAGAAAGCGTTTCGTTTGGATCTTGTGCCTGTTGTCCGGGGTCGCCGTCCCATCCGTTGGGTCGGCCGCGGAGCCCACCCCGACCCCCATGGGAACGGCGGCCCTCACCGCGCCGCCTGCGACCCCCACGGTCCGCCCGACGCAAGTCCCCGGAAACTTCCTTTTAAATGAAATCTTGGTCACCGCGAACCGGTTGGGTGTCCCGGCCCGGCAAGTCGCCAGCAGTTATACCGTGCTCACCGAGGAGGACCTGGAGCGGGGCCAACGGTCGTCCGTGGCCGAGGCCCTCCGGACCGTTCCGGCCCTCGACGTGGTGAATACCGGCGGCCCGGGCAAGACCACCAGCTTCGACCTGCGGGGCGCCGGAAGCGACCGGACCCTGGTCTTCATCGACGGCGTCGAGGTGAACGACCCCATGTCCACGGGAAGGACCTTCAACGCCGCGAACCTCACGGTGGACAACGTGGGACGCATCGAGGTCCTCCGGGGACCCCAAAGCGCCCTGTATGGGCCGGAAGCCGTGGGCGGCGTGATCCAAATCTTCACCCAACGCGGCCAAGGCCCCTTGCGGGTGCGGCTTTTGGAGGAAGGCGGGAGTTACGGCGAGTTCCGCAGTTCGATCGGGGCCTCCGGCGGGAATCCGCGCTTCGATTATTCGGCCTCCCTCTCGCACCTGGGCTTGACGGGATTTCCCATCGCCCCGCCGGACCCCACCCAGTTGCTCCCCATGAAATCGAACGGCTACCTCAACAACACCGCGTCCCTTCGGGCCGGTTGGCTTCTGGCGCCTTGGCTCAACCTCAACGGAGTGGCCCGTTATGACGACGGTCGTTCCAGCTTGGACAACGGCTCGGCGATCCGGAATGATCCGAACTACGATTTCCTGACCCGTCAATCCACCGTCCGGCTGGAGGCCGCGGGCAAGCTCCTGGACGGCCATTGGGAAACCACCTTGGGAGCTTCCCGGGCCCTCAACCACATGGAGGACCGCAACAACCCGGACCTGGACCACCCCTTTGATTTCCTGAGGGACTTTTACTCCAGCCGCGTCGACAAGATCGACTGGTTGAACCATTTCCACCTGCCGAACAACATCCTGACGGCGGGATTCGAGAGCCAGGAGGAGTCCGGGAACTCCTCCACCTACTCCGAGTCCCTCTATGGGCCCTATTCGGACGCCTTCGACAGGGAAACCTCCCGCATGAACGGGTGGTTCCTGCAGGACCAAGCCTCCTGGAAGGATCGGCTATACCTCTCGGCCGGCGCCCGCCTGGACCGCCACGACCTTTACGGACAGCAAGTCACCTGGAGGCTGGCCCCCGCCTGGATCCTTTCGGGCACGGACACCAAGCTCAAAGCCACCTGGGGCACAGGCTGGAAGGTGCCGTCCCTCTACCAACGGTTTTCCCCCTATGGGAACCCGGGCCTTTCCCCGGAAACCAGCCATTCATGGGACGCGGGTCTTGAGCAGCCGCTTCTCGGTCATCGGCTCGTCGTGGGGGCCACATATTTCCACAGCCGATACGATGATTTCATCGACTTCGACAACGTGAACTTCGTCTACCTGAACTACCACCGGGTCGGGATCCAAGGGACGGAATTAACCGGAAACTACCGGCTTCCACGGGAGGGCGCGCTCCGTTCGGCTTTTACCTGGACGGACAGCCGCAACCTGGATACAGGGGAGCCCCTCCCCCGAAGGGCCGTTCGACAGGCGTCCTTCTCGGGGGATTCCCCCCGAGTGCACCGGATTCAGGTGGGTTTGGACCTGCGTTGGGTGGGTCCCCGGTCGGATATCCTGTTCCCGCCCTGGCCGGATGTCGCCCATCAGGTGCCGTTGCCCGATTATTGGGTCACCACGGTCCGGGTCGACTGGAAGCCCTCGACCAAAGTGTCCTTTTATGGACGCGTGGAGAACCTTTCCAACCGCCGGTACGAGGAAGTCTTGGGCTACGAGACCGCCAAGCGTTCCTTCTACCTCGGAACCCGCGTCGAGCTTTGAACTCGACCCCCTCTTGGATCCCGATTCCCCACTTGGGCCTCCGTTGGGCCGCGGGGATCCTCCTCCTCGCGACCGCCTTCTTCACGGTTGGATGGGCCCTCACTTTCCCCGTGACGGTCACCGTGGATTTCGCTCCCCTGGGACGCGCGAGTGTGGTCCGTTCCATCCGCGTTTGGAAGGGTTCCACGGTCGTGGACGCGTTGCGAAAAGCGAGCGACGTGACCCAGGGGACCGTTTGCTGTGATCCCCAGGATGTGGAATCCATCGGGGGGTTCCGTTGCGATCCCAAGCGTCAGGGAGGGTGGGTCTATGAGGTGAACGGGGCCTTCGGGACCGTTTCGGCCCACCGATACACCCTGGGTGACGGCGATCGGGTGCGTTGGTTTTACGTTGATCGGAAGTTCCGGTCAAATTTGAACCGGATTTCCGCGTCTGTTTTAACGCGTCCCTCCCCCCATCCCTCGGGACGGGACCCTTAAACCCGGTCGAACACGGTTCCCATCGCGGTGTTTATGATTTTATTTGGTCTTTTTATTCCTGCCCGTCGCGGCAGAAGGGGCTTTTAAACCGTTGACGCCGCCGAAAATGGGTTTTGAAAATAAAAAACCGCCGGGTTGTCAAGCTTCGCCCAAACACGAACCGTGATTTTTTTTAAAATATATTTACCCGCGGAGGAGGAATTATTTCTTGACTTTAACTGGAATTGGTTTAAATAGCTTGTACGCATTACACCTTTCCCCTTCCACGCGCCGCGACGACACCGAATCGAACGCCGAAGCCTCTAGAAAAACCGAACGGGAGTCGATTTCGCGCCGACCGTCTTGTGGACATTGTGGAACGTTGGGGACATTTTGTGGAAACCGCCGATCTCGAGGGCGCCCCTGGGCACCGCGGGCGGCGGTTTTTGTCGTCTTATGGGGAATGGGATGGACACCACCGTCGGCGGGGGTGGAACGACGGCGACTTTTCAAGCCGTGGTGGATGTGACGAGGTTGTTCACATCTTTGTGCACAGCGGTGGATAACTGGGCCGGTTGTCCCCAAGACCCTTCGGACTTTCCGGAGTGCGACGGGGATAAAACGTTGATAGTTTCTGGTGTTTTTTAAGAAGTCCTTTAAACAAGGCTTTTTTCAGCCTGAATTGAACCTGGAGGTTTGTGGATGGCCGACGTCGACCTGTGGTCTCGTTGCCTACAAAACCTCGAAAAGGACCTCTCTCGCCAGAGTTTCGAGACTTGGTTGAAGCCCACCCAAGCGCATTTGGTTGAAAACACCTTGAAGGTCCAGGTCCCCAACGAATTTTCCCGGGACTGGATCCAAGACCATTATCACCTGCAGATTCAAAGGACCTTGAAGGACCTCCACCCGGAGCAATTGGAGATCCGTTTTGAGGTAAATTCCCAGCTCATCGCGCCGGAACCCATCACCCCAGATCCGGTGCAACCGGAAGCCGCACCCTCATCCACTGGTATGCAGATGGAAATCGTCGAGGCGCCGGTCAGAGCGCCCCGCGACCTGTCGGGCGGTGAATTCGTCCTCAATTCCAAATTCACTTTCCAAAACTTCGTGGTGGGCAACAGCAACCGCTTCGCCCACGCGGCCTCCTTGGCGGTGGCCGAATCCCCCGCCCGCAGCTATAACCCCCTTTTCATCTACGGGGGGGTTGGGTTGGGCAAGACCCACCTTCTCCAGGCCATCGGCAACACCATCCGCCAGCAAAACCCCGCGGCAAGGATCCTCTATATCTCCTCCGAGAAATTCATGAACGACTTCATCCAGGCCATCCAATCGGGCCGCCAGCTGGATTTCCGCCACAAGTATCGGACCGTGGACATCCTCCTGATCGACGACATCCAGTTCTGGGAGGGCAAGGAAGCCACCCAGGAAGAGTTTTTCCATACCTTCAACGTCCTATATGAGCACCAGAAGCAGATCGTGGCCACCTCGGACAGCCATCCCAAGGAAATCCGGCTCGAGGAACGCCTCCGCAACCGCTTCGAGATGGGCCTCGTCACCGATATCCAAGAGCCGGATATGGAGACCCGGATCGCCATCCTCCGCAAGAAGGCCGAGACCGAGGGGATCCTGGTGCCGAACGACGTGACGAGCTTCATCGCCCAACACGTCAAGTCGAACATCCGGGAGCTGGAAGGGTCCATGCTCCGGGTCCTGGCCTTCGCCTCCCTCACCCGGCAGGAAATCACCCTCGACCTGGTCAAGGAAGTCCTCAAGGACTCCATGCCCTCGGACGACCGCCGGATCTCGATCGAGTCCATCCAGCGCCTGGTGGCCGACCGCTACCATTGCCGGTTCGCCGACATGATGTCGAAGAAACGAACGAAGCAGGTGGCTTACCCCCGCCAAGTGGCCATGTTCCTCGCCCGTGAGCTGACCCCCCATTCCTTGTCTGAGATCGGGGCGGCCTTCGGCGGCAAGGACCACACCACCATCATCCACGCCTATGACAAGATCGAGGAAATGCTGACCACCGACCTGGCGCTCCAGGCTGAAGTGACCACACTGAAGAAGCAGCTCCTTGAGGGGCCCATCCGCTTCTAACCGTAAGTCGGTCCTCCTTTCGCTTCTCTCAAAGCCGGGTCCCTTCGGGGTCCGGCTTTTCTTTTCCTGGGTTGAAACTCCCCTGTTTCCCACAGGTTCTCCCCCCCTTTCCACAGCCCAAGATCAATATCGCGCATCGGCGCCCCTGGGTTCTCCACAGGCGTTTGGGGAAAGGAGGGAACGAAAGGGGGAAAAGGCCCATGGGGGGGCATTTCGGTTGCGGGCCTGTGGACAACAGCTATAATATCCACGGATTTTTCCCAAAAATTTTCTTCGTTCAACCTTTGGGAATAACCCCGGTCTACGCCTTTCCCCACATATCCCCGGCGCCTACCACTACTACTGTCTTTCAACTTTAAAAGACTCTAAGAAACAGCCGTGCATCCGTCCGAAGAAGGAGTTTCCATGAAAGTCGTGGTGAGCCGTTCCGACCTGCTCAAAGGCGTGACCACCGTCCTCAGCGCGGTGGCCGCCAAGAACACCATGCCCATCCTTGCCAACATCCTCCTGGAGGCCAAGGAAAAGCGGTTTGAGTTCGTGGCCACGGACCTGGATATGGGTATTCGGATGAGCGTCCCCGCCGAAGTGGTGGATAAGGGAAGCATCACCATCAACGCCCGGAAACTCTCGGACATCTGCCGGGAGCTACCGGACGCTTCCGTGGATATTGAGACCGATGAAACGCAGAAGCTGACCCTGGTCTGCCAAAAATCTCAATTTAAGATCCATGGGCTCCCCAAGGATGATTTCCCGATTTTGCCTGAAGTTAAAAAGGATAAGGCCTTCAAGTTAAAGGGAACTTTGCTTCAAGAAATGATCCGGAAGACGTTATTCGCCGTCTCGACCGATGAGACCCGTTATGTCCTGAACGGCGTCTTTTTCCAGTTGGAGGGTGGGAAGGCCCGGATGGTGGCGACCGACGGCCACCGCTTGGCATTCATCCAAAAGAAACTCGAAGGCAAGACGGATGACAAAGTCTCCATGATCATCCCCACCAAAGCCTTGAATGAGGTCACGAAACTGGTCGCGGAAGCCTCCAAGGGCAAGGAAAACGAGGATGTCACCGTCGAGATCATGGCCACCGAGAACCAAGTCAAGTTCGTCATCAACGGGGTGGAGGTGGTTTCCCGGTTGATCGAGGGCCAGTTCCCCAATTACGAACAGGTCATTCCGAAGGAAGCCGGCAAGAAGATCGACATCACCACCAGCGAATTGGCGGCCGCCACCCGCCGGGTCTCGATCCTGGCCTCCGAGAAGTCGAATTCGATCAAGTACAAGTTCGCCCCGGGAAAAACCATCATCTCGGCCAATACCCCGGACATGGGGGAAGCCAAGGAAGAGATGGACCTGAATTTCGAGGGGGAAGAGATCGCCATCGCCTTCAACGGAAAGTACGTGTTGGACGTCCTGAAGAACGTGGGGACCGACATCACGGTGGTGGAACTCACCCAGGCCCTCAACCCGGGGGTCTTCCGACCTAAGTCGGACACGGACTACCTCTGCGTCATCATGCCGATGCGCATTTAAACGTTTCCTAACAACCGGATGTCCCCAAGGCCCGGAGAAAATCCGGGCCTTTTTATTTCCACCTAAAACCCCCAAAAAGGGCCAACCTTGACATAACTGGGTTATGTACAAGATAATGACATGGAGTTGTACATCGTTGTACAAAACGCTTTTTTTCCTTCAGGAGGATTCTGATGCGAACCGCGACCTTCAGCGAGTTCCGGAACAACGCGAAGAAATACCTCGATGCCGTGGAAAAAGGGGAATCCGTCGAGATCTACCGGTACGGCAAGCCGGTGGCGGTGGTTTCTCCATTTGTTCGCGAGGACAAACCGGTCCTTTCCCGTTGGAAAACCGGGAACCCCATCAAGATTCCGGGCGTTTCCGCCAGCAAAATCATCATTGAACAGCGGAGGAGTTCCAGGTTTTGAGACTCTTCCTCGATTCATCAGCCCTCGTGAAGCGCTACGTCTTGGAAAAAGGTTCGGAGACGGTCCTCCAACTCTGTTCGGAATCCGCCGACATCCACCTCAGCGCCCTGACGTTCCTGGAATCCGTCTCCGCGTTTCACCTCATGAAACGCACGAAACGAATTTCCCCTGAGGTTTATCACGTCATGCGTTCGGATTTATCGGCGGATTTGCAACAGGCTGAGATCGTTCCGATCCACCCATCCATCCTGGAATCCTCGGTCATCTGCATCGACCGTACGGGCTTGAGGGCCCCCGATGCCATTCAGGTGATGACGGCCCGGGAATCGGGCTGTGAGCTCTTTTTGACCGGGGACGAGCAACAGGCCAAAGTCGCGAGGGAATACGGGTTGAAGGTCCAACTCGTTTGAGAAACCGAGCCCCGCTCCCATTAGCTCCGACTCCGGCGCGTGACGCCCTGGGCCGCATCCTGGCCTCCATCCGGTCCCGGGACGACCTACGTGACCGGTTGGTCCATATCGAGTCGCTCCCCGAGAAGGGGGAACGGTTTGGGGCCTATCCGGGGTTCTTCCCACCGGAACTGATCCAGGTCCTCCGGAACGCCGGGTTGGAGGCGCCTTGGATCCACCAATCCCAGGCCTGGGAGGCATTGGAGGAAGGGCGCCACGTGGCGGTCATGACCCCCACCGCCTCGGGCAAAACCATCGCCTTCAACCTCCCGGTGTTCCGCAACGTCCTCCAGAACCCGGCGGCCAAGGCGCTTTACCTTTACCCCACCAAGGCCCTGGCCCAGGACCAGCTCAAGACCCTGCAGGAGTGGGGGGGGAGGTTGAACTCCGCGGGATTGCCCCCCGTCTCGGCGGAAATCTACGACGGCGACACCTCCCCGGCGCTCCGGGCCAAGATCAAGAGGAACCCGCCCAACATCATCCTGACCAACCCCGACATGCTGCACCTCGGCATCCTGGCGTTCCA
>CAYMOV010000013.1:0-6092 GCA_964392085.1 uncultured bacterium
CGACGCGGGATGGTTTGAATCAACCGCCCCTTCCTATATAATCCACGGCCCCGGGCGAACCCGGGTGTCGAGCCATCCTTGGAGGATCTTGTGTCCGATCTGAAAAAGCAGTTCAGCATGGAAAGCTTTGAGAACCGTTACAACACCGTCTTGCTGGCCTCCAAACGGTCCCGCCAGCTCCTGGACCGGGCCGAAAAACATGGCATGTCCGCCGACGTCTCCAAGGTGATCATGCAGGCCCTGGAGGAAATCGTGAGCGGCAAGGTCACCCAGAAAATGCCCCCAGCCACTTCTAAGAAGAAGTCCAAGGAAAAGTCCGAGGACTAAAGGTGGAAGCACCATGCGGCGCCCCCCAGTCCTTCCGGGGTCGACCCCCGCGATCCACCGGCCCCGGCCGAGGGTCCTCCTGGGGGTGACCGGTTCGGTTGCGGCTTATAAGGCCGCCCGATTAGCGAAGGGACTCTCGGCCATAGCCGAGGTCCGGGTATTTTTCACTGCCGCCGCCGCCCAACTCGTGACCCCCGCCGCATTCCGACGTGTTTCCGGCCTTAAGGCTCAAACCTCCCTCTTCCATGGCGTCCATCCGCTTTCGCCGGACCTTCCCTCCGGTGCCCATCCCCGAGTCCCGGTGCCCCATATCGACGACGTCCGGGATTGCGACCTGGTTCTAGTCGCCCCGGCGTCCGCGGATTTCCTGGGCAAGCTCGCCCACGGGTTGGCGGACGACCTGCTTTCCACCGCCTGCCTGTACAGCACCGCCCCCCTATGGATCGCCCCGGCCATGAACGTCCACATGTGGCGCCACGCGGCTGTCCAGGAAAACGCACGGATCCTCCGCGCGCGCGGAGCGACGTTCCTGGGGCCGGGCGCTGGGCTGTTGGCCTGTGGGGATGAGGGCGTGGGACGGATGCGTGAGCCGGAGGAGATCCTCGACGAGGTCCGCGAGTTCCTGGCTGAACGCAATTCCTGGTCCGGACGGAGGGTGTTGGTGACCGCGGGTCCCACCCGCGAAACCCTGGATCCGGTGCGGTTCCTCACGAACCGTTCCAGCGGCCGGATGGGTTATGCCTTGGCGGAGGCGGCGGCCCGAAGGGGCGCGCAGGTGACGTTGATCACCGGGCCCACGCAGATCGCCACGCCGTCGGTCCAAACCCTGTGTTCGGTTGAAACGGCGGTTGAAATGGGCCTGGAAATCCGCCGGGCCCTGCCGAAAACCGACCTGGTGATCATGGCCGCAGCGGTGGCGGACTACCGGTCCGCGGCGCCCACACACCGAAAGATGAAGAAAACGGGCAAAACCATTTCCCTCAAACTCGCCCAAAACCCCGACCTGTTGGCCGACATCCTTCGTCGGCGGAAACCAGGCCAGTTAGTCGTCGGTTTCGCTGCGGAGACCCACGACCTGATGCGAAACGCGCAAGCGAAGCTGGCGAGGAAGCCCTGTGATCTCCTGGCGGCCAACCGGGTCGGGAAGAGCCGGGGCATGGAGACCGAGGACAATGAGGTGACCCTCTTTTTTAAGGATGGAACCCGCCCCCTCCGTCTCGCTCGCGCGCCCAAATGGGTAATCGCCCGCCAAATGCTTGAAGTGATCGACCGTTGTTGGCCCTGGGCCGAAAAAAGCCCGGATCCCCTTCGTGAGGCTTTGTATCGGTCCAAGCCCAGGGACTGGAAAAGGTTGTCATGAACCGGCCTTGCAACCGAGTTCAATCGTCGCGAATTCTCGGGGCCGTTTTCCCGGTATTGCTCGCATGGACCACGACACTGATTTGGGGCGCTTCGCCGGAGATTCGCCAGGCGCCCCGCGGAACGGACCGCGTTGAGGGAGAGGTATTGGTGCGGTGGCGGACGAGGCCCACGGCCTCGGAATTATCCGCGCTTGGGGTGGGCCACTCCTTGGCGATTGTCGACGCGCAACGAATCGTCCTATCCGGTATCGGGACGGACGCCGCCCTGGATTCCCTCCGGAAAAACCCAAACGTCCTTTGGGCTCAACCCAACTACCGCTATCACGCCCTCCAATGCGTCCCGGCGGAACCCTTTTACGCCACGGACCAGACCTGGGAAATGGCCCAAATCCACGCGCCCCAGGGCTGGGGGCTTTTCCCGAATTGCCCGACGACGCCTCCCGGCGGCGCGGCCATCACCGTGGCCCTGGTGGATACCGGGTTGGATTTCTCACATCCCGACTTGGCGGCCGCCGCGGTGCCTGGATGGGATTACATCCATGGGGACGCCGACGCCTCGGATGATGAGGGCCATGGGACCTTCGTGGCCGGGTTGATCGCCGCGAGCTGGAACAACCAAGGTATGGCCGGGGTGGCGGGCGGGGTCCGGATCCTCCCCATGAAGGTGCTCGACTCGGGCGGCAACGGAACCTCCGATTCGGTGGTCCAGGGCATCCTGGGCGCCGTGTCGGGTGGCGCGAAAATCATCAACCTTTCCCTGGGGGGCGGCGGTTTCGGGGACGCCGAGCAACAGGCGTTGGATACGGCGATATCGGCGGGCCTTATCGTGGTGGCCGCCTCAGGAAACGACGGCGGCGCGGTGCTTTATCCCGCGGCCTACCCGCCGGTCGTGTCGGTGGGCGCTACGGACCCCACGGGGAACGTCGCCTGGTACTCAAACCGGGGCGAGAACCTCGATTTGGTGGCGCCCGGGGGCGGCGGCGCCGCGGGCTTCAACTCGTCCATCGATATGTTCAGCGCGGCTTGGAGCGGTGCCCCTTCGGCCTATTTCCCGAGGCGTGGGCCCGGTGTGCCGGACAACGAGTACTGCTCAGGGGCCGGCACCTCCTATGCCACGCCCCTGGTCAGCGCGGCCATGGCCCTCGTGTGGTCCCTTTACCCCCAATGGACCGCCTCGCAGGTCCAGGACCGGGTGATTTCCTCCACGGATGACCTGGGAACGCCCGGATGGGACACCACCTACGGTTATGGCCGCCTCAACCTGGAAAGGGCCTTGGCCCCGCAATCGGGTCCGAATCCGTTCCTTCAGACGGGGAAGTCGACGAAGGGCTCGAACCCCTACTATCCCAACCCGAACCCCTTTTACCCGGAGTCGGACGGGACGGTGAACTTGACCGTCGACCTGGACCGGCCCCAACCCGTGGAATTAATGATCTACGACTCCGCCGGCGCGTTGGTGCTCCACAAGACATTTTCGCCCTCCGAATTGAACTCGAACTCCGCACGGCCCCAATTCCAATCGTACTATGTGAGTTGGGACGGTCGAAACAGCCGGGGTCGGTGGGTGGTGACGGGGGTATATCCCTACGTGATCCGCTCGGGCGGCGCGGAGGGGCGCAACAAGATCGCCGTAATCCGGGGCCACCGATGAGGCGATCCATCGGGGGGACGATGGCTTTTTGGCTCTCGGCCGCGTTACTGGCGGGGGTTAGTTCTGGTCGGCCCCTCGAAGCGACGGAAATCGGCGGTGAACGGCCGGCTTCCTATATGGATCTCGGGCTCGGGGGGATGGAAACGGCCCTCGGGGGGGCCGCGGTGGCGTTGGGGGGCGACGTGATGTCGATGTTCCATAACCCGGCGGGATTGACCGGGGTCCGGACCCTCCAGTTCTATTCCCAATACGCTTTCATGGGCCAGGGCCGGAGCCTGGGGGTGTTGGCGATAGGTAATCGCCTGGAGAAGAGCCCACTATCCTACGGCTTGAGTTGGGTCTACTTCAGCGGCGGATCGAACCTGGAATACCGATTGGGGCCGAGCTTGGACCCCATCAGCACGTTCAGCGACACCGAAATGACCTTCGCCGTAGGTGCGGGTTACCGTCTCAGCCCCCGGTGGCAGGTGGGATTGACCGGTAAGATCTACTTCCAAAGCCTGTTTTCCAACCTGGGTTGGGGAGGCGGGGGCGACTTGGGCCTGATGTTCCGGTGTGATCCCAAGACCACGCTGGGTCTGGCCCTCGAGAACATCTATTCCCGTGTCGGTTTCCAAAACGCACTTGCCGCGCCGATCCCACCCTCAATCCGGTTGGGGGCCCACCGGACCTTCGGAAGCACGTGGGCCGGATCCGCCGAGGTGGAGGAATCGTCCGATCGGGGGTTCCAACCCAAGGGTGGCGTCGAATATACTCCCGTATCGGGCCTGTCGATCCGGGCGGGGTATGGGTCCGGCACCTTCCGGGCTGGGTTCGCGGTCTTGGCCCATGGTTCTAAGGTGGCTGAGAGTTTCGAGTACGTGGTCCAACAAGACCGGATCCAACACGGCCTGTTGCACCAAGTGATCCTGGAAGTGAGGTTCTTGTGAGCTCCCCTGGCGAAAAAAACCTGGCCCGATTCCAGACCCTCCGCCGGTTGGGTGTCCGATACGCCTCCGTCCCAAGGGGACGTTCCTCGGTCCCGGTGATCGAACCGGCGGTTCCTTCAATGAAAAGTGCGGCGGCCCCTGCCCCCCAGTTGGCAGCGCCTCCGATGAAACCCCAAGCGGCGCCGGTGCCCATATCCGTCACGGGAAGTTCCCTCGAGGCGTTCGGGCTAAAAATCTGTGAATGCCAGAAATGCCCGCTGGGCAAGACGCGCAAGAAATTCGTTTTCGGGAGCGGGAACCCGAAGGCCGAAATTGTTTTCGTGGGGGAGGCTCCGGGCGCGGATGAAGACGAGCAGGGCCTTCCTTTCGTGGGTCGGGCCGGGCAATTGCTGACGAAAATCATCGAGTCGACCAAAACGTGGAAACGGGACGAAGTCTACATTTGCAACGTGCTCAAGTGCAGGCCTCCCGGTAACCGCCCCCCCATCCCCGAGGAAGTGGAAGCCTGTCGCCCTTACCTGGAGGAACAGCTTCGCCTGCTCCAACCGAAAATGTTGGTGGCCCTGGGATCCTCGGCGGCCCAGGCCCTCCTCAAAACCAAGGAGCCGGTGGGTAAGCTCCGCGGCAAGTGGCACGACCTGGGGGGCATTCCCTTGAGGGTGACCTATCACCCGGCGGCCCTCCTCAGGACCGACGCTTACAAGAAGGATGTCTGGGAGGATATGAAGCTTTTAACCGCCCGGTTTAAGGAACTGACGGGGCTGTAAAATTTCATTTTGGACCATTTGACGCCGAGATTTACCGGCCTTTTACCCCGATTTCCAAGCTTGCCCTCTGTATAATTTCCCTTTGACCAGCAACCAATTTCCCTTAAAACAGGCCAAGGCCCTTTGATGAAGTCCTATAAATTACAGGTTCTTTGGGCCCTGGCGTTCTTGGGGCTTTTCCCGGTTTTACGGGTCGAGGCGCAATGCCTCAATTCAGACCCCTTTTCGGGATCAGAGGTCAATTCATTCTGGACCTCAATTGATATCAATGCGGTCGCAGCTGGATCCACCACCCTGGGCGGGGCCCTGACCCTGACGAGCTCAGACAACGGATTGCTGACCGGTTCGACAACCGATTCATTTCGATATGTATTCCAGGCGGTTTCCGGTGATTCCACCATTACCCTCCAAATCAATTCCGCGGCCAATGTCAACGCTGGCAGCAAAGTGGGACTCATGATGCGGGGTGGGTTGGGCACGGGTGATGTCATGGCATTTGTCTTCGCGAGCAACGGTATCGGCTACAACCTCCGGACCCGGCAAACCGCAAACACCGCCTTGGCGACGGCTGTCGCCAATAATGCCATACCTTATACCAATCCAAGCACGGGCTATGTCCGGCTTGTCAGGGTTGGAAACAACATTACGGGATCTTGGTCCTCCAACGGAACCACCTGGAACACTATAGCTACTGTCGCCGTGACCATGCCTAATTCCGTTTATTATGTCGGAGTTGCATCCGCGGTTGGCGGAGGAGCGACTGGGGGATCCGCTTCGGTTGATAATTTTAATGTTTTGGTCGGAACCGTCTGCACCCTCACGCCTACTCTCAGTTTTACACCGACTCATACGCCTAGCTACACACCGACTTTTACGGCCTCTTTCACGCCGAGCTTCACCCCGACGTTCACCCCGAGCTTTACCCCCTCTTACACACCCAGCTTTACCCCGAGTTTCACCCCGACCTACACCCCAACCTTTACGCCATCCTTCACTCCTTCTTTCACGCCGACGATGACGCAGCAGGCGGTGCTGGTGGCGGCTGGGACGCCGACGC
>CAYMOV010000013.1:6192-47051 GCA_964392085.1 uncultured bacterium
TCACGGCGAGCTTCACGCCGAGCTTCACGGCGACGTTCACGCCGAGCTTCACTCCCACATTTACGCCTTCTTTTACTCCGTCCTTTACGCCGAGCTTCACGCCTACTTTCACACCGACGTTCACGGCGACCTTTACACCGACGTTCACCCCCACGTCCACGCCGTCGTTTACGCCCAGCTTCACAGCGACGTTCACCCCGAGCTTCACGGCGACGTTTACGGCATCCTTTACCCCGTCGTTTACGCCGAGCTTCACGCCTACTTTCACCCCGACGTTCACGGCGTCCTTTACGCCGAGTTTCACGCCGAGCTTCACCCCCACGTTCACCCCGTCCTTCACGCCGTCCTTTACCCCGACCTTCACGCCTTCGTTCACGGTGACGTTCACGCCGACGATGACGCAGCAGGCGGTGCTGGTGGCGGCTGGGACGCCGACGCCGGCGGACGTGACGGTCTTGCCGGGGGCGGCAGGGGTGACGGCGCTGAGGCTGAGGGTGACGAACCAGAGCGCGGAAGCGGTGAACCTGGGGTACGTGGTGCTGACGGCGAGCGGGAGCGGGGACGACCTGGGGGTATCGGCGGTGAGGCTGTTCAAGGGGGCGACGCAGCTGGCGAGCGGGGTGTATGGGGCGAACGACGGGCAGGTGACGATGGGCGGGTTCCCGTTGGACGTGTTGGGGGCGGGTGCGACGCAGGACTACGTGGTGACGTATGACTTCGCGGGCGGTGCGGCGGTGGGAACGTACCAGGCGTCGGTGGCGGCGAACGGGGACGTGACGGGGACGGGGCTTGGGGCGGGGCGGTCGATCCTGGTGACGGGGTCGCCGGTGAATGGGGCGGTGCTGACGGTGGCGCAGGCGACGGCGACGTTCACGGCGAGCTTCACGCCGAGCTTCACGGCGACGTTCACGCCGAGCTTCACTCCGACGTTTACGCCGAGCTTTACCCCGACGGATACGCCTTCCTTCACGCCTTCTTTCACTGCGACGATTACGGCGACGTACACGGCGACGGTCATGCCGCCGGATCACCTAGCCTTCGTGGGGGCGATCCCTCCGATGACGGCTGGACAGTCCGCCGGCCCCGTCACGGTGGAGGTCCGGAACGCGGCCAACCAACCAGCCACGCTCCTCTCAGCCTTTACTTTCAACCTGAATTCCGACAGCAGCGGGGAATGGCGGTTTTCGCTGACGTCGGGTGGGGGCGCAGTGAACCAAGTAATCGTGCCGGTGGGCCCTCCCCAGGCGGTGGTTTACCTGATGGAATACAAAGCGGGGAATTGGACTTGGACGGCTTCGGCTCCTGGGGTGAACTCGGGGACGGCCCCAGCCACTGTTTCCCCAGGTCCGGCCGTGGCGATCCAATGGCTTTGGCCGGGTGAATCCCCCGATCCCGGGAGGCCCATCCAGAACCCGACGGGTAAGACCGGTACGGTATTGCCCATCCAGGCCGGGGCGCTAGTGACGGGGGCCCTCCGCGCGGTCGACGCCTGGTTCAACCTGACCACGGCCACAGTCAACCAGGTGAATTTGCAATTGACCGACGGGGCCGCTCCGACCCCGTCGTCTTCCAATATTTTGGGCGGTACGGGAACAGCCCCCACCCACTTTTACACCCAGGGGCCCCAACAGGGCACGGCCCGGGACTCCTCGAATGTCCTGTCTCCCGGGACGAGCTCGCCGATCCAGGTCTCGGCCGGCGTGGGAAGCACCCTCCTGCGGGTGGTGCACTTGCCCACGGGCCTCACGACGGCCATTAAGGGTCAGGTGGGCATCCCCCTGATGGGATTCAGCCTGAACGTGGCGGCTGGTACATTCCAAATCCAACCGGAGGCCTGGACCTTCCACCTGGAGGACGCATCAGGGAACCCCGCGGCTTTCCAATCCGTGATTTCATCAATCACCCTTACTGACGGAACCCAAAGCCAGGTCCTAAATGTCAGCGCGGTTTCGGGATCGGCGGCCACGTTCATCGTGTTACCGGGTAATTTCCTTTGCAGCGACAACCCGGCCCTGCCGGTGACGATCCTGGGGGATGTCTCCCCGAACGCCATCGACGGAAGTTTTCGGTTGGGGGTCCTTTCCGTGAACGACATGGTCGTGAAGGACGCCTCCTCCAACAACGGCCCCCTGGGGATAATCACCACGGGGGATTCCACGGGTTTCCCCATGAAATCCGAAACGCTGCTCATCCGCTCGGGGAACCTGGCCGACACTTATGGCAACCATCCGAACCCTTTCCGGGCTGGTTACGAGTCGACGACTTTTGAATTCTATTTGGCTTCGCCGGGTGACGCGGAATTGTCGGTGTTTGATATCACGGGAAGGCTCGTGCGTCATCTGGCCTCGGGACCCAAGGCCGCGGGGGCTCAACGGATCTTGTGGGACGGCAAAAACGGGTTGGGCCAAACCGTCTCGAACGGCGTCTATTTCGCCCAACTGAAGGCCCAGGGTGAGACCCACATCTTGAAAGTGGCGGTGGCGCGATGAACGGATCTGTCGCGCCGACCCTCCAATGGGAAAAGTTGCGGGCTTGGCCATGTTGTTCAATCTGGGCCAGCCTCGCGTTTCTCTTAGTCCTGGTCGCCGGAGCCCTCGCGTCCGAAAGTGGGGGTGTGCAATCGCCATTTGACTTGGGGTTTTCCGCCAGGTCGCTGGGGCTCGGGGGGGCCATTGGGGCACTAGGGGACGAAGCCGCCTCGGGTTTCCAAAACCCCGGGACCCTCGCCTACCTCCAGCGGCAGGAACTCGTCAGTCTGCACAGCTCGCTCTTTGTGGACACGACTTATGATGGATTGGCTTACGCCCGTCCTGATGGACGGGGGACCCTGTTGGCGGCGTTCCAGCGGATCAATACGAAGGATATTCCCCTGACCACGGACAGCATCCAGGCCTTGGGGACCTTCAACGTACTCCAACTCCAGGGAAGCCTGGGATACGGGGTGATGGCCTACCGGGGGATCGGATTCGGGATCCTCATGAAGTACGTCCGGCAGTCTTTCCCACCCGAGTCGGACAGCGGATTCGGTATGGACCTCGGATTGGCTTACCGGTTTGAGACCCGACTGCAGGATCGGTCCCGTCTTTCCATTAATAACCTGTCCTTCGGCTTGGCGGTCTCAAACCTCGTCCAACCGGAGATCCGCATCCGGGACCAATCCAGCACTTGGGTTCGGATGGTGAAACCCTCACTTGGTTACCGAATCCAAAGCAAGGGGGGACAGGGGGTCCTCTCCCTGGCTTTCGCGGCGGACATGGCCCCCGGTTCCAAGAGCATCCGAGCGGGCGTGGAATACGCGTGGAAACGCTTATTGTTCCTGCGAGGCGGCTATGACGGGATTGGGCCCACCCTAGGGGCCGGGTTAAGGATCGCCGGATTTTTACTGGATTGGGCCATGGATAAACGTGATTTGGGGACTTCCCAGCGCTTTTCGCTTTCCTATCGCTTCGGTTCCATCAAGGACCCCCGGGCGGCGAACCGGTTGAATGCACTCAAGTATATCGCCAAGACCTATGAGGACATGGAAAGCTATCCGGAAGCCCTTCGGGCTTGGAATAAAGTGAAGGAGGAATTCCCCGAGGATCCAGACCCGGATTCGGCAAAGATCCGGATCGACGCGAAACGGGTCAAGGCCATCCAGGAGAACCTGCGGGTGGCCCGAGAAATCATCCAAAAGAATGATTTGGTTCGGGCCATTCCCTACTTGACCCGCGCCATGAACCTGGATCCCCAGAATCAGGATGTTCAGGCCCTCCTGAAACAGGCCGACGCGAAGACCTTCATGGCCCAAAACTACCTCTCGGGCCTGGAGGCCTACAATCAGGGCAACTATAAGGACGCGGTCGACTTTTTCGAGGTGGTCTACCGCCGCGACCCAGCTTACCGGGACGTCGCGCGACTTTGGAGCGACGCCAAGAGCCATTACTCGCCGCTGGAAGGCATGCCCGAGTCGCTGTCGAAATTGTACGGTAAGGGCGTCGCAGAATTCCTCAAGGGCGATTACACCAAGGCCATTGATATTTGGCGCAAGGTCCTCGAGAAGGACCCCACCAACTTCCTCGTTCAGCGGAACATCGCGGAAGCCCAGGCCCGCATGAAGGAAGCCGCTTTGGCAAAACCAGCGGCGCCGGAGGGCAAGCGATGAAGGTGGGACGAAAGCTCGGTGAATGGGTGCTTCGGGTGGCCTCCTTGGGGGCCCGCCGGAGGATCTATAAGCTCGATGTGAAGGCCGAGGACCGTTATCTCCTGGAGATTAAGGACTTCGTCACCCGAGTCTGCGACGCGGGCAAATGCGGGCCCCGGGAGACCGCCAACGTCAAGCTGGCGGTGGACGAGGCCTGTACCAACGTGATCCGCCACGCCTATGGGGGCCAATCGGGGAAGGTCGAGCTGGAAGCCAGTTTGGGCCCCTATGACATCACGATCAAGATCCGGGATTGGGGAAAGCCCTTCGATTTCCACAAGGTTAAGGATCCGGACCTGAACCATTACGTGGATATCGGCCGAAAGGGCGGGCTGGGCATCTGGCTCATCAAGAAGGTCATGAGCCGAGTGGAATATAAGTCCCTGTCGGGAATGAACGAATTACTGATGGTGCGGTATTTCGACGCCAGCCGCCCGGCCGCCGAACGGTCGGCCCGCCGGCGTGCCGTACCGGTTTCCATGAAGTTCACCGCGGGGGCCGTGATGCTGGCCGTGAGCATCATCCTTTCGGCCTATTTCATCCTGTCGCAACGCCAACGTACCCTCTTGGGCCAACAGCACCGGGAAAAGATCCAGGCGATCCTTGGGACTATTTCCCTCGAGGCCGGCGACGCCGTCATGAAAAAGAAGGACTTGGAGCTGAACCAACTGGTCCAAAAGGTCATGCAGAACGACCAATCGGGGGTCCTGGCCTACGCCTTCATCATCGGGGAAGACGGCCGTTATTTGGCTCATTCCGACCTCGGCCAACTTTTCCAACGATGGCAGGCGCCCAAGAACGAGTCGCCGCTCGAAGGTTCCCGGATCAGGGTTTGGCGTGAGGGCAACATCACCCATTACGCCGCCCAGATCGAATATCGCGGGTTGTCGGTCGGGGAGGTCCACGCGGGGTTGGACGAGGCCGCCCTTACCCGGATGATGAACCACGCCCAATCGGACCTGAGAGTGATCGCTTTCTGGGCGCTCCTCCTGAGCGTCCTGGCCATTTGGCTTTTGTCGCTCATTGTGACCCGGCCCATCCAGAAGATCTTCGACGGCGTGCAAGCCCTCCACGGCGGGGATTACTCGGCCAAGATCGACCTCGATACGAAGGATGAGTTCGGTCAATTGGCCGCGATTTTCAACGACATGACCGCAAAAATCCAGGATTCGCAAAAGGGGATGGTGGAACACGAGCGGATGCAGAAGGAAATCCAGGTCGCGCAGGAGATCCAGCATACCCTTCTTCCGGCAACCTTCCCGACGATCGACGGCTATGAGATTGGGGCCATGTACCGCGCCGCCAAGGAAGTGGGCGGGGACTACTACGACTTCTTCGCCGTGGACCCGACCACCATGGGGATCGTCGTGGCCGACGTCTCGGGCAAGGGTGTGCCGGGTTCGCTGGTCATGACGATGATCCGGACCGCCATGCGGTTGGAGGCCCGAGGCAACAAGTCGGCCTCCGATGTCCTGAGCCGGGTGAACCAACATGTGACCGGGGACATGAAGCGGGGGATGTTCGTCACGATGTTCTACATCATCCTGGATTCCCGGCGGCGGGTGATCAACTTCTCCAGCGCCGGGCACAATCCCATGATCCTTTACCGGGGCAAGACGAAGGAGGTCTATTACCTGAAGCCGAAGGGTTTCCCCCTCGGGATTTCGCTGCCTGACGAATCATTATTCAAGAAAAGCCTTGCCCTCCAGAAGATCAGTTTGGAGAAGGGGGATATGCTGGTGGTCTACACCGACGGGATTACCGAGGCGATGAACGCCGAGAAACAGCAATTCGGCGAGGACCGGCTGATCGCCGCCATCAAGGAGAATGCAGCCCTCACCCCGGCGGAGTTCGTGGATGAACTGAACCGTCGTATCGCCGAATTCGTCGGCAACGCCGAGCAAAACGACGACATCACCGTGGTGGCCATCAAGGAGAAGTTGAAGGCCGAGACGGTGATGTACAAGATCCGCAAGAAATTGTTCGACCTAGTGGATAAGAAGGGGCTTTCCGTGGCGGAGGCTTGCCGACAGACTAATGTCTCGACCAACGAGTATTACCGACTTAAGAAGTTGGTGGTGGCGGAGGGGCAGGATGCCCTCAAACAGGTTAAACGGAAAACCTCGTCATTAATGGCGGAGCTTTCCAATGACCAGAAGAAGGCGGTGCTACTTTTGGTCCGGGACCATCCCGAATACGGGCCCTCCCGGATCTCTGAAGCCTTGAAGACCCGCCCCGAGGGCGCCCTGAAGATTGAGGAGCGATTGGTTTACCTGTACCTGAAGCGTAAAGGCCTAAACACCGAGGCGAAACGTCGGTCCGTCGCCTCCGGTGCGATTGACAGCATATAAGGCGGGGGTCATAATGATTCCCGCCCGAAGCCCAAAAACCCTTTAAGGATGCCGGTTTTTGGTCCAAACACCCCCCTTGGGGTGTGAGGGCCGCTGCTCATCCAAGGGACAGGAGCCGGGAGGAACCATGGACGGTTTATCAGTCAACGTTTCCGATCACACGAGGCACGCGGATGTCACCCTTTTGACGGTGAAGGGTTTTATCGACACCACCACGGCTCCTGAGTTCGAGAAGGCTTTCCAAGGTGTCTTGGGTGAAAAGAAGTATAAACTCGTCATCGACCTGAAGAACGTCAACTACATCTCCAGCGCGGGCTGGGGCATCTTCATCAGCGAGATCAAGCGGATCCGCGCGCAAAAAGGCGATCTGTTCCTGGCTGGCATGAATTCCGAGGTGGCTGAAGTATTTGAGCTGTTGGAATTCAACACCATCCTCAAGTCGTTCCCGGACGTGGAAACCGCTGTCAAGAAGGGCTTTGGAAAGGCCTGACGTCCTAACGCTCCGGGCCCCGGCTTGACGGTCGGGAGCTCCAATCCTCCTCAAGGCGCGGGAATCCATGGATTGGCCACCACTTTCCTCACATATTGAGATTGATTCAAAGATCTATAGCGTTGAGACCGCGGCCGAAATCGCCCGGAACCGCATCACCTCCTCGGTCCGTTTGGCGGGCCATACCCTTTCGCAGCGCGTCCTGGAATACACCGAAGGCCTCGAAACCGACGCCATCCGCCAACGTTTCAAGGATTTCCACCGCATCCGCACGGTCGAATTGGAATCGATTTTCCGGCTGGCCCGGAAAATCGACGAAAAACCCACCGCCGAAGCCTGCAACAAGCTGGGCGTAATCCTTCTTTCCAACGGCTTCCATGACGACGCCCGACAGAAGTTCATGCGTGCCATGGAACAGAACCCCGGCCACCTTCCCGCCATGAAAAACTACGGAATCACCCTTTCCCTCTTGGGGGACCACGCGGGGGCTGTGGCGGCGCTCCACAAGGCGAAGGAACTGAATCCCGGTTTCGCCGACCTTTACTACCACCTGGGGAACATCCACTTGGACCGGTTCGAACTGGATGAAGCCACCCAAAACTTCCTCCAGGCGCTCCAGATCAACCCCCGTTACGCTGATTCGCGCCTCAAGCTGGCCGCCACCTGCGTCGGCTACCTCCTCCAGTCGGGTAAGACCCTCCCCGAGACCAAGGTCAAGGAACTCGAGGAACGGGTGATCGCGGAATCCGACACGGCGGCCCAATTGAACCCCAAGGTCCGTAACCGCGCCTTTCTGATGGCCCAGGATTCCATCAAGTTGAAGCGGTATGAGGTGGCTTTCCAGCAGTTCATGGAGGTCCGACCCAAGTTCGTGCCCCGGGTGGGGGATGAGGTCATCTTCTTTTTCACGCTGATGCTTCTTTACGGCAGTGAGGGGATTGACCAGCAGATGACGGACCAATACGTGGACAAACTTAACGCGGTCATCGAGGAATACCCACAATACGCGGATCTCCACCAGCACTTGGCGGTGGCCCATTTGATCAAGACCCGTTTCGTGGTGGCCCGTTCGCTCCGTGAATTCAAGAAGACGCTTGAAATCAACCCCCATCTGCCCCGGGCCCAAGACAGTTTGGTGGAGGCCGAGGAAGTCCATAAGCGGGTACTCCAGGCGCTCCGCAAGGCCATCATCCTGACGTGATCGACACAACTGTCGGTGCCGCGACCTTGGCGCGGCACACGCCAAGCTTGTGCCTCGGCGGGTGACCTCGGCACGGCAAGAGGATGGGGAAGCGAAACAAAAGAAGGTTTAAGAATTAAAAAAGCCCACTCGAAAGTGGGCTTTTGTTTTTTGGATTTTGTTTGGGCCAACCGCCATCGCCTGCCTTTACGGCGTGTCCGAATCGGCGGCCTGGATGAAGTTCTCGGCCACGAAGGCCATGTGGTCCCGACCGGGGCTGATGAACTTCAACCCGTAGGCGTACCGGCCCATGCTACGCATGGCGTTTTTACGGGCCCAAACCACGATCCCCGTGAAGTTCAGGGATTGGGAACCGTCCTTGGACTTAATTTCCAGGGCGATTTCGGTGTGCTCGTCCATGGGGCGGGGAGTGTAGATTTGGGCGCCCGTGGAGCTGATGTCGATCAAATTGGCCCGGAAGGACCCGCTTTGGGCGCCGGGGCCCAGGATATAGCAATTCATGGCCTGCAACACGACGTTGCGGGGCGCCGTGCGCTTGGAGATGTCGGAGTCGAAACGGAGGATTCTTTTTTTCATGGCCGGGATTTAATATAGCATATCGATCCCTTGGCGGTCTTGGTTATTTCTGGCCGCCTATCCGCCGTTCCGGAGAAGATTCCGCCCATGGCCGAAGTCCGAGTCCGTTTCGCCCCAAGTCCCACCGGTTACCTCCACGTGGGAGGGGCCCGTACGGCCCTTTTCAACTGGCTCTTCGCCCGCCGTCACAAGGGCAGGTTCATCCTCCGGATCGAGGATACGGATCGGGAGCGGTCCCGCCCGGAGTACGAGGCGGCCATCCTCAGGGACCTCCAATGGTTGGGTTTGAACTGGGACGAGGGTCCCTCCATCGGCGGTCCCCACGGGCCCTATGTCCAAACCGAACGGGCCCCGATCTATAAGGAACACCTTAAGAAGCTCCTGGCCTCCAGGGCCGCCTATCCCTGCTTCTGTTCGCAGAAGGACCTGGAAACCGAACGTGAGTCCGCCAACCTCGCGGGGTTGGGTTACCATTACTCCGGACGGTGCCGGGACCTTTCACAGGCCGAGGTGGACCACCGCAAGAAGACCAAACAGCCCTACGCCATCCGGCTTCGAGTGCCGCCAGGCGTCACGGTTTTCCATGACTTGATCCGGGGCGAGGTGAAGGTCGACCACGCCGAGTTGGACGACTACATCCTGGTCCGGACCGGTGGGGAACCCACCTATAATTTCGTGGTCACGGTGGATGACGCGGTCATGAGGATGAGCCACGTGATCCGTGGCGAGGACCACTTATCCAACACCCCCAAGCAGATCCTCCTTTACCAGGCATTGGGCTTCGAACCGCCGATTTTCGCCCACCTGCCCCTGATCCTGGGGGAGGACCGAACTCCCCTGTCGAAGCGCCACGGGGCCTCCTCCGTGTCCGAGTTCAAGCGGCTCGGGTACCTGCCGGAGGCCCTCGTCAATTACCTGGCGCTCTTGGGATGGTCCCTGGACGGAAAGACCGACCTCATCTCCCAGGCGGACCTGATCAAGAATTTCGCGCTGGAAAGGGTCCACAAGGCGCCCGCCTCCTTCGATTACAACAAACTCCTGTGGATGAACGGCCAGTACATCCGAAAGGCCGACGACGAGTTCATCTTCCAGCGCTGCCTTGAGTACCTCTGGGATATGGGCGGCATCGACGAGCTCTTCATGAGGGCCTCCGGGCCACCCTTGAAACGCATGTTGGGGCTCGTGAAGCCCAGCCTCAAGACCATCAACGAAGTGGGGGACCAGATCCTTTACTTCCTGGGCGAGGTACACGTGTACGATCCCGAGGGGTTGGCCAAGCACCTGGTGACCGGCAACTTGCCCATCCTCGAGGACGCCGAAAAGATCCTGGATGAGGCGTTTCACTTTAACGCCATGGCGCTGGAGGAGCGGTTCCGGGCCGCGGCGACCGCCGCCGGAAAAAAGTTCGCCGATTATGTCCATCCCCTGCGCTTGGCCATCACTGGCCGCACGGTCAGCCCCAACCTCTTTGAGGTCATCGAGATCCTGGGGAAGGGCCGCTGCATCGTCCGTTTGAAGAGGTTCGCCCAGATGATCCGGACCTCCCCGGGCCCCGGGATACCCGGTCCAGGCTGAAGGCCGGGAACTCAGAACCCTTTTGCCGCGTCTTATCCCCATGAACCTTGAAACCCCCACGGATCACCGTCCACTGGACACAAAGCCGACTTCCCGGTGGTCCGCAACCGCTGTTGTATTCGCGTTCCTCCCGATGGCCTTCCTACTGGCGGGTTGCGCGGGGAACCGTTACACACTCTCCGATCGGGGCCAGGCCGCGACCGGCGCCGAGGCCCTCCGGACCGCCGAAAAAATCCTGACGACCCACCCCGGTTGGGACGTGGACTGTACCGGTTTCGTGATGGCCTGCTACCGCTCCCCCGAGATGGCCCGTTATGTCCGCGCCCAACCCCCCGGCCGCAACCTCGCCCAGTCCATCTTCCGTTTCTGCACGGACGATGGGGTCCGCCGGGCCCGCTTCCTCCAGATCCAACCGGGCGATATCCTTATTTTCGACAAGACCTACGACGCCAACCATGACGGGCACATCGACGAAAAGGATAAGTGGACCCACGCTGGGATCGCGGTCTCCTTCGAGGACGGGCTTCTCACCTATATCGACGCTTCCCGGGGACGGAAGGGCCGCAACATCCGGCTCCGGTCCTTCTCGATCCGGCCCGGGGGAAAGAACGAGCGTGTGGCCGTGGATCCTGCCACGGGCCGCCGCATCTTGCACCGGGAGACCTTCGACGCGGCCTTCGGGTTGGAATAAGGCGATCCCCCAGCCAAAAAACATGACCTGCGGCAGGTCGCCCGGACCGCCCGGGGCGGTTTAACAAGGCGCTGAATAAGTGTTTTTTATCCTGCCGTCAGGCGTCCTAGTCGCCTGAGGACCCCAGCGAAAACGGGCTTTCGCAAGGCGAGTCAACAGCCTCGTTGTCCGGACGAATCGCCGTAAATCCCCTGGATTTTGAGGGGGTGATTCGCGAGCAAGGCATGAAAAAGTCTTGTCGGTTCGACTTCTTCATCATCCTGTTAAATCCCCCGGGGCATCGGTTATGATGCCACCACTCAACCCCAATGTTTTGAAAGGTGGTTTTCCATGGCGATGGAATTTGAATATCACCGCGGCGCCGGCAAGGCTCGGATGCGGCCGGTCCAACAGGCCGATTGGAACCGCATCGTGGGGTGGTGGAACGACTCAGAGGTCCAGCGGCTCTTCGATTCCCACTTCGTGAACCAGACCTTCTCGGACGTCGAGAAATGGTTCAAGAAACGCGAACAGTGGGAGGAAACGGCCCCCAAATCCTTCATCATCGAGGCCGAGGAACAGGGCAAGTGGCACCCGGTGGGTATCGCCGAGTTCTTCGACGAGCGCCCCGGCCATAAGACCGCGGAGTTCGGCTTCCTCATCGGGGAGAAGAACTGGTGGGGAAAGGGTCTGGGCACCGAGTGCGCCCGGGTCATGGTGCGCTACGGCCTCGAGGAGATCAAATACCACCGGATCGGCGCCGTCTCGGCGGCCTACAATATCCGGTCCCTCAACGCCCTGCAGAAGGCCGGATTCCAGATCGAGGGCGTCCGCAAGGGCTACGTCCTCCGGGACGGCGAGTACCACGACCAGATCCAAATGGCGGTATTGAACCCCAAGGGCTGAGGCCACCTGCCGAAGCCCGCGCTTTTGGAGTACCGCAGTTAAGCCGGAGCCTTTACCCACCAGATGGGCCATCCCTGTGCACCCTGCGGTTCCTGTGTTAAGACTTGCGTGTAGGTCCCCGAAAGCCTGATACGGGGCCCTGCCAGGGTCTTTGGCGCCGTAAAAACCCCTTGGGAACAAGGGGACGGTTGGTTATAATTCCCGCCCTGCCTGGGGAAAGGCCCCGGGGAGGTTCCAGATTGTTTGTGGGGTGGGAGATCGTCTAATGGTAGGACAACGGGTTCTGGACCCGTTTATCATGGTTCGAATCCATGTCTCCCAGCCATTTTGAACCCGGCCCGAAGGGTCCGAGTTAAGTTGTTTGCCTATTCGAGCGTTGTCAGGTCAACCTAAGCTTCTTAAGTGACCGTGTGGCCCCATCGTCTAACGGTTAGGACGAGTGGTTCTCAGCCATTAAATCGGGGTTCGATTCCCCGTGGGGCTACCAAGTCAGAAACCCAGGGCTTTATGCCCTGGGTTATTTTTTTGTCAGGACCACGGGGAATCGAACCTCGTGGGAAGAGTATGAGAAACGGGAGTTTCTCATGTCGTTTGGCCTCGGGGTATGTAGGGGCAGAGCCCCTACAAGAGTTTTATAGGGGCTATTCCCCATGGGGCTACCAAGTAAATAAACCCGGGTGCGAAAGCACCTGGGTTTTTCTGTTTAAGAGACCATCCTGGAATCGATAACATCCAGGTGGGCGATGAGCGGCAATGGGTATTTGAAGGGAATAAAGCGCCTCGAAGAGGGACTATTGATGGGGATCAGAGGTGGGGTAGAAGGGTAAAATGCTTGCCGAAGTAAACGACTTCCCACCGGTTGGATCGACTCGAAGGAACCTCTTAGGAATGGATGGCTTCCCATGGGTGAAATCGAAAGCAAAGCCACCGTTGTAGTGTCCGAAACCAGGCTTCCGTACACCGTTCCGGTGGACGTCATAGTCCGGAGCGTCCAAATCATCCTTTTGGGCGCGGCGCTTTTCGCCGTTTATGGCTGCCTACAGGATCCCAAGGGAACCGACCTGGGCTCCTGGATCATGACCGCCCTATTTCTGGCCTTAGGAGTGTATTTCCAATTCCGATCGAGCGGGCTATCCTTCGACGCCGAAAGGATCGTCCACCGGGACTTCATCGGCAAAAAACGGGAAATCCGCTGGACCGAAATCGCCTCCGCCCGCACCGGGACGCAGGATAGCCCCATCTTCCGGTTTTACGGAGGCGTCGCCGCTTCCTTGGTGGGGGAGGTGATCGGCCAACCGGTCCGCGAAGGCAGTACCTTCGGCCGGGTCGATCCCAATAGGGGCCCGTACTTGATGATCCTGGGGCGCCGCCACGGCCAGCCGCCCTTCATCCTCAGCATCAAACCCTATTCCATGAAGGGCCTGATTAAATTGGCGTACTTCATCATCCACAAGGTGGATAACGCCGTTGTGGATGAGGCAACCCTCAACCTGACCAAAGGCATCGTGCCTTCGGTCTTCTTCGGGGAGCAGAAGGGCCATGGCTGAAAAACCGGGTCGCATTTCCCGGCTTGGTGTGGATAATGTTCAGCGAATAAGACTGCTGATAAGGACCTGCCCGTGAAACTCCCTTCCGCTAGGTTGATCCGATCCGCCGTCCTCGTGGTGTCCGCCTTCATTCTCGCGGGTTGCGGTTCGGTCATGGACCAGATCCAGCAAATAACCGCCTTCTCCAAGTGCCAGTTCCGTTTGGCCTCGGTCAGCCGAACAACCCTGGCGGGGGTGCCGATCCAGGGCGGGACGATCTCCGACCTTAATCTTACGACCCTGTTTAAACTTAGGTCGGCCTTCTCCGGGGGCTCGTTACCGCTCCAATTCACCCTGAACCTGGAGGTCCGGAACCCGAACGCCTCGCCTGCGGGCCTGAGCCGGATGCAATGGACCCTGTTGATGGATGGCAACACCCTGACAACCGGCTTGCTGGAGAAACCCTTCCAGGTCGGGCCCAACCAAGTGGGGACCCTCCCCATGGAAATGTCCTTGGACTTGAAGCGGGTCCTTTCGGGCAAGGCCCTGGATTCGATGGTCAACCTAGCGATGGACATCGCCGGGGAAGGGGCCCAACCAACGCGCTTGACACTCCAAGTGAAACCCTCCCTGATGGTCTCGGGTCAATCGGTGGAATACCCCGGAGTGGTGACGGTAAACCAAACCTTTCCGGCGAAATAGGACGGGCGACCACCGGGAGGACCTATCCTATCCTTGCGTCTTCCGTGGACTGTTCTTGCGTCACGCTGAATTCCATGACTTTAATCGTTAGATGTGATGAAGCTTGTCCGATTCCTACCTGACCCTACCGCCCGCCCGATATAATGCCGCAACGAAAGGGGATTCATGTCCAACGATTGGCCCTATTTGATCGGCTTGGCGGTCCTGTTGATCGTCTTCAACGCCTGGGTCTTCCTTAAAAACAGGAAAACCAGAATCTTGGTTTCCTCCTACGGCGACATCCAGGAAAACCGAATCCTCATCAGCCTCATCGAGATTTTCAGGAGGAAGAACCCCGAGATCCAGGTGGATTTGGTCCGTTACAACTGGGGGGAGTATACCCGTGAGGTATTAGGATCGACCCAGCGGGGAACGGGTCCTGACGTCGTGACGATGGAAGTCACCCATTACACGGACTTCCTATTGGACGGTCTCCTCGAACCCTTAAATCCATACTTCATTTCCGATGGTTTGGACATCAACGCTTACTACCCCCAGGTCATGGACCGGTTTTTCCACGACGGTTATCTCAATGCGGTCCCGCGGGACACGGCTCCCGTCTGCATGGTCTACTACAACAAGAAGGCCTTTGACGAGGCGAAATTGCCCTATCCCCGGGATGACTGGGATTGGGACCGTTTCGTGGAAACCGCGAAGAAACTCATGAAGTTCGATTCGGCCGGAAAGGTGACCCGTTGGGGTTTCATCGAAGGTTGGACCATGACCGAAGCCTGGGTTTACGACGCGGGCGGAAGTTACGTGGACGACATCAAACAACCGACCCGATGGACTTTCTGCGACGACCGCAACACACTCAAGGGGCTTCAATTCCGTTGGGATCTCATCCATAAGCACAAGGTCATGCCACCGCACTCGGTTTGGGCGGGGAACAACGACACCGACTCGGCGGAAATGTTCGCCTCAGGGCGGGCCGCCATGATCCTATTTGGACTATGGAAAACCCCCCGGTTCCGGGAAATCGAGGGTTTCCAGTGGGACGCCGCTATGATCCCCCGGGAACCCTCGGGGCACATCGACTTCAACCTCGGCGGGACAGCCTATGGGATCCCCAAGTCGGCCCGCAACAAGAAGGCGGCCTGGAAATTCGTGAAATTCGTCTCGAGTGAGGAAGGAACCAAGAAACTTGCGGAAGATGGTTTGTCCCAGCCGGCCCTGATGAAGGTCGCCAACTCGACCGACTTCCTTGATGAAAAACCGCCCTTGAACAAGAAACTCGTATTGGCCGCCATGAAACACGGCAAATACCCCCCGCTTTGCCGAAACTGGTTCGACGTCAAGGCGATCCTGGACCGGGAACTCTCGCCGGCCTGGGAAGGCAAGGAAACCATTCCGCAGATCCTGGATCGCCTGCGCCCGATGCTCGAAGCCCAACCGCCCCGCACTCGCTAAGCTTGGTGCCGCCTCCGTATGAACTTCCGTTCGTTTATAATGCCTTTCAGGGAAAGGGGGCGCCATGTTTGAAGGTTGGCCGTTTCTCCTGGGATTGGCGGTCCTTCTCGCGGGCTTCAACGCGTGGTTCTTCCTGCGCCACCGGAAGGTCCGGATCCTCGTGTCCGCCTATGGGGATATCCAAGAAAACCGAATCTTCATCGACTTGATCCGGGAGTTCAGGGAGAAATTCCCCGACATCCAAGTGGATCTCCAGCGCTTCCCATTCGCCGAGTACGCCAAAAGCATCCTTGATGCGATCCCCAAGGGGACGGGTCCCGATGTGGTGTTGATGGATTCGGTGCACTACAATGAATTCATCTTCAACGATATTTTGGAGCCCCTGAACCCCTACTTCATGGGGGAGGAAATGGACATCAAATCCTTTTATCCCCAGGTCGTTGACCGGTTCTTCCTGGAAGGCTACCTTTACGCCGTGCCCCGGGATGTCGCCCCCATCTGCATGGTTTATTACAACAAAAGGGCTTTTGACGAGGCGAAACTTCCCTACCCAAAGGATGATTGGAATTGGGACCAGTTCGTGGCGACCGCTAAAAAACTCATGAAGACCGACTCGGCCGGACGCGTGACCCGTTGGGGGTTCGTGGAGGGCTGGGCGATGTTGGAGGCCTGGATCTATGACGCGGCGGGTTCCTTCGTGGACGACATCAAGAATCCCACCCGATGGACCGTTGCGGACGACCCCAACAGTTTGACCGGCCTACTGTTCCGTTGGGACTTGATCAACAAGTATAAAGTCATGCCACCGCCCTCGGTTTGGAGCGGGAATAACGACTCGGACGGGGCCGAGATGTTCGCCGAGGGGAGGGCCGCCATGATCCTGTTCGGCCTTTGGAAAACCCCCCGATTCCGCGAGATCCGTGAATTCCAATGGGATGCCGCCCTGCTACCCCGAAACCCCTCGGGATACCTGAACTTCACCCTAACCGGATCGGCCTATGGCATCCCCAAATCCTCCCGAAACAAGAGCACGGCCTGGAAATTCGTGAAATACGTCGCGGGCGAGGAAGGGACCCTGAAATTGGCGGCTGACGGGCTGGCCCAACCGGCCCTGGAGAAAATCGCCCACTCGGAAGTCTTCCTGGACGGCAAGGACCCCCAAAACAAGAAACTTCTCCTGGACGCCATGAAGCACGGCTGTTACGCCCCCCTTTGCCTCAACTGGGACGAGGTCAAATCCATCATTGAGCAGGAGTTGACTCCGGCTTGGGAGGGGAAGGCCACGGTCCATGAATGCCTGGACCGATTGCGGCCCCTCTTGGCCGCGAAGCCGCCCCAAACCCGGTAAACCGAAGGCGGTCCATGGCTTGCGGAATCGCCCAATAGGTCCAACTGATCCGTTCCCCCGGATCTGTTGGACCGGATTCTCTAACACCCCCACACTCGACCCATGGATTTCACGGGCCGACTATTGATGGGTATCCATGTCCGTCACGATCAAGGCGCCGAAACACCCGTTGGGTTGAGATATTGGCCGGGTCAATCTCCGGATTCCCTCAAGAAGCTCCCGCCTCCTCAACCCAAAAAGAGGAAACCTTGGGCTTGGTCGAACGCTTCTCCGCGCCGGCCCCGTCCGTTCTCAATTTGAGCGGCTGGAATGAGGGGGGGTTGCTACCTGAAGGGGCGAGGGGTAGCATCGAATCGAATCAATCACGCTGGTGAACGGGCTTCGCGAGCCAAGGGTTTTCTTTTGGGTTTCCTGGACCGGGTGTTGGATCCGCCTTCCTATGGGTTTATCCACGAACAAACCTTTTACCGTCCCAACCGCGGGGAACTCCTCAGGGAATTCTTCGGTCGGTTGAATGTCATTAAAACCAGGAAAAACTGGTTGTCGTTGTTCGGTTGGCTTTCCGTCCTGTTCTTCGCCCCCTTTTTCTTCCTGTTCTTCCTCCGTTATTTCACCTGGCCCCTCTTCCTGCTCGGCTTCCTCTACAGCATGGTGGTCATGGGAACGCTCGGCACGGTCTACCTGCACCGCTACGCGACCCACCATGCCTTCATTTTCACCAACCGATACTGGCTTTTCGTCGTGAGGCACCTGGTCATCCGGGTGATCCCCGAGGAGACGTATGTGGTTTCGCACCACGTCCACCATTACTTATCCGAAAAGCCCGGGGACCCCTACAACGTCCATGGGGGCTGGCTCTACTGTTTTTTGGCCGACGTGAACCACCAGTCCATCGCCCGCGACTTATCCCACGCGGATTATGACCGAACGGCTAAGTTGGTGGCCCATACGGGCATGCGGTTGAACACTTACGGACAATACCTTCGGTGGGGGTCGATCAGCCATCCGGGTTGGACGGCCCTGAACTTCCTGCTGAATTGGGCCTTCTGGTTCGGGGTTTTTTACCTGCTGGGCGGCATGGCCTTGGTATCGGCGCTCTTCGGGATGACCGCGGTTTGGGCCGTGGGGATCCGGACCTTCAACTACGAGGGCCATGGCCGGGGCCGGGACCGGCGCAGGCCGGGGGTGGATTTCAACGTGGGGGACCTGTCCATCAACCAAAAATGGCCCGGGATGGTTACGGGTGAATGGCACAGCAACCACCATCTATATCCCAACGGGGCCCGGGCCGGTTTTCTCCCGGGCCAATGGGATTATGCCTGGGTCTTCATCCGCGCCGTCCACGCCCTGGGTGGCATCACGTCTTATAAGGACTTCAAATCCCAATTCATGTTGAGACAATACCGGCCGTATTTGGCGAAGTTGACGGCGGACAATATCGGTTGAGGCCATCTATTTGACTTCGGGGTTGAAATTGACCTTCACGAAAAGGCTCTTTGCGGCCTCTTGGGCCCACTTCACCGCCAGCGCTGGATTGTACTCCACCCCAATCCCCTTTTCGTAGAGCTTGCCCAACTTCCATTGGGCCCCATGGAGGCCGTGATGGGCCGCCTCCTGGATCAATTTCGCCCCTTTGACCTCATCCTTCGGCACACCGGTTCCCTCCAAATAATGGAGGCCCAGGTTATACGCGGCGACGAAGTCTTTTTGGGCATAGGACCTTTGGTACCACTTGACCGATTCAACGTCGTCGACCGGGCCGCAATAACCCTGTTGGTAGACGAATCCCAATAGGCGTTGGGCCTCGGGGGAAGTTTTCGCGCCCTGATGGAGTTGGCTCATCCCAAGCTCGCAGTTCCGCTCGCAGCCATTGCCGCGGAGGTTCATGTATCCGAGGTAGCCTTCGGCCTGCCCATCGCCCTTCCCCGCGGCGGCGGTCAACAACTTGCGGGCTTGGCGGTAGTCTTGCGCGAGCCCAGTGGCGCTCCAATACATCTGGCCCAACATCGTCTGGGCCTTGAGGTACCCTTGGTCGGCGGCTTTCCTGCACCAAATCGCCGCCGATTCGTAATCAGGTTTGTTGTCCTCGGTATTAATTTCCAGAAGGACGTTGGCCAAGAGGTATTGGGATTCGGGTCGACCCGTTTGGGCGTCCTCATTCAACAATTCAAGGCTCTTGTCTGGGTCCTTCGGAACTCCGTGGCCCTCGAAAAGACGGACCGCGAGCTCGTCCTTATACTCGAGGTTATCCGACTGGGCCTTCTGGATCACCTCGGTTAAGGGAACGTTCTGGAGTGGCCTGTCCTCCGCGAAGGATGGCTTGAATGCGAAGGGAAGGGACAGCAGGAAAAGAACGATCAGGCGATGATTCGACATGAATACCTCCAAAGGGTGTAAATACCCGGGTATTTTAGGCCAATCAAGCGATCTCACGACCACCTAAAAATGGGGCCCGCCCTGGAACGACAGTCATCGGGATCGAATGGGACAAGGGTTTCCTGGATTTCGTTTGGAAAAGACCGACGAATAATAACTTCGACGGTAAATTTTAAGGGGGGATAGGGCGATCAGTTCAATTTGCCGAGGCAGCATTCCCTGAACCGTCTCCCCGAACCACAGGGGCAGGGACCCTCCGGATCGGCGTGGAGGAAGGGGCTCGTCAGGGGCGGGGCGGGATGAGGGGACCCCTTTCGCCTCTCCTCCACCAACATCCAACCGATGTTGTTGAAGGACATATTGAGGAGTGAATCAATCTCATCCAGCTTGTCGTTCCATTCCGCCAGGCGGTCGGCTGAATAGGCCGCGTCCACCTCATGGGAAAGGGCGACCAAGTCCCTCAAGATCGGTTCGATGGGGGTCACATAGGAATAAAACTCGTCGATCTTGTCGTCTGATATATGGTCCCCATCCTCCAACAAGGGCATCAACATCTCGACCTCGAGGTTCTTCACGTAGATGCGGGCCAAGAGATCCTCTTGGTCGGTCGCGTCGATGAAGGACTCCAACTCGAAGATGGAATCCCGGTCCTGGTGGGCGGTCAGCAGGTTCCAGAGGGCCACCAACTCGTTCATGAACCGTTGAAGGGCCTTGTCGTCGGGGAACTTGTAGTCGGTTGGGTCATATAGGTCCTGGAGGACCCGGTTGACCGGACAGGCCTCGAATGACCAGAGCGCGCACATAATCCGGGACTTGATCTCGGGCAAAACGCGGGGGAAATCAATTTCCTCGAGAAAAACGTCAAAGCCTTCGTCGCCGCTGTATTCCATAAGAGCATTATAGGGGGCCCGGCTATGAAGGGACTACGGGTATCTATTTGGCGGGGGGCCGTTATCAACAGCCATACAATCGTGAAAGGGGGACCACCTGAAACTTCCACCTCACCGCTTTATTCACCGGTCGAGAAATGGACCATGCAGACAATCCGGCTTCGGGTTAGCCGATTCGACGGTATATTGAGCCTAGTTTTTGGGTTCTCCCCAGGCCCACACGGATAACCCGCCAACCACAACAGGGACCGCTCTCGGGAGGAAGTTAGCCCATATGGAATTAACCGCCAAGGAAAAAGAACGCCTGATCGCCGAGGAGAGGGTGAGCTTCGACGCGCGCCGTGATTAGATGAAGGAAACGGCGCACGGCCAAGTCCCCTGTGGCACACGAAGGCTCGGCTTATTGAAGGGGCCGCTGTTGGGCCTGGTGCTCTGGGCCGCCTCCAGCATGGTTTGCCGGCATTCCCGGTGCGGATCTTGCGACAAAGCCGCGTGACGCCCCCGCATTGTTACGGCTACGCCATGCCCGGCAAAGCCACGGATGAATCCGTCCCCCAAAGAGACCGTCGTCCCCTGGGCGGGTTTGTTCCGATGCCTTAGGGGGTTTGAGCGTTTGGTCGTTTGGCCAATCGGGCCTGCTCCAGGGCAAGGCGGGTCTCGCCCACTTTGGAGTAGGCTTGGGCCAGCCGCCCGTGGAGTCCCGCGTTCCCGGGTTGGAGGTCGAGGGCGCGCTGATAGGCCGGGATGGCCTGGAGCCACGACTTGTTCTTCATGTATTCGGTCCCCAAATTAGCCCAATAACCGGTGTTCTTGGGGTCCAACTGGATGCAGGTCTCGTAGGCGGTGACCGCGCCGTCCGAGTCGCCCATCAGGTCGTAGGTGAGGGCCAATTTATTGAAATTCTCCGGGTTGCCCGGCTCAACGACGATCGCGGCCCGGATCTCGGCCAAGGCTTCCCGGTATTTTTTCCCGCGCCCATAAAGCACCCATAGGTCCTGGTGGGCCGGGGCGCAGTTCGGGTCCAACCCCACCGCCTCCTGAAGTTCACGGAACGCTAGGTCCGTTTGTCCCATCCCCGCTAAGACCGACGCGTGGCCCGCCAATGCCCGGGCCTGGGCCCAGATCGGGGGAAGGGCGGCGGCCCTCGCGTATTCCCTCAAGGCATCCCCGGTCCGGTTCTGGTCCACATAGAGGTCCGCGAGGTTGATGTGGATCCAAGGGTCCCGGTCCGGATAAAGGGCCACCACCCGCTCAAATACGCTTTGCGAGTCCTTCCAGACCTTGATCTGTTGAAGGGTCAAGGTTCCCAAGACCAACGCCAGGATCCCGTACCCCAGGCGTCCCAGCCCTTTCCGGTCCAGGAATTTTGAGGCGACCCAAGCGGAAATCGGCATGAAGAACCCAAGACAGGGGAGGTAGGTGTATCTGTCCGCGGCGGCCTGGCTACCGGCTTGCTGGAGGATTCCCAGAACCGGGACCAGAGAGAGGATGTAGTAAGCCCAGGCCGCGAGGAGCCAGGGGCGCTTGTCCCGGACCCGCCAAAGGACGTAGGTCAAAAGCCCCACCGCCAATACGGAGAGGGGATATTGGAATCCGGGCCAAGCGTTTCCGGTTGCGGGAAAAGGAACGAGGGGCGAGAGGTTGATCGGGAGCGCCATTTTAAACGGGTAAAAAAGAAGGGAACGGCAGGCGTTCATGAACCGGAAAAGAGGGGTGAGATCCCGGGTCATGGAATAGGCATAGGGCACCGTCGGGGTCCGGACCATGGAGAGGCCGAGTAGGAGCGCCGGGAGGAGGAAGAGTGCCTTCTCCAGGAAGTTCGGGGCCGAAAGAGGGCGGGTCCTCCGGAGGGGGTAGTAGTCCAGAACCCATAGCGCCAGGGGGAAGGTCACCGCCATGGGTTTCGACATGAGGGCCAGGAGGAAGAGGACCCAGGTGGCCGTCAAACGGAGGGTCCGGTGGGATTGTTGGGTGGCGTAACCCAGGTAGGCCAGAAGCCCCCCCAGGTAGAAGCTGGCATAGAGAACGTCCTTTCGCTCCATGATCCAAGCCACCGATTCGACATGGAGTGGATGGAGGCCAAAGAGCAGGGAGGTCAGGAACGCGGTGGGGAGTCCCAAGGAACCCCGTCGGAGGATTTCCGGGGCCGGTTCCGTTTTTTGGGTCAGGGCGATCAACCGATAGGTGAGCCGAAAAACGAGGTAGGTGTTCAACGCGTGGAGCAGGATGTTGGTGGCGTGGAAATGCAGGGGTTGGAGACCTCCCCAGGCTTGGTCCAGCCAGAAGGAAAGCCAAGTCAGGGGCATCCAATAACTGCCGGATCGGTTGGTGAACATCCATTTCAGGGTGGAAAGGTCCAGGGTCCGGATCCAGGGGTTCTTGGCCACATGGTCCAGATCGTCCCATGCGAAGCCGTTTCCGAGGGCCGGTAAATAGAAAACCAGCGACAGGAGGGCGGGGACCAGGCCCCCGATAAAGGGAGACCAAGATCGACGGATTCGGGGCGAAGGGGCGGGGTTTGTTTGGAGGGGCATGGGTTCAGTCGCAGGGCTGGGGGATTGGAACTTCGGGAATTATACGATGAAACAGCTTAGAACCCTCAGTCGGATGAATGGAAGTCCACACAGGTATGGGAGGCCCGGTTCGTGGACTTGGGCATACAATGGTGGGGAAGAAACCCAGGAGCGGCAAGCCATGTCCAAACGGATCTTGGTGGTCGAGGATTACGAACCTACTCGGGTCCTCTATTCGGAGGAACTCACGGAGGCCGGTTATGAGGTCTTGACCGCCGAGAACGGTTTTGAGGCCCTGAAGACCTTCGAGCGCGAGGACCTGGACCTCGTGGTCACCGACATCCGGATGCCCGGTATGAGCGGAGTGACGCTGATCCACTGTCTCAAGGCCCATGCGAAGGCGGTGCCGGTCATCGTGGTCAGCGCTTACCCCCAATACGAGGTGGCGTTGGTGGGGAACATCCGGGCGTTCTTCGCCAAGCCGGTGAACCTGGAACTGTTGAAGCGGTCTGTCTTTGAAGTCATCGGTTAATCAATCGGAAGTCGTGATTCATTGGAAAACATCTCATAATTACGATGCGTATAGTGCGTATAGATTGGCCGGATTCCATGCAAAATGATGGGCGTTTAGCAGGAGGACGAAAAGCCGGTCTGAAGGGACTCTTTCGTTTCTTACTCGCAAATCATTCCCCCTAAAACGGGTGGCTTCACGGCGATTCGCTTGAAACACCTGGCTGCTGGCCCGACATGTTGAAAAGAGGTTTTCGTTTGGGCCGTCAGGCGGCAATGCCTCTTGAGGGTTAGGTGAAAAACACTTTTTCGGCACCCTTTTAGGGCGCGAAATGCAGGACCGGCTTGTCCTCGCGTAACGCGGCCTTCAATGCCTGAATCACCGAGGGTGGGGCATGGCCCGGACGGGCGGTCTTAAAGCCCGAGGGCATGTAATAGCCCGACGAGTCGGCCGAGACCCACAACCCTCCCTTAGCGGCCTTCGCGATCCCAGGACCCAGGCTGTCGAGGAACGCGTGGTCCTGAAGCCGGTCCGCGGCGCATTCCACGAGAGCATGGCCGATACCGCGTCCCCGGAACATCGGGTGGACATTCAGGCCCACCAGCAACATGGCGTCCGGAAGGAACCGAACCCCCACTGCGCCGCCATAAAGTCCATGCACCTCGGCGGCCCACCAGAAGAAATCCCGGACGTGGCCCACCAACGGGTCCTTCGCGGCGGAGGACGCCTCGATCTTGGCCATCATGCGTTCGCCCGCCTCCTTGATGCTCAAAGGATGCTCAAGGGCCCAAAGGTAGGATTCCGCCAAACGTGCGCGGTAGGCCAGGGCGCCGTCGCCTCCCTCCCGAAGGCGCCGGGCCAATTCCTCCAGTTGGCTGGCGGTGGCCCATTGCACCTGTTTGCCGACGGCTTCCGGTCCCGGGGTGGGGGCCGCGGAGAAGGCCACGGTTTCCCAAGTGGCGAGGTCCCCGGCATGTCGGGCATCGAGCGTAACGTGAAGCACGAATTTTTGTAGCTCCACCTCGAGGCCGATTTCTTCCTTGGCGGTTCGTTTGACTCCGTGCTGGAAGGATTCCCCCGGGGCGGCCCCGGCGCCCTGGGCGCGTTGGAGGCCGGGCGGGGTGGTGTGGTGGTTCATGAGGGCGAAACGGCCGTCCGGGTCCTGGACATAAAGCGCGACATCGTGGGTACGGCCCAGGGTCTTGGATTTCCCAAGGTGGAACCACCCCTTCTCATCGAAGTCCTGGGTAATCCAAAGGTGATAGGGCCTGCCCCATTGGGACCGAAGGGAAGGAAGTTGGGCGTTCAGGTACATCCGTCGATCCTGGTAACGATTTTAGCCATGGCCGAAAAAACGCTTTTTCAAAACCTCGTATTTATTCCCGATCCACTTCCCCAAACCGGGCCTTAAGTTGATTGTACCTTAAATCCGCTTTCATTCCATGGCCTTGGAGATGGGCCGGGGTGGGATCACAAAAAAGGGGGGCGTTTCATTAGAGCCCATAAATCATCAGGACCAAGCGGGTGAATGGGCATGCCCCATACTCGCTCATTTATATAAAGAATGTCCCCGTTTGATCCAATCCGGGGAAAGAATTCAATCAGGGGCATGAATCTGGATATGGGCCACCCGGTCCCGGTCCCCTCCAAACATCTCATCAGGCGGCTGACCAGTTGGGAAGTCGTCGGTCCGTAGTTGGGCATCCCGCCCGCCTCCACGTTTGCACAAAAGATCCCTTGTAAAAGTTGGAATAAATCGATCTTCAGTCATCTCTAGAGGGTAGGGGTTAAGCCTCCCATTACAGGGTCGAGGGGATTTGATGCTATTTATCCGGATGGGATGGGTCGAGCCAAAGGACCGTTCAGTGCGCGGGGTCCGAACGATGTTGGAATACCGTCCCTTACGCGAGGAGGAATACCAAACCCTTCGCCAATCCTCCGATTATCGCCACACGCCCATCTCGACGGGCCCCATGGCCGGGGCCTTGGCGGCCCTCTTACAGGTTTCGCCCTTCGCGTTATTGGCGCGGGGCACGGGTTTCGGGAGCCAGGATCTTCTGGAAAAGGACCAGGTTTGCGAATTCACCCTGGGGGCGCCCGTGGGAAACCTCAGGCCGAAGTTCCTGGGACGGTTGGAGGATGTGCGTTTCGAACCCTTGGGGGGGAAGTTCTACCGAGCGACCCTGAAGCCCCAGGCGGTCCATCAGGCGGATTTTCGCCGGCTCCAACTGAGGGTGGCCAACGGGCAATTTTAACGGGATGATGTAACGCGAATCGACCTATCCTGGAGCCCGCAGCTGTGGGCGCCATTTTTTTATGTTCCCAAAAGCCCCGAAGGCGCGTTCCCTAGTTAAACTGTCTTGGGTTTCATCTATCCAAACCCGGAACGGCGGGGCCGCATGAAAGTCATCCTTTTCGGGGCCACAGGCATGGTGGGGCAGTCTTGCCTTTTGGAATGCCTAGTCGACCCATCGGTCACCGGCGTCCTGGCGGTGGTCCGTGAATCCACAGGGCGGAAACACGAAAAATTCCGGGAAATTCTCCATCCGGACTTCACGGATTTCTCGCCGATAGAAAGCGATTTGGCCGGATACGATGCCTGCCTGTTCTGCCTGGGGATCACCTCGGCCGGGAAGACTGAAGAAGCCTACCGGAAGGTTACGAAGGACATCGCCCTCGCGGCGGCACAAACCCTCCTCAAGAAGAACCCCTTCATGACGTTTGTGTTCGTCTCCGGGGCAGGCGCCGACAGTACCGAGAAGGGAAAGGTCATGTGGGCGAGAGTCAAGGGGGAAGCGGAAAACGCGCTCTTGGGGATGCCCTTCCAGGATGTCTATGTGGTCCGTCCGGCCTTCATCCAACCGATGCAGGGGGTCGTTTCCAAGGTCAAGATTTACAACTTCTTCTACAGGATCCTCGGGCCCTTGTTTCCCCTCCTCAAACGGTTTTTCCCGAAACACACGATTTCCAGCCGGGACTTGGCCCGAGTCATGATCCGGGTGGCGCGGGAAGGCGCCCCTAAGAAAGTCCTGGAGAGTTCCGACTTTGAGTCGTTGATTCCCCGCTGAACGTGGAAGGCAAAATGGAACCTGGCAAGATCGACCTGCCGAAGGCTGCCGCGGGCACGGAAGTCGATTTGGGCAACCCCTGGCAGGTGGTGCTTTTCAACGACGAGGTCCATTCCTTCGATGAGGTGATCCTCCAGATCCAGAAGGCCACGGGCGCTTCGCTGGAAAAGGCCGCCGAGTTGACCCTCCGGGTCCACCACAAGGGCCGGGCCGTGGTGTTTTACGGACCCCGGGACGCCTGCCTCCGCGTCGCGGGGATCCTCCAACAGATCCAGTTGACCGCCGAGGTCGAGCGGACTTAGATTCTCCGGGATGCGGTCGGAAATGAAGGCCATTTCTCCGGGTCGCGGTTTCCGGCTCCCGTTTCGCTTCTTGCTCCGACGGGTCATCGGCTTAACAATTCCTAACCCCTAATCCCTCATTCCGAACCGGTTTCTGTTATCCTCTCCCCCTTCCAAAACCCCCGATCGAGGATCCTTGCCTTGGGCATTTTGCTGAGTTGTCAAAGCCTCTCGAAAACCTTCGGGCACCGTCCGCTTTTCGAGGGATTGTCCTTCGGCCTCAATGAGGGGGAACGGACCGGTTTGATCGGGCCCAACGGCACCGGCAAGTCCACGCTCCTCAAGATCCTGGCGGGGGAAGAGAAGGCCGACAGCGGCGCGATTTCGTTCCGCAAGGGACTCCGGGTGGGATACCTCGCCCAGACCGACCGGTTCGAGGATCCGGGCCAGGACCTGGACGTCTTTACGGCCCTCCGGCAAGGCCTCCAGGACCTGGGACTAGAGGAGTATGAGCTCGATATCCGGGTGGACGCGGGGTTGGACGACGCGGGTTTCCGCGACCCGTCGCAAAAGGTGGCCAAACTCTCCGGGGGCTGGCGCAAGCGCCTGGCGATCCTGACCCAAGTCCTGCGGAAGCCGGATCTCCTTTTATTGGACGAACCCACCAACCACCTGGACCTCGAAGGTGTGCTTTGGCTTGAGCATTACCTGAGGGGACTGGAATTCCCCTTCCTGGTGGTGACCCACGACCGTCGTTTCCTGGAACGGGTGACCAACCGGGTGATCGAGCTCAACAAGCGTTATCCCGAGGGGTACTTCAGCTGTGAGGGCAATTACAGCAAGTTCCTGGAGAAGCGGGATGAACTCTTCAATTCCCAGGTCCAGCGCGAGGATACCGTCGCCAACCAGGTCCGCCGGGAGATCGAATGGCTGAGGCGGGGCCCGAAGGCGCGCCAGACCAAGCAGCAGGCCCGCATCGACCGGGCCGGGGAACTCATCGGTGAATTGGGGGAACTGAAATACCGAAACTCCCAGGGCCGCGCCGTGGACATCGACTTCTCTGGAAGTGAGCGGCAGACCAAGAGGCTGGTGGCGGCCGAGAAGGTCACCAAAACCCTCGGGGGTCGGAAACTTTTCGGCCCCCTGGACCTTCTGATGTCGCCCGGCGACAAGCTGGGGTTGCTGGGGGAGAACGGGAGCGGCAAGAGCACCCTGCTCAAGTTGTTGGCGGGGCTGGTCCCCCCGGACACCGGGACCCTGAAGCAGGCGGAGATCCTCCGGGTGGTGACTTTCGACCAGCACCGGGACCAACTGGACCTGGACCTGAGCCTGCGGGAAGCCCTTTGCGAGCAGGGCGACTATGTCCATTACAAGGGAAGCCCCATTCATGTGGCCAGTTGGGCTTCCCGGTTCCTCTTCCGAAAGGACCAGTTGGAGATGTCCCTGCGGCAATTGTCCGGTGGGGAGCAATCGCGCGTGCTGATCGCGCGGCTCATGCTGCGCCCCGCCGACCTGCTCCTGCTGGATGAGCCCACCAACGACCTGGACATCGCCTCCCTGGAGGTCTTGGAGCAGAGCCTGGCTGAGTTCCCGGGCGCTTTGGTGTTGGTGACCCACGACCGTTACCTCTTGGACCGGGTGAGCCGCCAGATCCTGGCCCTTGATGGGAAGGGGAACGCCGATTATTTCGCGGACCTCGCCCAATGGGAGGAATGGCGGGAGGATGAACGCGAGAAGTCGAAGCGAAAGGGGACGGATACCCCGAAAGCCCTTGCCGTGACGCTTCCGCCCAAGGCCCTTTCCAATAAGGAACTCAACGAACTCAAAGTCATGGAAGCCTCAATCCATGCCGCCGAAGACACCCTGAAAAAGGCCAAGGCAGTCCTCCATGATCCAAAGAACGCCACGGATCCCTTCAAACTGTTGGACCTTCAAAAAGCCTTGGACGCGGCCCAGGCCAAACTCGACGCCTTGTTCCGGCGTTGGGAAGAACTTGAAGCGAAGAAGAAGGGCTCATAGCGTCGCCCTTCGGGCGGGTGAGGGCCACCCGTTTCAAGTATTCTTAGGGAACCGCTTTTGTGCCGCCGGGAAGCGTTTTATTGGGGATGCAGCACAAGTGGAACAAAGGGGTTCGACGGGCGTCTAAAAGGCGAAGGATAAAAAGGTAAAAGGAGGGCCGCCATGAACGACTATCTCGATCAGGTCCTCCAGTCCATCACCGAGGATGTCGCCGAAGAGGCGAAGAAGAAGGCCGAAAAGGCCCAGCCTCTAACGGCGCTTCCGGAAACGGTGGCGGAGCCCCTGAAAAAGTAACTGAACGATTTTCCTTGCCTCAGCCCGGGGGGTTCCCCCTCGGGCTTTTTAAATTCCACCTTGATTTTAGACGCATGATCGATCTCGCCCGGATTGAACGGTCGCATCACCGGCGGGATGCTTCCATTTCGAAAAGAAGCCGGTTCATGGGAATGAGGCCGGCAGGTTTATCGGTTCAACTGGCGATTTTATATTGTCTCCCGGGTTTAAAACGGTAAAAGGATGATATTCATCACACTGCGGAATATTCCCTCCTTTTACCAGAATTTTCCGTGAATCTTCAATTTAGGCGGTAAACTTACCCCCAGCCGCCAGGTCCAATTTGAGGAGCGCCTCTATGTGCCCCGGACAACCGATGGATGCCAAGCCCGAGTCCCGGTCGAAGCGGGGAAGCGCTTTATTTTTATTGGCCCTTTTCGCTGCACTCCTCCCAAAATCGATTTGGGCCGCCCCGCCCGCACTCAAATGCGTCGGGACCGCCATCCAACGATCTGATACGAGCTGTGCCGTCACCCTCCGGGGAGTCAACTGCCCCAGCTTGGAATGGGGCGTCGGGGAAGGTCCGGCCACCGGCGGCATCACCGCGGTGGTGGGTTATGCCATCGACACCTGGAAAGCCAACATCATCCGCCTGCCACTGAACCAGGGCCGTTGGTACAACTACCCTTATTCCTATCCGGATACCGTCGACCAAATCGTCGACCTCGCCTCCAACCGAAACGCCTACGTCATCCTCGACCTCCACCTTTTGGACGTCAATGGAACGACCCAAGCCGCCATGCCGAACGCCACAAGCGTGACTTTTTGGCACGACCTCGCCATCCGATATAAGAACAACCCCGCGGTCCTTTTCGGGCTCTACAACGAACCCTTCCCGGGCGGATGGACCGGAAACGGGAACTGGAACGACCCGACTTTCGGGATGCAGGCCTTGTTGACCACCGTCCGCAACCAGGGAGCCACCAATATCTGCCTCATCGGCGGGATCGATTATTCCTACAACTCGAGCGGAATGCCCACCATGACCGACACCGCGGGCAACCTAGTCATTGACGCCCACGTCTATCCCATGAAGAGTACGCCCTTCGACAACTTCGTGATGGGGAACGGACACCCGGTTTTCGTCGGTGAGTTTGGACAGCTCTCCTCGGACGGTACCTGGATCACCAGCACATTGCTCCCTTGGCTGAATGGGAAAAACTATGGCTCCACCGCCTGGGGCTTTACTGGGAACACTTCTGGTACCTATGGACTCCTGACCGGTTATTACGGGACCAATACCTGGGCCGGGGCCCCGGTGTCCCAATGGCTGGCCGGCGCTGCGGCGGGTTGCAACCCCGCCCATATCGCAAACCCCCCGACCAGCACCCCCACGCCCCTGCCGGTCGTGTCCAACTGCTTCATGCTGGATACCCTTGAAGACGGCAATTATTTCAACAACACCAACGGGCCATGGTTCTCCTACCGTTATACCAGTGTGAATGGACTCCCTGCCCTGCCCTGGCAGGCCTTCCAAAGCTGCGGCGACGCGTTCCCGGCTTCCTCCTATAACTGCCCCTTCCTTTTGGATTCCACGACCAGCGCCGCGGGCGGCGCCTATTCGGCCCGGGTCTCGGGTTACTTCAACACGAACGGGCCGGCGACCTTCGCGGGTTTCGCCGTGGCGAGCGAGGTCGGGGTCGGTTACACCAATATGAACTGGGTGAAGACCATCTCCTTCTATACGAAGACGAGCCAAGCCCCCGTGACCTTGCGCTGTAACGTCACCAACCCGACCATCGCCAAAAACGCCTTCATCTGGCAGGGCCAGACCGTGGGCGGCGGCGGCACCGACAACCAATATGGTTTCCTGTACGTCGTGCCCGTCGCCAACACCTGGGTCCAGGTGGTCCGGCCTTACACCGCCCTTGAGTGCGGGGATTGGGGCCCGAACAGCTGCCCCCCGAACGGCGTGACGCGTGATACGGCCTTGACGGATATCCGATCCTTGCAATGGGTGAGCCAAAGCCCCCAAAGCATCACCGCGCCCGTCAGCTTCACGTTCTGGATCGACAACGTCTGCCTGGCCGGTACGACGATCCCCGCCACGGCCACGCCCTCCCAAGTCATCGGTTCCCCCACGAACACCCCGACCATCACCTACACCCCGACCCGCACCCCCACGCCTGACCCCTGCGGCACCTACGTGCAACGGGTCAATGTCGGGGGAGCCGCTTACACCGACGGGACCGGCAATGTCTGGGCCGCGGATAAGGCCTTTGCGGCCGGGAGTTTCGGTTACCTGAACGGTACGGCGGCCGCGGTCACCAACACGATCACCGGCACCACGGACCAAGTCCTCTACCAAAGCGAGCGATACCTCAGCCCGATCACCTATGTGTTCGGCGGCATCCCGAACGGACCCGCCACCGTGACCATGAAATTCGCGGAGTCCTATTGGCAGGCGACCGGCGCGCGGGTCTTCAGCTTTACCGCGAACGGCACCGCGGTGATCACCAACCTCGACCTCTATGCCGTGAACAACGCCCGCTTCGCCGCGGTGGACCGGACCTTCACGGTCAACATCGCCAGTGGGGCCCTGACGCTCATCGGGACCGCCACGGCGGATAACGCCACGGTTTCGGCCATCCAGGTGCTTGGTTCCAGCCCTTGCGGGGCCACGAATACCTTCACTTTCACCCCTTCACGGACATCCACCTTCACGGTTACGGCTACGCCGACTTCTACCCGGACAATGACGTCCACTTCCACCGCGACATCCACCAATACCCGCACCTTTACGCCGACTTACACCTTTACCGTATTGCCCACGAACACGTTCACATCCACTCCTAGCGCGACAAGAACCTTTTCGCCGACCTTCACCACCACCCCTACCGCGACGTTCACCAACACCTTGGCCGCGACCAACACCTTCACCAACACCCCGACGGCCACCGCCACCTCCACACGCACTTTCACGCCCAGCGCCACGGCGACCCCTAGCTTTACCCCGACCTCGACCTCCACCCGGACCTATACGCCCAGCGCGACACCCACCTTCACGGTGGCGATCACCAATACCTATACCCTGACCCCGAGTCCCTCGTTCACGCCGACCCCTTCCTCGACCCCCACCCGCACCTTTACATCCACCGCGACCCCAACATCCTCCTTTACCCGCACCTTTACCTCGACTTCGACGGCCACCACGACCTCGACCGTGACCTATACGCCATCCTTCACACCTTCCTTCACCCTGACCCGTACCCCGACCCCGACTTCCACTTGGACGATGACTCCCACCCTCACGCCCACCCCGCCCCCGGGAGCCACGGCGACCTTTACGCCGACGATTACCTCCACCTCCACCACTACGGCTTCATTCACCCCCACGGCCACCGTGACGCGGACCTTTACGCCAACTTCGACCGCCACATTTACGGCAACTTCCTCGTCGACATCTACCCGGACTTTCACGCAAACCCCCACGGCTACCGCGACAAACTCGTTGACCTCCACCCCGAGCGCCACACTGACCTTCACGGTGACGCGCTCCTCGACCCCGACTTCGACTTGGACGATGACCCCCACGACCACCAACACGCCGCCACCGGGCGCCACGGCAACCTTCACGCCGACCGTGACCTCCACTTCAACCACGACCTTTACCTGGACGAAAACTTCCACGGCGACGTCCACGGCCACCCGAACCTTTACCGCCACCGCGACGTCCACGGCGACTTCGACCTTCAGCACGACGATCACCAATACGCCGATCCCGTCGGCGACGGCGACGCCGACCCCAACTAACACGATGACCTCAACCGCCACCTTCACACCGACCCGGACCTCCACCCCGACGCCCACTGCGACCTTTACGTCGACCTTCACCCCGACGGTCACCAATACGCCGATCCCATCGGCCACTGCGACGCCTTCACCGACCTGGACCTACAGCTGGACCCCTTCGGCGACCCCTACGATCACCTACACTCCGCCCCCGGGCGCCACTGCGACTTTCACGCCAACCGATACCTCGACACCCACGAGTACATTTACTTTCACGAACACCGCCACCCCCTCATCGACCTATACCAAATCACCTACTCCGACCCAAACCGCGACCCCGACGGCGACTTTGACATCGACGTTCACCAAGACTTTTACCCCCAGCTCCACACCGACCTCGACCGGGACGGCCACCCTGTCCCCAACCCCGACCTTCACCCCGACGACCACCGCCACTTCCACCCCATCCTTCACGCCATCCTGGACTCGGACTCCGACGCAAACCTTCACGCTGACGCCCACTTGGACCTCAAGCTACACCTTCAGCCCGACCCATACCCCGACCGACACGTTCACCCTGACTCCCAGCCGTACACCGACCCTGACTTCGACCCCAACCCCTTCCAACACGCCGACCTTCACTTCGACTCCGACTTGGACCTATACCTTGACCCCGACGTGGACCTACACCCCGACCAACACACCCAGCTATACGGCGACCTGGACCCCGACCCCGACCTACACACCCACCGAGACGGCATCGGAAACCCCCACGGTCACCAAGACCCTGACTCCGCACCCAGGCAACCCGGTGGAAACACCGATCGTTTTCCCGAACCCCTCGGACGGCTCATTGCCGGTCACCGTGTCCTTCCAGCTCAATGAGCCGGCGACCCAGGTTGAGGTCATGATCGTCACGGTGGCCAACCGGAAGATCTACGACAAGGTGACTCCGGGGCCCTTCGGGATCGGCATGAACTTCTTGCCCCTGTCCTTGACCGACTTGAAGGGCGTCGCGCTCTCAAACGGGACCTACTACGTCATCGTCAGCACTCCGGATGGGTCAAGGGCCATCGGTAAACTGGTCATCCTCCAATAGCGCCCCTGGATAATTAAAAGCCCGTTCCCAAAGGGGGCGGGCTTTTCTATTTGGGGAGATCTTGTCCGGCTTCCGGAACCGGGTCCGCCGGGGTTGGACGTCGTACCGAACGACCTGAAACCGGTTCGAGTCCTCCTGATAGGGAATATATTTCCATTCACCGGATTGGAACGACCCAAGGTTTCGAAACGGGCGGTATACTTCGCCACATCGGTCGAACGGTCGAAGAAGCCCAACGAATGGCCATAGGATCCAAATCATGAACCGCAAAAAGCGTCTGTTTTCTGTCTCGGCGCTTCTGCTGGCGGCCCTGGCGGGGATCCCCCCCCTTCCGGCGGCCACCACCCAGTCCTGCGCGCAATACGGGACGATTCCCATCAACGGCAACCAGTACATCGTCCAGAATGACGAGTGGAACAGCTCTTCCAATTTTTGCGTGACCGCGGACACTACATCCGGTGATTTCACTGTCTCCACCTCCACCATCGACACCGGGTCTCCCGGAGCGGTGGGGGCCTATCCCTCCATTTTCCGGGGCTGCCATTACGGCACCGCCACCACCAACAGCGGCATGCCCATCGCGGTGAGCTCGATCACCTGCCTTCCCACCAGCTGGACCGTCTCCCCCGTCGGCTCGGGCGTATGGAACGCCTCTTATGACATCTGGTTCAGCCCCAACAACTGCTCCGCCGCGGGGAGCGGCGTGAACGGATGCGAGATGATGATCTGGCTGGATTGGCTGGGGACCGGGGGTGATCCCGCCGGCGCGATCGTGGCCAACAACGTCTCGATCGGGGGCGCCACTTGGACGGTTTGGGAAGGGCCGATTGGATCGTGGAAATGCGTGTCCTACGCCAGGGTGAACAAAACCGATTCCATCTCCAACATGGACATCAAGGCGTTCATCAACGACTCGGTATCGCGCGGATACATTAATACCGCCTGGCAGTTGAACGCGGTGGAGACGGGCTTCGAGATCCGGCAGGGCGGGGGCCAGGGCCTGGCGAGCAGTAATTTCTGCGTGGCCGTGAACCCGAGCGGATGTACCTGCAGCGGAGGGGGAGGCGGCTCTACGCCGACCTTGACCCCCACCCCCACCCGGACGCCAACAACCACCCCTAGCCCGACGCCTACCGCGTCGGCGACCTTCAGCCGAACCTTTACGCCCACTTTTACGGCCACAGGAACCTCGACTCCGACCTATAACTTGACCCCCACTCGAACCTTTTCCGCCACGGCCACCGCCACTTCGACCTTTACGAGGACGTCCACCGCCACTTTCACCAACACCTTCACCCCGACCTGGACCTATACCTTCACCAACACCCCGACGGCCACCGCCACGTCCACCCGAACCTTTACGCCCACCGTCACGTATACCCCTACTTTTACCCCGACCTCGACCTCCACGCGAACCTGGACTGTGTCGGCTACCGCCACGCCAAGCCCGACACCCACTTTCACCCCGGTCCTCACCACCACTTATACCCTGACCCCCAGCCCATCCTTCACCTCAACCCAGTCCTGGACACCCACCAGAACCTGGACTGCGTCGGCGACCGCCACTTCCACAACGACCCCAACGGCATCCTTTACCCGCACTTTCACCGTGACCCCGACTGCCACCGCGACCATGACCACGACCAATACATCCTCCTCGACTCCTTCCTTCACTTTGACCCGCACCCCGACCTCGACGTCCACCTGGACGATGACCCCGACGCCGAGCGCGACAAGTACCATGTCGCCGACCCTCACCCCGACCCCTCCTCCGGGCGCAACATTCACGTTGACGAGTACGGTGACCGAGACTTCCACGATGACCCCCTCGTTTACACCGACGAGGAGCGGTACCTTTACGCCGACCCCAACCGCCACCCTGACCTGGACAAATACGTCCACGGCCACCCTCACGGCTACCCGCACCTTCACCTCGACGGCGACTGTCACCCCCACCCCGACGGTTGCTTATTCGCCCTCCCCGACGCCGACCTGGACGGCCACCCTTACTTCCACGGTGACTTTCACCCGGACTTCGGTTCCCTCGGCGACCTGGACTTTCACCCTGTCCCCCTCGTCCACCGCTACGCCCACGAATACTCCCACGGCCACTTGGTCCACGACATCGACATGGACGGCGACGGCCACTTCTACATCGAGCCCAACCCCAACGCTGACCTGGACGGCCAGTGCCACGCCCCCTTGGACGGCGACCACGACCGCCACCTGGAGCCCTACACCGTCGGGTAATTGCGGACCCTTGGAGGTCTCAGCGCCCTATCCCAACCCGGTGAGGATGGGGGCCGTCGTCCAGGTGGACCTTTTCTCGGCCTGTCCTAAGAACGTCCATGGGGTCGTGATGAGCGTGGCCTACCGGAAATTGGCCGACTTCAGGGTGATGGTCTCGGGACAATCCAGGACCGGTTGGGACCTGAGGGATTTGAAGGGAAGGGAAGTGGCCAGCGGGGTGTATTACCTGATCCTCCAGGCCGATGGGGAAAACCGGATCGTGCGGAAGCTATTGGTCCTTCGATAAGGCTTTGGGGCAAAAAAAAAGCCCCCCCGCTATCGCGGAGAGGCTTTCACGACCGGGCCGGGTCAGATCTTAACGACGTTCTCGGCCTTGGGGCCCTTCTCGCCCTGGATGACCTGGAACTCCACGCGGTCACCTTCGTTGAGCGACTTGTAGCCCTCGCCCTGGATGGCGGTGTGATGGACGAATACGTCCGGTCCGCCGTCCTGTGAAACGAACCCGAAGCCCTTTTCGTTCTTAAACCACTTAACGGTTCCTTGCGGCATGTTCTGAAAAACCTCTTCATTTCTAGAAAATTTAACGGCCCCTTCGGGAACGCTGGCTCCTGAAGGTGATGTGATCATACCGCATCCTCACTGAATCCACCGGATATTTGAGTTAATTCAGCGGGCCTTTCGGAAAGAGCCCCGAATGCACCCTTTCAGGACCGATTCCCAGATAGTCGACTGTTGAGGACCCAACGGGTATCGATGCAAGGCGGGACATCGACCCAACGGGATGGATCCCATCCTCGCATCCCTAATCGTGGGGTTGGAATCGCTCCCCAGGAGGGGGCCATCGGGATGACATCGTTTGGGTGGTTTCGGGTCCCCGGCCGTGAGTCGTTCGAGGGTTAAAAAAGCCCTTTTTCAGGCTTATCAGCCGGATGAACCGGCCGCTGCCGTGACAGTTGGAACGGATTGTGATATTCCTAGGGCCTAGGAGATGACCTTTGCCAACACCCACCAAGACGATTTTACTGACCGATGACCGCGAATCCGCCCGGGGACTATATCAAGAACTGCTCTCGGATGCCGGTTATCGGGTGTTGCTGGCTGAAAACGGCGTGAAAGCCTTGGAATGGCTCGGGCGGGAACCCGTTGACCTGCTCCTGACCGATGTGATCATGCCCGATATGAACGCCATTGAGCTTTTGCCGAAAGTCCGGGACCTGTTTCCCCGGTTGCCCATCGTGGTTTACTCGGCCTTCAAGGAAACGGAATCAGCTATCGACCTCGAAAAGCTGGGGATCGCGGCCTTCCTATTAAAGCCCATTGACCCCCAGATCCTGCTGGATATCGTCCGGAACGCGCTGGGGGATTGACCCACCGATCAGGTAGGCGGGACGGTTTTAGGACATCCTGTTACCATAAGGCATGACCTACAGCTCCACGCTCCATAAATTCAGGGTTGATTTGTCCGACACCGACCGAAACCTGTACGAAACCCTCGAATTCCGTGCGGCATTCCACCCGTCCGAATCGGCCCCGTTTTTCGCCGTCAGGGCCCTGGCTTTTTGCCTCAATGTCCGGGAAGGATTGGAGTTCTCCGGGGGCATCTCCACCCCGGATGAGCCGGCGCTCTACGTGAAGGATCCCACGGGCCGCCTGGTCCTTTGGATCGATGTCGGCCAACCGGACCCCCGAAGGCTCCACAAGGCCTCCAAGCTCGGCGCCGAGGTCAAGGTTTACAGCCAACGGGATCCCTACCACTACCTCGGGGTGTTGAAGGCGGAGGACCTTTACCGTAAATCGGAGATCCGGCTCCACTCGTTTGAGGCGGGCTTTCCCGAGGAGGTTTCCCGTACCCTGGATCGGGACAACGCCTGGGCCTTGACCGTCTCCAGCGGTTCCATCTACCTTTCGGCGGGCAACCGGGAGTTCCAATCCGTTCTCCGGACCCATCCGCTCCAGGATGCCTGAAACCGTTTCCCGGGCCCCCGCGGCAAGGCTTGAACACCCTTGCCACCGAATTTTCATAGACCCTCCAGGGGTGGACCCCTAATCTGATGTCCAAGGACCGCGTCGGTTGACTGCCCGGAGATTGAACGTTGTTGAAGAGGGAAGCCGTGAGAAAGATGATCGTAATCCTCCTGGCGTTGGGGGGCTTGGCCCGGTCTTCGGGGGCCCAATGCGTTCCCTCCAGCCTGACCGCCTGTGTGGGGGCGGATGACATAGCCGATTTGTGGATCAACGGCACTCCCTTAGGTTCGTTCCCCTACGTGGCGAATACCTCCGGCCTCCCGGTTCCATGCGTGACGGTGGCCAACCCATCCTTCCTGAATCCATCCGGGCAAAACCTGGTGGCGATCCTGGCCCAAAACGCCAATCCCACGCAGATGTGGGCTTCCTGGGAAATCGACATCACCTGCGCCGACGGGACACACGCCTATTGGAACGGGAGTTCCGGACCGGATCAGGTCCTTCACACGGCCCCCGCCTGCACCCCGACCCCGCTCGTTTATTGCACGCCCACGCCCCCGGCGGGCGGGCCGAACCCATGGTTCGATCCTTCCTTCACGCCCGCGTTCGCATGGGGCGCGGCCGTGTCCGTCACCCAAATTTATTACGGAAAGGTCCCGACGGACCCCCTGACCGGCCAACCTTTGCCGCCCTGGTCGGACAACCCGAACGGCGATGCCCCCAACGCCGGGGAGGACCTCTGGTTCCGCCAGGTCCTGGGGGTTTTACCCCTGACCTTCACCCCAACGGCCACCGCGACCGCGACCGCCACCCCCACGAAGACCGCGACCCCCAGCTTTACCCCGACCTGGTCCCCGACCCCGACGAACAGCTTCACGCCCACCTTAACCCGCACACCGACCTTGACCCGGACTCCCACGTTTACGGCAACAGCGACGTTCACCCGGACGAACACGGGAACGCCCACGAACACCTACACGCCCACCCTGACCCGAACGCCCACTTGGACCTTTACGATCACGAACACTCCCACCATCACCTGGACCCCCACCATCACTTGGACCCCCACGGCGACGCCCACCTTCCCGCCGGGGGACAGCTTTTGGGTTTCCAGGAACCTCTTTCGCCCCGGGTTGGACCCTGATCCCCTTTGGATTCGCGTCGGGGTCCAGGAACCCGGGTTGTATATCCTGACGGTCTACAACTCGGCGGGGGAGAAGATTAGGTCTCTTCGAAATGAGCGAAACCACTCTCCCCGGTTTGATCTTGTGGGGTGGGATGGGTCGAATGACCGGGGGGATCACGTCGCCAGCGGGGTTTATCTGGTCCATTTGGTGACGAGCGCCGGTGCCTACAACGCCAGGGTTCTGCTCGTTCGATAGGATCAGCCGGGCCACCCTCGACCTTGACCCCATTTTTAATGGCCTTTAACCGCTATAAAAACGCCTGGAAACGCTTGTACTGGGGAAGTAAACCCGTGCGGGGACGTCTATATTGTGGGAGACTTCAATTGAGGACACCGGCGATGGGGGCTTTTGGATTCGACGCTTCTCATAACGTTGCCGGACTTTGAGCGGGGTTGATATCTCGGAGTATTTCCGGAAAGGGCGTGGAGACATGATTCCCAAGGCGTCTTCGCGTCCAACCCTGAAACCGCTTTACCTTTTGGCCTTCCTCATCCTGGGGGCGGTTGGGACCTTTTTTGGGCCCCAGAACCTCCAGGCGGCCTGCACCCCTTCTTCCATTACGGTTTGCGCCGCCAACGACGACGAGGCCGACCTTTGGATCAACGGCACCCATGTGGCTTATTTTCCCTACGTGAATTGGGACGCCACGGGCACCCCGGCCTGCACAACCATCAACAACCCGTCCTTTTTGAACGTCAGCGGCAACAACACGGTCGCCTACCTCGTCCACAACACCAACCCCGGCGGTGAGGTGTGGGGTTCTTATTCAATCGACATCGCCTGTTCGGACGGCACCCATTCCTATGACTCCTCCGCGCCCGGGATTCCCCTTTACCACAGCCTGAACAATTGCGGCGGCGGCACGGCGCCCCCGGGTTCCGGCGGCACCAGTTGGTTGGACCCCGCCTTCACTCCCTCAGGTTGGAGCACCGCCGTAGTGGATACCGGCACCATCTGGGGGAAGGTCACTTACAACCCGCAGACCGGGCAGCGTCTCCCGGTGGTTTCTTGGACGGCCGCCGGCACCGCGACGGACAATTGCGAATACCTCTACATGCGTCAGGGGTTCACGGTCAACGCGGTCACGCCCCCTCCTCCGCCCAATCTCAACATCACTAAATCCGCTAACATCACCTCCAACATCGATTCGAACAATAACGTCGTCTATTCACTCACAATCTGCAACACGACGGCTGGGTTCACGAACAATCCCGTCACGGTGACCGACACTTACGACGCCAACTGGTCGTTTTGCGGACCTTTTTACGCGAGCGATCCGATCATGACGGCGACCCAATCGGGAAACCAGATCCAGTACATCTTCCACCAGGGGTTCCAGGGAAACAGCTGCGCGACCGTCACCCTATGCGTGGTCCAGTACTACGTCTCTTCGACGGATTATTGCAAGGTCCGCAACAACACCGCGACGTTGGTGTACAACAACAACACTTCCATGGTGACCAAGAACTCCAACCTCGTGGCGGTGACGTTGATCTGCCCGCCGCCGACCCCCACCTTCACCTTTACCTACACCTACACCCGGACCCCGACGTATACCTTTACCTATACCCCGACCCGAACCTATACCTGGACCCCCACGAATACCTTCTCGCCGACCCCCATCATCCCGACCAACACCTTCACCTTCACCCGCACCT